>CACLGU010000023.1 GCA_902606505.1 uncultured Prochlorococcus sp.
AGCACATTACAACAAGAAGCAAATAGGAAGCTCCGTTTGTCTGCAAGAGAAACTATGAGATGTGCACAAGGGCTTTATGAGAGAGGTTTCATAACATATATGAGAACTGATTCAGTTCATCTTTCCGAACAAGCCACGAGAGCTGCTAGAGAATGTGTCAGTTCTATGTATGGGAAAGAATATTTATCTAACTCACCAAGACAATTTAACTCAACTGCAAGAAATGCTCAAGAAGCACACGAAGCTATTAGGCCTGCAGGAGAGGTATTTAAAACACCAAAGGAAACTAATCTAATTGGTAGAGACTTATCTCTTTACGATTTAATTTGGAAAAGAACTGTAGCTAGTCAAATGGCGGAAGCTAGGCTAACAATGATTAATGCTGAAATTAGCGTGGGGAATGGATTATTTAAATCGAGCGGGAAAAGTATTGATTTCGCAGGATTCTTCAGAGCTTATGTCGAGGGAAGTGATGACCCAAGTTCATCTCTTGAACAACAAGAAATTATTCTCCCAAACTTAACAACTGGAACATGTCTTGAAGTTACTAATAAGGAATCTACTTTTCATGAAACTAAACCTCCTTCAAGATATACAGAGGCTGCATTAGTTAAAGTTCTTGAAAAGGAAGGGATTGGAAGACCTTCTACCTATGCCAGCATTATTGGGACCATAGTTGATAGAGGTTATGCGAATATATCTTCCAATACTTTAGCTCCAACGTTTACAGCTTTTGCAGTTACTGCTCTATTAGAAGAACATTTTCCTGATCTGGTTGATACTACTTTTACTGCAAAAATGGAATCTTCATTGGATGAAATATCTTCAGGCAATCTTGAGTGGCTACCATACCTCGAAACTTTCTATAAAGGTAAAAATGGTTTGGAGGTAAAGGTTCAGAAAACAGAGGGTGATATTGATGGTAAAGCTTATAGACAAGTTGATTTCGAAGATCTTCCTTGCGTAGTAAGAATAGGCTCTAACGGACCTTGGCTAGAGGGTACAAAAATTGATGAATCTGGTAATGAAATTCAGGCAAAAGGTAATCTTCCAATGGATATTACTCCTGGAGATTTAGACATAAAGCAAGTTGATCAAATCTTAAGTGGCCCATCGGATCTTGGAACTGATCCAAAAACTGGAGAAAAAGTCTTTTTAAGATTTGGCCCTTATGGACCTTACGTACAATTGGGAAATAATGATCAAGATAAAGCTAAACCAAGAAGGGCTTCATTACCCAAAGAGTTGAAAACTGATGATCTAACTCTAGATGAGGCTCTAGTACTTTTGAGTTTGCCTAGATTGTTAGGAGTTCATCCTGAAGGAGGAGTTGTTGAGGCTGATAGAGGAAGATTTGGCCCGTACATTAAATGGATTAAAAATGCAAATGAATCTGAAAACAGATCCTTAAAGAAAGAGGATGACGTTTTTACAGTTGATATAGAACGAGCATTAGAAATTCTTGCGATGCCAAAAATGGGTAGAGGTGGTCAAGAAGTGCTTAAAGACTTTGGAAAACCGAAAGAACTTAAAGAAAAAATTCAAATATTAAATGGAAGATATGGCGTCTATTTAAAATGTGGCAAAACTAATGTTTCGATTGCCAAAGATACTGACATAGAAAAAATTACCATAGATGACGCAGTATCTCTTTTAGAAGAAAAACTAAAAGATAAAAAAGGCTCAATTTTAAAAAAAACAAAAATTAGTAATAAAAAAATTACAAGGAAAAAGAAAAGTTAGAAAAAATATGATTTTTAAAAAAAAAGAATTTTTTTTAATAATTTTTTTAATTTTTTTGCAAGCATGCTCTGGAGGGAGGATTGCAAATTTTCTTGAAAGTAGTTTTAATGACTTAGAAAAAACAAGCAAAAATGAAGATTTACAAAATAACTTATTAAATAAAAATGATATAAATTTAGAAAAAGAAAACAAAAAATTTGATGATAATAAAAATAAAAAAATTAAGAATCTCTCAAAAAAAAGAAAAATTGAGCTTCAATCTTACAAAATAATATTAATTTTAAAAGATGTAGATCCAAAAGATCCCACTGAAGAGTTAAGTTCCATATTGAGTAATTCTGAGGTAAATTTTGAAATAGAAAAGATTGAACGAATCTTAGATTCAAAAAAATAAAAGTATGAATAAAAATTAATTAAAAATATTCAACAAAAAATGAAAATAACAACAAAAACTGAAGCATTAAATATTGTCGAGACCTCTTATTTGGCATCTCTTTCGTCTTTATTATGGGTTGCATTATATTATTTGCCAATTGGGGGAGCTTTATTAAGGTTGATTTTACCCCTCCCAATGATCTTGTTGCACTTGAGAAGGGGAACTAAAATTGCATTAGAAGGACTTTTAATACAATTTCTACTTTTATTCATAATTATGGGTCCTGTTAGAGGAACCTTATTTTTATTTCCTTATGGGATCTTGGCTTTTTGGTTAGGTTGGTGTTGGTTTAAAGAAAAGAGTTGGAAAATTAGTTTAACTGGGGGAGTTGTTATTGGAACTCTTGGCTTCTTAATAAGAGTAATAGCATTATCAACGTTGGTTGGAGATAATCTTTGGGTGTTAATTACAAGAGCGAGTTATGGTCTAATAGAAAAGTTCATTGGATTATTTAATTTACCTTTATATCCCTCAATTTTGAGTATACAATTAGGTGCAATTTTATTAATAATTTTTCAAGAAATAGTTTATGTTTTAACTGTACATGTAGTTGCCTATTCTCTGTTTCCTAGATTTAAATTAACCATCCCAGATCCTCCAAGATTATTGAATAGCTTAGTTGATTTTAATAATTAAAAAAAATAAAATGTACAGTACAGAATTAGGGATAAATTTTTTTGGTAATGAATCCAATAAAAAAAGACAATTTAAAAAGATAGAAATACTGAAAAAAAATATTAAAAATTTAAAAATATTTCTTATAATCGCAGGTACTAATACATCTCAAATTCCAGGAATTTCCGCAGCAGGTATTAATGCAAAATCAAGGAGAACAACTGCGCTCGCAGATGCCGAATTTTTGCTTGAGGGTGCTTCAAAAGATCATAAATATAAATTGCCTCTTCTCAATGCAGGAGTAACTCCTGCCCTAATCAGTCATGTTTGTTCAAAGCTTATAAATATTTATCCAGTTATTGTTCCTCTGGGAATAGGAGTAAAGCCTTATTTTAATCATTTGGTTGTAGAAGATAGAAATTTGGGCCCATCAAATTGTCTTACTACTGGTAAATCAATGACTAAAGAGAGAGTTTTAAATCTCTATGAAAAAGGTCTTGCGATAGGAAAATCCTTAAAACAACCAGTTTTAATTTCTGAATCTGTACCGGGTGGCACCACAACTGCTCAGGCAGTAATGGAAGCTTTTGGTTTGGATGTGTCTAATTTAGTAGGGAGTAGTTTATTTAAAGCTCCAAGAGAACTAAGAAGACAAGTAGTTAAAAGAGGACTTTTGAATGCAAATTTCAAGGCTGATTTCGACTCTTTTGATGTTGTAGCGGCGGTAGGTGATCCTTTCCAAGCATTCTCAATGGGTCTATTAATTGGTGCCAGGTTAGCAAAACAACCTGTAATATTGTCCGGCGGAAGTCAGATGTTAGCGGTCATTTTGCTTGTATTAGGATTTTTAGATGAAAAAAATAAAGATGAATTTATTGAAGATGTTTTTATTGCGACAACTGGCTGGCTTGTAAAAGATAATTCTCTGAGTGATTTAGTAAATCTAATTAATGAAAAATATGATGTCAAATTATTAGCTTTAGCCAGTCCTTTAAATTTTAAATCTTCAAAATACAAAGAATTGAGGGATTATGAATTAGGTCATGTAAAAGAAGGTGTAGGTGCTGGTGGAATATCATTGCTTGCTTTCTTAGATGGATTTAAAAATGAAGAAATAGTTTCATTGTGTCAACAAAATCTGGAAATGATGAAGGGCCTAGGTCAAATTTCTTTAGAGAAGGATTGCTGAATGTTTTCAAAATTTGCAACCAGAAGAGAATTTTTAAATTGTGGTAAGCTTTCGCTTTTATTTTTCTTAAACTCTTGCAGTAATCTTCCTAATAAAGTAAAAATTGCATTACAAAATTCTTTTTATCCAGAATCTTTTAAAGATACGATTCCAAAAGATTGGAAGCAGGAAAAAATTAATTTTGAAAAAATTCGGCTCCAAAAAAATAGAAACACAATTTTCAATTCTGAATTTACTTTAATAAATGATGGATGGATTTCTAGTATAGATTTTTCGGAATTTGAAACAATAAATGAATATGCACTGTTCGAAAATTTGGATAAGAGATCGATAGATTTTTTGGGAAGTTTTAATCAAAATCAGAGAAGTAAATTATTTCCGATTGGCGTAGTACCCTATACAATTATCATTAAAAATAATAAAGAATTAATAAATTCAGCCAGAACATCTTGGGATTTTCTTCTTTCTAAAAAATTAACTGGGAAAATTATTTTTCCACAAAGTCCCAGAATAATATTGTCAATTGCTCAAAAAATTAATTCATCTAATTCTTTAAAAAAACTCAAAAGCCAAGCAATGTTATTTGATGATAAAAATATGCTCAATTGGTTGATTAATTCTGACGCTAGTGTCGCAATAGTTCCTTATACACTTTGTTCAAAATATTTAAAAATAGATCCAAGGCTTTCTTTAGTTTTCCCAAGCCAAGGCGTACCTTTGATGTGGCATTTTCTACTTAGTCGATCAAATCTAAATAATGGAATATTAATTGAATGGATTAAATCTTTAGAAAATAAATCAGTAGTAGATAAATTATTAAGCCAGGGTTGGTATCTACCATTCAATAGTGATTACTTGCAAAGTAAATATAAATCTGAAATGTTCCCCATCTCAGTACCTTCAGAGAAATGTTGGGAAAATAGTTGGTCTTTCCCTGTGTTAACAAATGAACAAAAAATTAATCTTAAAAATATTTGGAATGAGTCCTTATCCCCATAATCTTTTTGTAGGATTTTCAATTAATAAGTTATGAGTTTCTTTTAATAAATTTGGTATATCTAATTTACTAGGACATTTAGGAACACATTCATTACATTCTTGACAAAATGAGGAATTTTTTTCTTCCCACCAGTGGCCAGCTTTTCCTATTAAATTGTATCTTTCTTTCGAAAATTCTAATTGGCCATAACCAATAGATATATTTCTTAAACGAAGTATTTCTGGAATAGGCACTTCATTTGGACATGGAAGACAAGATCTACATTGTTCACATTTGGTTGAGTTTAATCTTTCATTAGAAACTTCCTCAATTTTATTCAGGGCGCTTTTTTCAAGTTTTGTAAGCTTCTTGAATGAGTTTCTAAGTTTATGCGCAAATTCAAAATCTTTTTTGTTTGTCGCCCCCAATGACAAAGTTGTAATGCCTTTTGCCAGCAGATATCGATAAGCTAATTCTAATGGATGAAAAGGCTTAGAGGCCTCTAACAAAATATCACTTGGAGAATACAATCTACCGCCTTTATCAGCAGGTGATATAGCTAAAACTCCCATACCTTTTTTTATAGCTTCCTCTGCTAAAGCAATCTTAGATTGATCTAAATAATGTAAATGAAGACTACAAAAAGTAAAAACTTCACAGTTAATTGCATCTTTAATTAGTGAATAACTTCCGTGAGAACTAAAACCAACTTGATCAACTAGTTCCTTCTCAAGTATCCAAGATATGAATTTCTTACCCTCTCCAGCAAGAACCCAATCCAGATGTTGTTTTAAGTTGAGTCCGTGAATTGCAAGATTATTAATTTTCTCGCGATTTAAATTTTTAAGAGACTTTTTAAAATTATTTTTTAAAAGGTTGAAATCACCCTTTGGTAAAACTTTGGAAGTAATCACCCAATTTTTTTCTTTTATATTCTCTTCTATTGCTAGTTTTTTTATTGAATTTCCAATAAGTGATTCAGCATCACCATAAGCGGGTGCTGTTTCTATGTGGTTAATTCCTACATAATATGCATTTTTTATTATGCTATACATTTTTTCGAGACTTTCAGTTGCTCGCATTGTCCCTAAAGTGAATAAGCTCACTTTCTCCCCTCTACCAAATGATCTTTTTTGTGAATTAATAATCATCTAAATAAGATCAATTTTTTTTATTTACTCTTTAATTTATTTATAGTTGAAAATCATTTAAAGTAAATTAAAGTAAATACAAAATTTTGCAAAAATATTATTCTTAAATCTATGTTTACAGGAATAATTCAATCAGTTGGAAAACTAAGACAAGAAAAAAATATTTTAGAAATTGAAATTCTAGATAATTTTTTTGATATGGCAATCGGTGACAGCATAGCTGTTGATGGAATTTGTTTGACAGTTAAAGAGATTTTTCAAAATAAATTTACTGTTGATGTTAGTGAGGAGACATTAAAAAAAACAACTTTAGGAGTAAAGTCGAACCTGAATCAGATTGTTAATTTGGAGCCCGCTCTTAGGGTGTCTGACCGTCTAGGAGGGCATATAGTCAGCGGACATGTTGATGGCCTTGGAACAGTTGAGAATATAGAAAAATTAGAGAAATCTTGGCTCTTATCAATAAAGTGGAAAAATAATAATTTTTCAAAATATGTAGTTAATAAAGGGAGTATTTGTGTAAATGGTATAAGTCTTACGATTGCAAAATATGAGCGGGAAGGAGAAATATTTACTATTGCGATAATTCCTCATACTTGGCATAACACAAATCTGAATAAATTAAATATCGGTGACAGCGTAAACCTTGAGGCCGATGCACTAATTAAATATGTAGAGAAATTACTTTTATTTAATAAAAATAGTAATCAAGATTTATCTTCTAATAATATTTCTTCCGAGTGGCTTAAAGAAAACGGTTGGTAAAATATATTTTTTAATTTAATGGAATCAGATAAATTGTTTTTGACTCTTTTTTAAGATCGATTTTAAATTCCTGACCAGGTTCTAGACCTAATCTTTTGGTGTAGGCATGACCAATTAATAAGTTCCCATTGCCATGAACTTTAGTTTTGAATTCTGTCTGTCTGCCTCTTGAAGCTCTATTACCATTTTTCCCCAAACGACCTTTTCCTATTTTGTAACCCTTAGCTTCGATAAGCGCCCTATAAAAACTTTTTCTTAAGATTCTTCCACTTGGACCTACGTACCCACAACCTTTTGCTATCTCATCTTCAGATTTTTTACTTAATAACTTTGCTTTTTCAAGAAGTTCTTTTCCTTCTAGCATTATCTGACAAATTCATAATTATATATTCTTACTAAAAAGGAGAACTGTGGCAATATAAATTAATAAAAAATATATTTAATTTTTGAAATTTAGTTTTTTATAAAAGATACAAAATAATAAATAAAACAATCCATATTCCATCTACAAAATGCCAGTACAATTCAACAGCTTCCAATGGAAACATATTTTGACTGGTTAATCTTCCGCCATTGATTCTCGATTGCCAAGCAATAATTAAAATCATTAAAGTGCCTAAAGTGACATGTAATCCATGAAAACCAGTTAGAGCATAAAAAGTACTTGCAAATAAATTATCGGTTAATCCAAAAGGTAAATGAAAATATTCAAATAATTGACATATTAAAAATATAATTCCAAGTAAAGCAGTAAAAAATAACCATTTTTGGGAATCTGAGTTTTTATCTTTTAAAAGTGCTTTGCCTGCTTTATGGAAAGTTGCACTACTAACAAGTAACAAAATTGTATTGAGAGTAGGTATTGGTAGTTCTAATTCATAAATAGCACCATCTGGTAATGGATTTACTGCTTTATAAGTTAAATAAGCAGCAAAGAATCCAGCAAAAGTCATTCCGTCCGCAATTAGGAAAGTTATAAGACCAAACATTCTGAAGTCTTCATGTGTTTCATTAACTTCAGAATTGTTTTTTTGAATTTCTTTTGAGCTATCTAGTGTTGTCATATGTTTTTATTTCTGTTCAGAAATTTCTTTACCATAACCATATGGTTCTTCAACTAATGGAGCTTCTCCTTCCCAATTTTCAACTGGAGGTGGAGAAGATGTTAACCATTCAGGTGTAAGAGCATTCCAAGGGTTATCTCCAGCATTTTTTCCATTTCTCACACTAAGGAATACGTTAATTAAAAAGGGAATTGTACTTATAGCCATCAAAAGAGCCCCAAGGCTACTAATTTGATTAACGAACTGGAATTGAGGATCATATTCTGCAACTCTTCTTGGCATTCCATTTAAACCAAGCCAATGTTGAGGAGCAAAGCACAAATTAAATCCAATAAAAGTAATGATAAAGTGTAAAATTCCTAATTTTTCATTGAGCATTTTCCCAGTTACTTTGGGGAACCAATGATAAATGGAAGAGAAAATAATAAAAACAGTCCCTCCATAGACTATGTAATGAAAATGGGCTACAACGAAATAGGTATCATGTACGTGAATATCGAAAGGTACCTGTGCCAAAGCAACTCCTGTAATACCTCCAAAAACAAAATTTATAATAAATCCGCAAGAGAATAACATTGCACTATTAATGGAAATTTTACCTCCCCATAATGTTGCAACCCAATTGAAAAATTTTATACCTGTCGGAACAGCAATAAATGCTGTGGCGATAGTAAAGAATAATCTCATCCAAGGGGGCGTTCCACTAGTAAACATATGATGAGCCCAAACAACTAAACCTAAAACTACTATCCCCATTATTGAAAAAACCATTGTTGTATATCCAAAAAGTGGTTTTCTAGCATGTACAGGAAGTATTTCACTAACTAAACCAAAGGCAGGAAGGACCATAATGTATACAGCTGGATGAGAATAAAACCAAAATAAATGCTGATAAACTACGACATTGCCGCCTAAAACAGGATTGAAAAAACCTGTATTAGCGATGATATCGAAGCTAAGAAGAATTAAAGTGCCTGCTAAAACAGGAGTTGACAAAACAACTAATAGACTTGTTCCAAGCATTGCCCAACAATACATTGGCAATTGCATAAGTTTTAATCCTGGCCTTCTTAGTTTGATAATGGTCGCGATAAAGTTTATTCCACCAAATATAGAACTGCCTCCAAGTAATAGAACGCTCAGAATCCAAATAATTTGTCCCGATTGAGGAGTAGTTATGCTCAAAGGAGGATAAGCCGTCCATCCAGCCTGAGCAGCACCCTCAACAAAATAGCTTGCTACCAACATCAAACCTGAAGGAGGAATTAACCAAAAAGCAACGGCATTTAATCTTGGGAATGCCATATCTCTTGCACCTACATAAAATGGAATTAAATAATTTCCAAAAGCACCATTAACTACAGGCACTATCCAAAGGAATATCATAATTGTTCCGTGTAGAGTTAAAACTTGGTTATAAACATCTCTCGGCATAAAGTCAGACATTGGACTAGCTAGTTCAATTCTTATAGCGCTCGCTAAGGTTCCTCCTATTAAATAGAAAAGAAAACCGCAGACTAAGTATTGTATCCCAATTACTTTATGATCAAGGCTAAAACTAAAGTATCTAAGCCAGCCTTTAGGTTGAAGGCTTTCATTATTAGTTTTTTGTGGATCAATTGATATTGTCATAAATTTACCTCTGGTTTTTTGTTTTTGTTAAACCATTCGTTGTAATCAGATTCTTCTTCAACAATTATGGAGGCTCTCATCCCTCCATGATATGGGCCACATAATTCTGCGCAAATTATCGGATATTTTCCTACTTTTGTAGGAGTGAAATTTAGAATAGTAGGTTGTCCAGGAATAATATCCTGTTTAATTCTGAACTCTGGCACCCAAAAAGCATGAATGACGTCTTTGGATTCCATCTTCATTGATACTTTTTGATCAACAGGAACGTGTAGTTCTCCTGATATAAAATTGCCTTTGGGATAATTGAATAGAAATGCAAATTGCATAGCTGAAACTTCAATTGATAAATTATTTATTGCTATTTCATTATCAGAAGTTTGACTTATTCCAGCCCATATTTTTTCAGAATTAGAACTCATCATTTCATGGTTATGATTTAGTTCTTTCATTCCTCCCATTCGATCGTAGATGTTGTAGCTATATAAACCTATTAACAAAACAATTATTGAAGGAATAATTGTCCATACAATTTCTAAGCTTAAATTTCCCTCTAAAGCTATACCATCTCCTATCTGATCATTTCTTTTCCTAAACTTAAATAGGCTATAAATAACAGCTATTGTCATTCCTATAAAAATAATTAATCCAGTGATGAAAAGAATTTTAAAAAGTTCATCGTAAATTGGTGCATTAATACTTGCTTCCGCTGGAAGCAAATTTACATTAAAACCAATCCAAAAAGATATAGCAAAAACAAGTGAAATAATTAATATTAAATAAATGTTTTTATTTAACAATTGATCTCTAAAAATTTGTATTTATATTCTCAAGATATTCAATTTTTTTAATCCTGCATCCTTTGTTAAACGAAAAGCATTTAAATTCACAACTTCTTAAGATTTATGAAATAAAAGGCGTATTATTAATAACTTTTTAGAGTTAATTGTCAGGGAAAAAAGATTAAATTAGTAAATTATTTTTTAAATTAAACATATTAATTTTTAATTAATGTTTGGTTTTTGAATCTAATTTATTATGCAAAATAATAGGTTTTATCCATTTGATTAATAACCAATTATATAAATCAAAATATCTGACAATTTTTAAAAGGTTGGGAAGCCATAGTGTATTTGCACTTATCGCACTAATCGTAATTGGAGGTGCTACGAGAGTCATGGAGGCGGGACTTGCCTGTCCAGATTGGCCATTATGTTATGGATCTTTTTTGCCTTTTAAACATATGAACCTAAGAGTATTTCTAGAGTGGTTTCATCGTTTAGATGCTTTTCTGGTTGGAATATTAATTCTTTTTAAATTTGCGCTTTCAATTATTTGGAAAAATGAAATTCCAAATTGGTTACCTAAAACTTATTCATTATTACTTTTTCTCGTTATTGTCCAAGGATCCTTTGGAGCTTTAACAGTAATAAACCTGCTTGATTCATATACTGTTACTGGCCATCTTTTAATAGCTTTTCTACTTCTCATTACAACAATTTCAATAAACCAAAATTTAGAAAATGACGACATTGATCAGCCATTAATTTGGTGGAGATTATTATTTTTTGTTCCTCTTTTACTTACTCTGATTCAATCTTTTATTGGCGTAAGGCTTTCATCAACCTGGTCAGCGCATATTTGCTTATCTTTTAATAAACAATGTCTAATTTTAGATACTCATAAATTATTTGCTTTTCCAATTGCTTTCTCAATTTTATTGATTTTTGCTATTGCAATTTATAAGAGAAGTTTGCTTAATGAAAATTGGAAATATCTAACAACACTTATTTTTCTCTTGTTTTCCCAAATTACTTTGGGTGTTTTAAGTCTTAAAACAAATTTGAATGAACCTTTTTTGATTATCGGTCATCAACTTAACGCCTCCTTATTTATTGCGATATTAACAACATTAATTTTTAGAAATCCTTTTACCAAACAAGGTCTAAACCACTCTCTTAATCCCCAAACGGTCAGTATCAACTCATGAACAGTAGTAACTTAGAAGACTTGAACTATAAATCTTCAATTAGGGATGAAGTTGTACCTTCAAGAAAAAGATTAACTTTGCCGCCTTGGCTTGAAGTAGCAAAACCTAGATTAATCCCACTTTTACTGGCCACAACTTTGGGAGGCATGGCTTTAACAGAAGAATGGCCTTTGTCTTCCCCGAAACTTATCTGCACTCTGGGAGGAGGAGCTTTGGCAGCAGCAGCAGCAGGAGCTCTTAATTGCTTGTGGGAAATGGAATTAGATAAGAGGATGACAAGAACTAGCAAAAGAGCCTTGCCAGCAGGAAAGTTATCATCTGAGACTGTATTTTTAGCCGCCGTATCATGTACTTTGGCAGCTTCGATGCTTTTAGTAAGTGGTGTAAATTATTTGGCTGCGGGTTTAACTCTTCTTGGTTTATTTAGCTACGTAATTTTATATACAGTTATTTTGAAACCTCGTACAACAAAAAACATTGTTTTCGGAGGAGTTGCTGGTGCGATTCCACCCTTAGTTGGAGCGTCTGCTGCCACAGGGCATGTAGGTCTTAGTGGTTGGTGGTTGTTTGGTTTAGTAATGTTATGGACCCCAGCTCATTTTTGGGCACTTGCAATTTTGTTGAAGGATGATTACGCATCTGTTGGTATTCCTATGCTCCCTTCTGTTAAAGGATCTGTTTTTACTGCTAAAGCTATTTCCCGTTACGGATGGGCAACAGTTTTAATGAGTATTATGGGAGTCTTTGCTCTACCTGAAGGGGGTCTCTTATACGGAATTATGTTATTGCCATTTAATGGAAGACTTTTGCAATTAATAAATGAATTAAAGAAATCTCCTGATGATCTTTCAAGAGCAAAATCTCTTTTTAGGTGGTCTATTCTCTACATGTTTGGCATTTGTCTTTTGTTATTAATTTCCAGAACCCAACTATCCGTAGAATTTGAGCAGCAATCTATGCAAATATTTTTATCTATTGTATCCCTGCTTAGTAATTAAATTAGATGTAAAATGTTTTTTAAGTAAATAGTAAGTTTGATGAATTATATAAAAGTTAAAGGGCTCTCAAAATCTTATTCAGATATCAATGCATTAAAAAATTTATCGATGGAAATTGAAGCTGGCACATTATTCGGAATACTAGGTCCAAATGGTGCTGGCAAATCAACACTAATAAAAATACTCGCTACTTTAATAGAGCCTGATAGTGGAGAAGTTTTTATAAATAATATTAATCTGATAAAAAATTCAAGGAAAATTAGAGAATTAATTGGTTATGTTGCCCAAGACATTGCACTTGATAAAATATTAACTGGACGAGAGCTTTTGGATTTTCAATCAGATTTATATCACATCAATAAAAATAAAAAATTTGAAAGGATAAATAAATTAATAGATCAATTAGAAATGAATAATTGGATTGATCGTAAGTGCGGAACTTATTCAGGGGGAATGAAAAGAAGAATTGATCTGGCAGCTGGACTTTTACATTTGCCCCAAGTATTAATTTTGGATGAACCTACAGTTGGTTTAGATATTGAAAGTAGGAATATTATATGGCAACTTTTGAAAGATTTGAGAAATAATGGAATGACCATTATTTTAAGTAGTCACTATCTTGATGAAATAGATAAATTGGCAGACAGATTAGTGATAATTGATGATGGAAGAGTTATAGCAAAAGGGACTCCTGCAGAGCTCAAAAATAAATTAGGAGGAGATAGAGTAACTTTGAAAGTAAGAGAATTTAGTAATCAGGAAGAAGCAAAAAATATATGTCAAATTTTATCTTCAATAGATGGAATTAGTCAGATTATCATAAATGAAGCTCAAGGTTTCTCGATAAATTTTGTAGCAGATAAGGAAAAAGATTTACTTACGAAGCTAAAAGTGGAATTGGCCTTCTCAAAGTTTGAAATTTTTTCTCTTACCCAAAGTCAGCCAAGTTTGGATGATGTATATCTTCAGGCAACCGGGAAAACATTATTGGATGCTGAAATTTCTATGGCAGGTAAAAGAGACCTAAAAAAAGAATCAAAGCAATCCATGCGATAAAAAAATCTTTTGGTTAACTAACTATAATGAATAATAATTACTGCTAATTATGGAATTACAAGAGTATAATTTATTTTTTTTATATCAAGAAACATATGCCTTAACAAAGAGATTATTTATTCAATTAAAAAGAAGACCATCAACTCTTTTAGCAGGAATATTACAACCCATAATTTGGCTTTTTTTATTTGGGGCATTATTCTCTAAAGCTCCTGAAGGTTTTTTGCCAGGAGTTGAGTCTTATGGGAATTTTTTAGGAGCAGGACTTATTGTTTTTACTGCTTTTAGCGGAGCCCTAAACTCTGGTCTTCCTTTAATGTTTGATAGAGAGTTTGGATTTCTTAATAGATTACTTGTGGCTCCTTTAACCAGTAGATTATCTATAGTTTTATCTTCTTTTTTTTACATAACAATCTTGAGCTTTGTTCAGAGTATTGTAATAATGCTTGTTTCATACATTTTGGGTTATGGATGGCCCAACATATATGGTTTAGGAATTGTGTTTACAACACTAATTTTATTAGTTCTTTTTGTCACATCAATAAGTTTATGTTTAGCGTTTGTTTTGCCGGGACATATTGAATTAATCGCTCTTATATTCGTAATTAATTTACCTCTTCTCTTTGCGAGTACTGCTTTAGCTCCAATCTCTTTTATGCCAAATTGGTTGGGATGGTTAGCTTCATTAAATCCATTAACTTTTGCTATTGAACCTATTAGGACTGCCTATACACAAACTATGGATTTAGAGTTAGTGGCTTTACATGCCCCATATGGTGATTTAACTTGTAAGAGTTGTATCTCAATTTTATTTTCATTAACAGTTTTTTCCTTGATTATAATAAGGCCTCTGTTAAATAGAAAGTTAAATTAGAAATTTTATGCTTTTAAAAAATCATTTAATAGAAGTTTTTAAACAAGCCTCTTTAGAAAATAATTTTTTACTTAAAGAAAATGTTGTTCTTAAGTGGGTCCATAGATTTGGGATTGATTCATTAAATGATTTATTAATTCATAGTTCACTACAAAAAGAAAATCAGCTTGAAGAAGAAAATCAAGAACATATATCTTTAATTGATGAAGTACATGAAGAAAATCAAGAACAGATCTCTTTCATTGATAAAGTGCATGAAGAAAATCAAGAACAAATTAAGCTTGAATTATCAAAAACTTTTGAAAATATTGAAGAAACAAAGTGGGAATCAAATGGCCTAGAAACTTCTAGCAGCAATGAAATATCTAACAAAAATCAAAATTCTAATAAAATAAATCAATTTACTGAAACCCCAAAATTACCCCTACCTTATATTAAAAATTTAAGAAAGTGGATTAACAACGATAAAAAAGCTAGTTAGCTTTTACATCATACCCGGCATACCCATGCCGCCCATTCCTGGCATACCCATGCCGCCCATTCCTGGCATACCCATGCCGCCCATGCCTGGCATACCCATACCACCCATTCCTGGCATACCCATACCACCCATTCCTCCCATTGGATCCCCACCTGGTCCTTCTGGGGCTGCGGCTTCAGGCTCTGGAATGTCAGCCATCGCAACTTCTGTTGTGAGGAGCATAGCTGCAATAGATACTGAATCTTGAAGAGCTAATCTTATTACTTTGGTAGGATCTAATATTCCAGAATCTTTTAAATCCTCATATTTTCCTGAATTAGCATTGAATCCTTTGTTAAGTCTTTTAATTTCAGCTACAACTACATCACCATTAAAACCAGCATTTTTTGCTATTTGTTTAGTAGGTTCCAAAAGGGCTTCTTTAACTAATTTTATCCCTGTTCTTAAATCATCGGAAGATGGTTGACTTAAATTTAAAAGGTCATCTGATATTTCAATTAAAGTTTGTCCACCTCCAGAAACCACACCCTCTTCAATAGCAGCCTTCGTAGCATTAAGGGAATCTTCGATTCTTAACTTTTTGTACTTCATCTCTGTTTCTGTTGCAGCTCCAACTTTGATAAGTGCTACTCCTCCAGCTAGTTTTGCTATCCTTTCATTGATTTTGTCCTGATCATACTCTGAGTCTGTTATTTCAACTTCTCTCTTTAATTTTTCTACTCGCGCTTTAACCAAATCTTTAGTGTCTTCGAAGGCAACAATTGTAGTTTTGTCCTTCGTGATAGTTATTTTTTTTGCTTTGCCTAAATCATTAATCGATACTTTATCAAGTGTCATCGATTTATCTTCACTAATTAACTTTGCTCCAGTAAGAATAGCAATATCTTCAAGGGCAGCTTTTCTTCTCTCGCCAAATAACGGAGCTCTTACGGAAGCTACGTTTAACACTCCACTATTCTTATTCAAAACCAAGGTGGTTAAAGCCTCTCCTTCGATATCTTCAGCAAGAATTAGAAAAGGTGAGCCTGATTTCTGAATTTCTTCAAGTATTGGAACCAGATCAACTAAAGTTGAAATTTTTTGATCAGTTATTAATATTTTAGGGTTTTCAAGTTCACAAACTTGTCTTTCTTGGTCTGTTACGAAATATGGAGAACTATAGCCCCTGTCAAAAGACATTCCTTCAGTTATATCTAATTCTGTGTCTAGTGATTGAGATTCCTCAACAGTTATTACACCATCCGAAGTAACAATATCCATTGCCTTCGAAATTATAGATCCAATTTCTTCATCACCTCCAGCACTAACTGTTGCAACTTTTTGGATATCAGAACCACTTAATGAAATACTTTTGGAACTTAATTTTTCTAGAACAAAAGCCAGGCCTGCCTCCATACCTTTTTTTAACTCCATAGGACTTGCACCAGAAGCAATATTTTTCAATCCCTCTTGAACCATCTTCTGAGTCAAAATGGTGGCTGTTGTTGTTCCATCTCCTGCACTCTCTTTTGTCTTGGATGCAACTTGTTCTATTAATTTCGCCCCCAAATTAGAAATAGGGTTCTCAATCTCAATCTCTTTAGCAACTGTGGCCCCATCTCTAACAATGTCGGGCGAACCAAATTTTCTCTCTATAACAACGTTTTTTGCTTTTGGCCCAATAGTAACCTTTACCGCATTAGCTACGAAATTAACACCTTTTTCTAGCGCTTCTCTTGATTCATTAGAAAAACTTAACTGTTTAGCCATGTTTACTCGATCTTTAATCCTATTCTAATCTCCCATAGAATCATTTTTAAGGGATATTTAATTAAGTGGGGAAAGCCGAATTTATTTTAATTAGGCATACAAATTAGCTCAAACAAGAGTATCTTTAAAATATGGAAGAAACAAATAATCTTATTTTTACTCTTACCGCAATCCTCGCGATTGCAATGACACTGATATACTTTCCTTTAAGGTTTTTCTTGACATTAACTGCTAGAAGTCGAAGACTCAAACTTTTACAAAAAATTAGAAGGTTGAGAGATGAATTAGGCCAGCCTTATCAAAGTACATAACTAAATACTCATACCCCCGTCTATACTAATTGTTTGCCCTGTGATGTAACTTCCTGCATCACTTGAAACTAAGAATGACACTAAGTTCGCAATTTGAGTACAACTTCCTAATTTCCCTAGAGGAATAACTTTAAGAATCTCTTCAGTATTAAGTTTTTCAGTCATCTCTGTTTCTATAAAACCTGGAGCTATTGCATTAACGTTTATACCTCTTGAGGCAAATTCTTTAGCGCAAGTTTTGGTAAATCCAATAACCCCAGCTTTGGCTGCAGAATAATTTGCTTGACCAGGATTACCAATTATTCCAACAACAGATGAAATGTTTACGATGCTACCACTTCTTTTTTTCATCATAAATTTTGAAGCATATTTTGTACAAAGAAAAACTCCTTTTAAGTTTGTATTTAGTACATCATCCCATTGTTCGGATTTCATTCTCATCAATAGTCCATCTCTAGTAATTCCTGCATTGTTAATGAGGATATCAATGGCGCCATTAATTTTGATTATTTCTTCAAAAGCTGAACTGACAGAATCCTCTTTTGACACATCAAATTTTAATTTATGAGCTTTACCTCCCGAATTTTTTATTAAATTTACAACTTCTTCAGCTTTTTCATCAGAAGAAGAATAATTAATAAAAACTTCTGCTCCTAATCGGCTTAGTTCTAAAGCAATTTCTTTACCAATTCCTCTGCTAGCTCCAGTGATTAAAGCAACTTTGCCTGATAATGAATCTGTATTGGACATTATGAAATTTTATAATTTTCAATCGTAGTACTATTTGTGTAAAGATATTGCTTTTATTTATAATTGTCTAGAAAATATCAAGACCTTCTATTGTGCACTTTTTAATACCAGCTGCAGGGAGCGGTAGCAGAATGAAAGCTGGAAAAAATAAATTACTTATTGATTTAGAGGGAGAGTCTCTGATTTATTGGACACTTAAATCTGTATTTTCTGCAAGCTCAACAAATTGGGTTGGAATAATTGGGCAACCGAAAGATGAAAATTTATTATTAAATTCAGCAAAGGATTTTGCCCATAAAGTTCATTGGATTAATGGTGGTGACACCAGACAACAGTCAGTTTTTAATGGTTTAAAAGCGTTACCAAAAGATGCTGAAAAAGTTTTAATACATGATGGTGCTAGATGTCTAATTAATCCTGAATTGATAGACCTTTGTGCCAAGGAATTAGATAAAAATGAAGCTGTAATCTTGGCTACTAAGGTAACTGACACTATAAAGATTGTTGATAATGAAGGTTTTATTAAAGAAACACCAGATAGAAATTATTTATGGGCAGCGCAAACTCCTCAGGGCTTTTTAGTAGATAGATTAAAAAAAGCTCATAAGATGGCAATTGATAAAAACTGGAAAGTTACAGATGATGCCTCTCTATTCGAAATGCTTAATTGGAAAGTGAAGATTATTGAAGGCACTTATTCAAATATAAAAATTACATCCCCTATAGATTTAAAAATAGCAAAACTTTTTGTGAAGAACCCCTAGTTAAAAAGGTGTATCGAAACTAAGAATACCATCATCACCATTTAAGGTGGCTTCGTATCCTAAAGGAATGCAAGCATTTCCCGATATGTGGCCTATTGGGAGGTCAAAAAGAATAGGAAAATCAAACTCTTGGAGTCTTTCAATAATGCAGTTTTTTAGTAAATCTTTCCATTCAAGGTCGCAGGAATCATTAGAAAAACTTCCGAATCCAATACCAGCAATTTCAGAAAGTGTTTTAGTCATTCTGAGGTAAGTCAACATTCGATCAATTTTATAAATATCTTCATTAATATCTTCAAAAATTATTATTTTTCCTTTGCAATCTGGAAAGTGATTAGTACCAATTAAAAAAGTAGCAATAGTTAAGTTAGAAACGATAATTTCTCCTTTAGCTTTTCCAGCTCTTAAAGGAATTCCTCTTATGTCCTCAACATAACCCTCAAAAAGTAAATTTCTTAATCTCTCAAGACTCCACTCTGGCTCATTGAAAAGGCTAGTGACCATTGGGCCATGAATAGAACCTATAAATCCTTGAGAATATTTAGATAATAATAAAGAACATGTATCTGAGAATCCAAGCATTAAACCATGCTGCCAAGAAGGTTCTTTTTCTAAAAGTCTTGCTGAACCCCAGCCTCCTTTTGCAAAAACGATTAGCTTACTATTTTGTGCTTTTTCCAGTTCTTCAAATCTAGTTTGATCATCACCTGCAAAATAACCAAATTTTTTAGATAGAGAATTATTTTCATTAATTCCCAAGCCCCAGTTTTTTAAGATTTCTATGCCTTTTTGAAAATTTTCTTCTTCATCAATAAAGGAGCCAGGAGCTAAAATATTTATTAGATCACCTTTTTTTAATTTAAAAACCATTTTTAGAATTTATGAGGCAATAATAATTCCTAATAAAAGGACTCCTCCATAAATTGATTGATTTTTGAAGTGATTTCCAATATTTTTTATTGATTGCTTTTCCTCAGGAAATACCTTTAGTACATCTCGCTGCATTAAGATTGCCGTTGTAAGCCAAATTGGCCAAAAAATAAAATTCATTTGATTAATAAATCCGCATAATGCAAGAAAAATAGAAGTTAATAAATAACAAATTTGAATAGTTATTCTTGTATTGTGCTGGAGGTTAACAGCGGAACTATTTATTCCAATTTTGATATCATATTTTTTATCTGCTAAAGCATAAATTGTATCGAAGCCAAAAGTCCAAAAAATAGTTGCTAGCCAGCAAAACAATAAAACAATACTATTTAAATTGCCTTCATTTGCGGCCCAGGGAATTAAGACAGCAAAACCCCAGCATATGGATAAGATTAATTGAGGATATTTAAACCATCTTTTGGCAGAAGGATAAATTAAAATAATAGGTAAAGCTAAAAAAGCAAGTGAAATGGAAAGGATTCTGCCAGGTTGAGGCAGTGACAAAGTTAAAAAGAAACTAGATAAAATTAAAAAGAAAAGAATTGAATAAGCCGTTTTAAGACCGATTTTATTTGCAGCTAAAGGTCTATTTTTTGTCCTGAAAACTCTTTGATCAATTTTTTTGTCCCAAATATCATTAACTACGCAGCCTAATCCACTTACTAGTAGCCCTCCAAGGATTATTCTTAGCAACATTAAAAATGTTGGATTAGCATCTGGGGTTAAATATAAACTCCATCCAGCAGGAATAAGTAAGATCATTCTTCCAGTCGGCTTATTCCACCTTAATAATTCAAAAAAAATACTTAATTTAATTTGTCGATTTGTATTTTGCATATGACCTATTGTATATTTCATAACTTTAAATAATCTTACTAGGATTAAATGTTTTCTATTATTTAATAATCATTCTTGGGTATATTTATTAATGGATTAAAGATATCTGCATTTTAATAAAAAGAAATGATACAGAAACAAGGTTTAAGATATTTTCAAGAAAAGCAAATTTTAGTAGCTTCTATAGATATTGGAACTAACTCTACACATCTCTTGGTAGCAGAAATAAATCAAGAATTAAAATCATTTTCAATAAAATTCACTGATAAATCAACCACTCGTCTTGGAGAAAGAGATGAGGAGGGTAATCTTACTGAAGAATCAATCCAAAGAGCATTAGTTACTCTTAAGCGATTTAAGGAATATTGTAAAAGTAATGGAGTAAAACAAATAGTAACAGCAGCAACAAGTGCAGTTAGGGAAGCTCCAAACGGTCAAGATTTTATTAGAAGAGTTCTTGATGAAACTGATATTCAAATAGAAATGATAAGTGGTTCTGAGGAAGCCAGATTAATTTACCTTGGTGTTCTTTCTGGGATGGCTTTTGAAAATCAGTCTTTTGTAATCATAGATATTGGAGGAGGATCTACAGAATTAATACTTGCAGATAAAAAAGATGCTATAGCTCTTACCAGTTCAAGAATTGGTGCGGTAAGACTTAAAAATGATTTTTTAAATAAAGAGTCTATAAATTCAGAAAGATCGAGTTTTCTAACAACTTTTATTAAAGGATCTTTAGAACCATCTGTTCGAAAAATAAAGAGTAGATCTAAGGGAGATAAGACTTTATCTATGATTGCAACCAGTGGCACTGCAACCTCATTAGGAAATTTGATTCTAGATGATTTGGGAGAACCTAAACAAAAGTTGCATGGTTATAAATTTAAAAGGGAAAATTTACAAAATGTATTGGAAAAACTAATTAAATTGCCAGTTTCGGAAATCAAGAAAATACCTTCATTAAGTGAGAGAAGAGCAGAAATAATTATTCCAGGAGCATTGATATTAAACACCGCAATGGAGATGTTGAACTTTAATGAATTAATAATAAGTGAGAGGGCTCTTCGAGAGGGTTTGGTTGTAGATTGGATGCTTCGTAAAGGGATAATTAAAAACGAATTAAATATTCAAAGCAATATTAGAAAAACAACTATAGTTCATCAGGCCAGAAAGTTTGGAGTAGATAATACAAGAGCTGAGAAAGTTATTGATATTGCTTTTCAAATCTATGATCAGACTAAAAATATCTTTCATAGCGATAATGAACCTAAAGCTAAAGAACTTCTTTGGGCAGCTTCTAATCTTTATAATTGTGGGAAATACGTGAATGTTGGTTCATATCACAAACACTCTTGGTACTTAATAAAAAATTGTGAGTTGTTGGGATATTCTGAAGCAGAAACAAATATTATTGCTTCAATTGCTAGGTACCATAGAAAGACTCTACCCAAGAAAAGACATGAGGCTTGGCAAAATTTAATATCCAAAGAAGATAAAACATTAGTTCTTGAAATGTCATTAATCCTGAGACTAGCAGCAGCTCTTGATCAAAGACCTGACAAGGTGATCTCCTCAGTTCAAATAAAACTGCAGGAAAATAATCTTACGTTTCAACTTTTACCTTTAGATAGAAACCATGATCTTCTTCTTGAAAAATGGAACTTAGGATTATGCCGCAATGTAATAAAAGAACTAAAGAATTTGGAATTAAAAGTTATTTAGTTTTTTTTAAAAGTTCTTGTTTTGGAGTTTGATTCTGAGAAGAATCTGAAAATAAATTGAAAATTAAAGACGAGGCGATTAGTCCGAGAAAGCCTGAAATTAAAATAAATATTAGGAATCCTAGAGGATTGAAATTCTTAGATTGCCTAGATTTATAATTTGTTTTGGAAACTTCTTCAACTATTTCTTCAATTTTCACTTCTTTCCTCTCTGTCTTGAATTCATCCATTAAAAATTCTGTATCAAGTTTTAGCTTCTGTGAAATCCGTCTAATCATTGCTTTGATAAATACTTTTTCAGGTAGTTTTTCTTCATTACCTTCCTCTATGGCTTCAAGTTGATGAGCTCCAATTTTTAAATCTGAAGCCAATTCTTCAATAGATTGATTTTTACTTAACCTAGCCTCTTTAATGAAATTTCCGATTCTCTTTAAAGAGGAATCTCCTCCTTTATTGTTGATTTCCGAAACAGATTTTATTTCTTTCAAAGCAAATAAATTTTTACTAATTATAGTAATTAATATTTTTCTATCAACTTTAAGATTATTTATTCCTAAAGAGATGCTTATAAGATGGATTATAAAGATTAGATCTTTTTTGAGAATTACTAATTGCTGGGCTAATTATGTAAATGGTTGTTCTAATAAGTTTTTTCTCAATAGAAAATTTTTCCATATCTTTTAATTCTATTAATGTTGTCCAACCATCATCCCAAGATACTCTAAATCCAACAATCACTTTAGTCTCTGGAGGGTAAAACTCTAGTAAAGTTTCTTGAGACCTTTTCACATGCCTAGCACTTAGATATAGACATATAGAGGAATTGTGTTTCGCAAGATCTTTCAGAGATTCTTTTTCGGGCATCCCTGTTCGCCCTCCTGCTCTAGTTAAAATTATTGTTTGCGTTATGTCAGGGATGGTTAACTCAGCTTCATGATATGCGGCAGCAACTTGAAAAGCACTTACTCCAGGAACAACCTCAATTTCAATTTTTTCGTTTTTTAAAATTTCGATTTGCTCTCTAATTGCTCCAAAAAGGCAAGGGTCTCCATCATGCAACCTTACAACAGTTTTCCCTGTCTGAAATTTTTCTATCATAATTGAGGTGATTTGCTCTAAGTTAAGTGAACTCGTTTTTATTTTTTCAGAACCTTCTTTAGCAGAATCTAAAATCTTTTCAGGAATTAGAGAATCAGTCCAAATAATGACATCTGCAATTTTTATTTTTTTTAATGCCTTTAAAGTTAATAATTCTGGATCGCCTGGACCAACACCAATAAAGGATAT
>CACLGU010000024.1 GCA_902606505.1 uncultured Prochlorococcus sp.
ATCAATATTTATTTTCTCTCCAGTAGATTGATTGATAAGAGAAACTGTCTTTTCAATCATCGTAAGATTCTTAAGACCCAAGAAATCCATTTTCAATAATCCAAGTGATTCGATATCATCCATAGAATATTGGGTTATTATTTGTCCTTCATTATTCCTTTGAAGAGGTACAAGTTCGTCAAGAGGATCTGAGGCGATAACAACTCCAGCAGCATGAACTCCATATGTTTTATTCGTCCCTTCAATTCTCAAAGCCAAATCAACCCATTTTTTAACCTTATTATCATTAATATATTTATCTCTAAACTCTTGGCTAGAAGAATTCTTATCAATCATTTCATTTAGTTTATGAGGTTTCCCTCTTACAACCGGTATTAACTTAGCTAATTTATCCGCCTCTCCATATGGTATGTCTAAAACCCTCGCAACATCTTTTAAAACCGCCTTAGAGGTCATTTTATTAAAAGTAATTATTTGCGCAACTTTATCCTCCCCATAACGATTAGTAACATAATCAATAACTTCGTTTCTCCTTTCAATACAAAAGTCGGTGTCAATATCTGGCATAGACTTTCTTGCTGGATTTAAAAATCTCTCGAACAACAATCCATGCTCTACAGGATCTATATTTGTGATTTGAAGAGCATAAGCTACTAGTGAGCCTGCAGCAGAACCTCTACCTGGCCCTACTGGGATAGAGTTATCTCTAGCAAATTTGATATAGTCCCAAACAACCAAAAAATAATCTGGGAAACCCATATCTTTAATAATTTTTAGTTCAGAAGATAGTCTTTTTTTATAGTTCTCATCAACTTCTGTAAGATCATTTTTTTTAAGTCTTTTTAAGAGACCCTTATTTGATAATTGTGTTAGAAAAGAAAATGAATCTGTATCTTCGTCAAGAGGGAATTTTGGCATTCTATAATCACCAAACAAATCAAATACTTCGACTTTTTGAGAAATTTCTACTGTATTATTTACTGCCTCATTAATTGAATCATCATCAATATGATCTTTAAAAAGTTCAAGCATTTCACTTTCACTTTTAATATATTCTGTACCTGTATATCTCAATCTTTTTTCATCACTTATTAGTTTTCCTGTTAATACACAAAGCAAAGCATCATGTGCTTCAACATCCATATTTGATAAGTAATGCGCGTCATTGGTAGCGATGACTTTTATTTGATGCTTCTTCCCAATTTTTATTAATTCAACGTTAACAATTCTATCCTCAATAGAACCGTGATCTTGTATTTCTAGATAAAAATCATCTGCAAATAATTGTTTATACCAAAGAGCTATATCCTCTGCTACGTCTAATCTGCCTTTTAAGATAGCCTGAGGTATCTCTCCACCAAGACAAGCCGTAGAAACTATTAAACCATCACTATATTTACTTAAAAGAGATTTATCAATACATGGTCTAGAAAAAATACCTCGACCTCTCATCCCATTTAGGTGACTTATTGTTGTTAACTTCACTAGATTCTTGTAACCAGTATAGTTTTTTGCTAAAACCACCAAATGATATCTTTTTTCTTTTTTAGGTTGAGGATCATCAATAGAACCATTAATAATGTACATTTCATTACCAATAATAGGTTTTATGCCTTTCTCATTACACTTCTTGACCAAATCAAGAACACCGTACATAACTCCATGATCAGTAAGGGCTATAGATCCCATCCCAAGATCAGAGGCTCTTTCTACAATTTTTGAGATTTGACTGGCTCCATCAAGTAAGCTGTAGTCACTATGATTATGAAGTGGAACGAAACCCATATTCAAATAATTTATATATATAAGATAGAGAAAATTTCTAAAAGATCTATACTTTGTGATTACAAATTAATTATTAATACAAATTTAGAATAAAGGTCTATTCTTTATTACCTGAGCATCAATTTCAAAAATATTAGCGGCATTCAATATTCTATCTTCTTCTAATACATTTCCTATTAATTGCATTCCTACAGGTAATCCTTTAGTATCAAAACCACAAGGAATACTTATTGCAGGGAGTCCGGCTAAATTAACGGGAACAGTTAATAAATCAGACAAATACATTGAAAGTGGATCATTGACGAAATCACCCTTCAAAAAAGCGGTAGTTGGACAAGTTGGGGTTAATAAAAGATCTACCTTCTTAAAAGCATTATCAAAATCTTTTCTAATAAGTGTCCTAACTTTCTGTGCCTTTTTGTAATAGGCATCTGTGTATCCAGCTGATAAAGCATAAGTCCCTATCAAAATTCTTCTTTGCACTTCATCTCCAAACCCTTCAGCTCTACTTTTAGATGTCATATCTATAAGATTTAAACCATCATTCGATCTGTAGCCATATTTGACTCCATCGTATCTAGCTAGATTTGCAGAGGCTTCAGATGGTGCGATAACATAATATGTTGCAATTCCGTCGTTAAATCTGGGACATTCAACTTCGATAATTTCAGCACCTAAAGTTTTGAATCTATCAACTCCAGAAAGAACAGATTCCTTAACTTCTGAATTAAGGCCAGGGTGTTCAAAACATTCTTTAATGATTCCAATTTTTAAACCTTTTATGGATTTATTTAAATCAGCCAAATAATTTGGCACTGGTTTATCAAGACATGTTGAGTCAAAGGGGTCTTTACCAGATATTGAATAAAGTATTTCAGCGGCATCTGAGACAGTATTTGTAATTGGGCCAATTTGATCAAGAGAGCTAGCAAATGCGACCAGTCCCCATCTACTAACTCTGCCATAAGTAGGTTTAAGACCTACAACCCCACAAAAAGATGCTGGCTGTCTTATTGATCCTCCTGTGTCAGAACCTATAGCAGCTGCACAAAATCCAGCAGCAACTGAAGCAGCACTACCGCCTGAACTTCCTCCTGGCACTCTATTAATATCCCAAGGATTTGAAGTAACACCAAATAGAGAAGTTTCCGTTGAACTACCCATTGCAAATTCATCTAAATTTGTTTTTCCTAAACAAATTCCTCCTGAAGACCATAATTTACTTGATGCTGTAGCTTCATAAGGTGCAACAAAATTTTTGAGCATTTTACTTGCACAGGTGGTTGCAACGCCTTTAGTGCAAATATTATCCTTAACAGCTATTGGTATCCCAGCAAGCGGGGGGAGATCTTCATTATTTTGAATTAATTTGTCTATATTCTCAGCCTGCGAGATAGCACAATCTTTTGTTGTACAAATATATGAATTAATTTCAGGATCTTTATGATCAATTTTGGCAAAAATATCATTAACTAGTTCCTTGACAGAAGCGTTATTGCTAAAGATTTCCTTTCTGAAAGAATTAAAATTCATTTCTTAAATTATTTCTTAAAATTAAAGTTATCAAGCGGTTAGTGGTTCTTCTTTTTTGCAACGAACCAAACTATGTTTAATATTTTTAGACCCTTCATCAGAGAGATCTTTTATAAAAGGAGGCATATTTTCTTTTAAGCTACGTTTAGTGATAAAGGGACCGAACCAGTAAGTTACACTAGGTTGATCTGTTTCAATTTTAGCCCACCAAGCTAATCCGAGTTTGTTTCCAAAATTTCTAATCAATTTTTTTGGCCTATATGACCATCAATTCTTGTTAAATTCTATACAATTTTTTAGTGAAAATTCAAGATTTTTTTATTAATCACATAAATGTATTGAAACAACAACATTTTAGAGGTCTTTAAAAAGTGATAATTAACAAATGAATTATTTACCTGTCAAGTGAAAGAGTGATATGGCGGCCGCCACAGAAGCATTTAAACTTGAAGTCTTACCTTTAAGAGGAATGCTTAATAGAAAATCGCACTTTTTTTGAGTAAGCAGAGAAATACCTTTATCTTCAGAGCCGACTATAACGACTAAGGGGGCTTTTTCTAAAAAATTAGATATGGATAATTGACCATCTCCAGACAAACCAACAACAAGAAAACCATTTTTCTTAAGCTCCTCAAGTGCTCTATTCAAGTTAACAACTCTACTTACTTGCAAATGTTCTAAAGCTCCCGCTGCAACCTTGGCGACTGTTCCGGTCAATCCAGCAGATCTTCTCTGAGGAATGATGATGCCCTTGCAATCAAATGCTTCCGCTGATCTTATAATCGCACCAACATTATGTGGATCAGTAATACCATCTAATGCAAGTATTATGGGATTTGCACAGTTGTGTTTAGAAAAATCGATTAATTGTTCTAAGGATATTGTCTTAGAACATGCTAACTGCAATGCAACACCTTGATGTGAAGCACCATATGTCAATTGCGAAAGCCTATTCCAAGTAACTTCTTCAATTAAGACTCCTTTGGATTTAAGATCCTTTAGCAAAATATAGAATTTATCTGAAGAAAAGATCTCCGAAGTACACCAAATCCTATTAATCGCTCTATCACTACTAAGAGCCTCGTAAACCGAATGTTTACCCCATATCCAATCATCAAAATTTCTCTTAGTAGTAAACTCTTGATGATTATCGAAAGTTTTATTAGAAAATTCACTATTAGATTTAAATCTTGGACTTCTTTTTAAAGATGAAAAAGTATTATTTTTATCTTTTTTATTTAAATTTTCAACATTCTTATTTTTAGAAGAATTGTTCAAAAATTTTTCTTTTCTTTCTAAACGATTTGCATCTTTTTTGTGATAACCAAAATCTGAATTTTTTTTGTAGTCTTTATTATTTTTTCTAGTAAAATTATTTTTGGAGAAGTTTTTCATTGGCTTAATTCATTTTTAATTCTAAATATTCGAAAAGTGTTGATAATCTTTGAGGATCTTTCAAAAATAGCCAGCCAATAAGAGTTTCAAAACCAGTTGCTCTGGAATATATGGAAGGATCAGAAGACTTTGGATATCTTTTTGTTTTATTTCTAGCACGCCTAATTAAATCTATTTCACTAGAGTTTAATAAATGTTCAATTTGACTTAATGATTTTGATTGAGATTTTGCTTTTACTTCGTTTACAACAGATAAATGGAGATCTTTAGATTTCAAGGGGAAATGAACATGTCTTAGTCTTTGGTGAAGCTCCCATACCGAATCTCCAAGCCAAGCAAGTTGAATAACACCTATATCCTCGGGAGATCCATATGGTATTAAGTTTTGAATCCAATAATTCAATTTTTTAAATAATTTAATGCATCTTCAAGGCTTGACTTCAAGTTAAGAAAATCGCCTAAACGAACAAGTTTAATTGTTTGGGCCACTCTCGAATTACCAACGACAGAGAAACCGAGTTTCGATTTTTTGCATTCTTTAGCAGTCTGAACAAGAGCTCCAAGACCCGAGGAATCTAAAAAATCTATTTTTGTAAGATCAATAACAAATGGAAGCTCATTTTTTAAGTTATTTGTAACAAAATTCTTAAATTGTTTTTCTGAGAAAGCATCAAGTTGTCCTTTAAAAGTAAAGACAATAACATTTGTCTTAACATCAAGGTTTCCTCTTAAAGAAACCGTTAACTTCTGGAAATCTTCTATGATTTAATTCCTCCAATAAATTAATGTATCAAATGTAATTATCAAATCAAAAGAAAACAATATGTCAACATCTTTCTAACATTAGAGAAACAAATTTTTTAAATAAATAATCTGAATCATGCGGGCCTGGTCCAGCCTCTGGATGATATTGCACACTAAATATTGGCTTATTATTAACTTCTAGGCCTGCCACAGTATTATCGTTAAGGTTGTAATGGGTTATTCTGACTATTTCCTTCGAGAGTGAATTAGGATCTATAGCAAAACCGTGATTCTGACTAGTAATCTCAATTTTATTATTTTCACCACAAGGGTGATTTAAGCCACGATGTCCGAAAGGTAATTTATAAGTTGAACCTCCTAATGCTAATCCAAATATTTGGTGACCAAGGCAAATACCAAACATAGGTATATCACCATATTCAATAAGTGATTTTGCTAAGTCTATACCTTCAGAAACAGAAGAAGGATCGCCTGGACCATTTGAGAAAAAAATACCATCAGGATTATTAGATAGAACATCTTTTAGAGAGGACCGAGAAGGTAAAACCAAAACTTCACAACCATGGGATACAAGTCTATTTAAAATAGAATTTTTAATTCCAAAATCAATAGCTGCTATTTTTAATTTTTTAGAAGATTCAGCATTTCTTATTCTTAAATCAAAATTTGTTTGTGTATGAGTTTTCCAAAAATATTTTTGCTTTGTTGAAACAACTTTTGATAAATTTAATCCCTCCATCTTTGGCGTATCATGAATTATCTTCAAACAACTCTCTAAAGTTTTATCTTCAGAGGTAATAACTCCATTCATAGATCCAGTAGATCTTAAAATTTTAACAAGAGCTCTAGTATCAATTCCATAGAGACCTATTATATTTTTTTCAACTAACCATTGATTGAAATCCTTTTTAGATCTCCAATTGCTGTTATTAGATGAAAAATTCCTTACAATTATTCCTTTAACATAAGTATTAGACTCGGAATCTTCAAAATTAATACCAGTATTCCCGATCTCTGGATAAGTAAATGTCAATATCTGTCCATAATAACTTGGATCAGTAATAACTTCTTGATACCCCGTCATTCCAGTATTAAAGACTATTTCACCAAAAGCCGTACCATAAGCACCGAAATAAAATCCAGGGAATACAATTCCATTTCTTAAAACTAATTTTGCGTTTTTCTTATATGGATTAATCATCTATGTGAAATTAATTAATTTGCTGATAAATAATTTTTTAAGAGTAAAAACTTTTTCCACGGTTCTCCTTGATTAATCGAAAATAAAGCTTTATTAAATCCTTCATTTAAGTTATCCTCAATTCCTGCCGCCCACAGCACTAAAGAAACATTCAATGCAACAACATCCATATGTGATTTTTGTCCAGAACCATTTAAAACAGACTTTAAAATTTCCTCGTTAGAGTCAAGATCGGATACCACAAGGTTTTCGTTAGCAATATTTTCATGGTTAAAGTCTGAAATATTTATTTCTGAAAAACGTAATTCACCATTTTCAACATACACTAATTTATTTTTCCCTTGAAGCGAAGCTTCATCAAGGCCGCCAGAACCGTGAACGACTATTGCTCTATTCATACCCATATTTAAGAGGGCGCTTCCCATAGGTTTTAAAAGATCCTCAGAAGCAACACCCAAAACTTGAGCATTAGGCCTTAAGGGATTTACTAATGGTCCTAGTTGGTTAAATACTGTTCTTATTCCAAGGGTCCTTCTTAATGGAGCAAGTTTTATTAAAGATTTATGCCAAACAGGTGCGAACAAAAAAGTTATTCCAATCTCACTTACGGCATTGATTACTTTTTCTAATGAACAATTTAAATTCAAACCAAGATTTAACAAAACATCAGCAGAGCCAACTTTCCCACTAGCACTTTTATTTCCGTGTTTTGCAATTTTTACCCCACAAGATGCGGCTACAAATGCTACTGCAGTTGAAATATTAAATGTATTAGCTCCATCTCCTCCAGTTCCACAAGTATCTACCAAATACAAATTTGGCCTTGGTACTGGCAATTCGCAAACATTTAAAAGTTCCTCAGCCATAGAACTTAGTTCGACACCTGAAGAGCTCTTCGCTCTCAAAGCACTCAAAAAAGCTCCTGTTTCAACATCTGAAATTTCATCATTAAGCCATCTTTGCATTAAAGATCTAGAAGTTAATTCATCAAGGTCCCTCCCCTCCAACAAATTATTTAAGATTTCAGCGTTTGATAGATTAAAAGACATTTATTTATGGAAGAAAAATTATGCAGATAAAATTCAATTTGAGGTATCAAAACCTGAGCCAACTAAATCTTTATTTGTATTAGAAGGTCTGAAGCTTTTGGACCAAATATTTTTTGTTTTTGAAAAAAGTTCATTTTTAGTGATCTTCCAAAAATTTAAAATTTTTTCAATATCGTTTTTAATTTCAATTTCTCCTGGGAAATTGGTATAACGATTTATTAATCTAGCTAAATTTATAAAGTCAAGATCTTCTGGTGTTTTTTTAGTTATAAGGGAATCTATAATGTCCTTGTCTGTTTCATGTAATGGATGAGTTTGCTCGTTACCCATAAATAAATACTGAATCATTTATAAAATTAGCTCACATATTCAAAAATGAAACATTATCTTAATCATATCGGCAAAATAAAATGAAAAATTTAAAGATAAAAGTAATATCTAAATACTTAAAACCTTACAAAAAAGAATTTTTATATGGAGCTTTTGCTCTCTTATTAGTAAATATACTAAGTGTTGTAATACCCTTAGAAGTAAAAAATATAATTGACCAATTACAAAATGGGTTTTCTTCGGATTTTGTTATCTCTAAATCTTTATGGTTAATATTTTTAGCTACTTGTATGGGTTTAATAAGATTATTTTCAAGACAGATTGTCTTCGGCATAGGTAGAAAAGTAGAAGTAAATCTTCGTCAAAAACTTTTTGATCATTTACTTATTCAAGATCCAGAATGGATTCAAAAAAAAGGTAGTGGAGACATTATTAGTAGAGCCACAAGCGATGTTGAAAACATAAGAAGGCTTTTAGGTTTTACAGTTTTAAGCTTGTGCAACATTGTCTTAGCTTATTCATTCACAATTCCTTCAATGTTTTCGATAAATAAAACGTTAACAATATCAGCTTTAATGATATTTCCATTAATCCTTGGAATTGTAAGTCTGTTTGGCGGAAGAATGGTTAAACAAAGAAAATCTCAACAAGAATCATTATCAAAACTTAGTGATCTAATACAAGAAGATCTTTCTGGCATAAGCGCGATTAAAATTTATGCCCAAGAGAATGCTGAGAAAAAAGAATTTAACATATATAATAATGACTATCAAAATTCAGCCATAAAACTTGCAAGAACAGCGAGTACCCTATTCCCTTTGTTACAAGGGATTTCCTCAATTTCATTATTGATTTTATTATCATTAGGAACTTTTCAATTAGAGAGTGGATTTATTTCGATAGGTGGTTTAGTAGCTTTAATTCTATATGTAGAAAGACTTGTCTTCCCAACAGCTCTATTAGGTTTTACCTTAAATACTTTTCAACTTGGTCAAGTAAGTTTAGATCGTGTGGAAGAAATCTTTCAGAATAACCCAAATATTGTAGATAGAGCAGAAACTAAATTTTTAAAAAGAAAGGTTAAAGGATTCTTAGAAGCAAAAAATTTAACAATAAAATATCCAGGATCAAAATTTAATTCATTAAATAATCTCAATTTTAAAATTTATCCTGGAGAACTTATTGCAATAGTTGGCCCAGTAGGTTGTGGAAAGACAACACTAGCAAAGTCTCTAGGACGGACTATTGAAATTCCAGATAATCAATTATTTCTAGATGAAATTGATGTAAAAACTTTAAAATTAAGCGATCTTAGAAAAAATATCTCAATCGTTCCTCAAGAAGCATTCTTATTTACTTCTACAATCTCAGAAAACCTAAGTTTTGGAGAACCCAAAGCTTCAAAATATTTAGTTAAAGAAAGTGCTACAAAAGCTGGATTAATTGATGATATCAATAGTTTCCCACAAAGGTTTAAAACTATTGTTGGTGAAAGAGGTATTACATTAAGTGGCGGACAAAGACAAAGAACTGCACTAGGAAGAGCACTACTTGTTAATTCTCCAATTGTTGTTCTTGATGATGCTTTAGCAAGCGTAGATAATAAAACAGCAGCAAGAATAATAGATGAAATGAGTGATAGAAGTAATAAAACAATCATAATGATTAGTCACCAACTTTCTGTTGCAGCTACCTGTGATAGGGTTTTAGTAATGGATAAAGGAGAAATAGTACAAGAAGGGGCTCATAAAGATTTAGTAAAAGTGAATGGGCTATATAAAAAACTTTGGGAAAGAGAATTAGCTACTAGAATTGTTAAGAGCTAAAAGTAATTTTTTTACTTATAATTAATTATTTGAATTATGTTTAAATTCCTAAAAAACATTATGAATAATGAGAAGGTAAATATAACTAATGATGCTTATTCATTACATAGAGTACTAAAGACAGATATCAAAAAAGATCCAAATGTAGAAGAAGATGAAATAATTTTTGGATGTGGTTGTTTCTGGGGGGCTGAAAAATGTTTTTGGAAACTTCCAGGAGTTATCACAACTTCTGTAGGTTATGCTGGAGGTGAAAAAATCAATCCAACTTATTATGAAGTATGTTCCGGCTTAACTGGTCATTCAGAAGTTGTAAGAGTTATATGGGATAAAAGAGAAATAGATGTAAGTGATTTATTAAAAATGTTTTGGGAATGTCATGACCCTACTCAAAAAAACAGGCAAGGAAACGATATGGGAACACAATATAGATCAGCAATATATTACAAAAATGAAAATAATATTAAAACCATATTAGCCAGTAAAGAACAATATCAAAAGGAACTAAGCAAAAAAAATCTTGGTTTAATTGAAACGGAAATAAAAATGATTGATTCATATTTTTATGCTGAACAATACCATCAACAATATCTTGCATCAGCTGGAAGCAGACAGTATTGTTCTGCTTCACCTACAAAAGTTAAGTTAGGAGTTTTTACTGGAAGCAATTATAAATTAGAAGACTATATATGGGAAAACTTTAATTGGGATGTTGACAAGTGTGTATTGAGATCTGATAACAATCCTATAAAGAATAACATTTAAATAAATCTAATCTTTATAGTAAAGACACGGGGCGTAGCGCAGTTTGGTAGCGCACCACTTTGGGGTAGTGGGGGTCGTGGGTTCAAATCCCGCCGTTCCGATTACTTATCATCTTCATTTATAAGCGATTTGTATAGTTTATATGAACTTATTCCTACTGCTATGAATGTAAAAGAAGAAAAAAAAGCTAAAACCAATATGGTTAGATTTGAAACTTCAACTTCACCTAATTGGAAAGATATAAAAATGTTCATTAGAAAGAAATTTTTTTAAAACCCTAACACAATTGCAAAAAAAAATTTTTCATCCATTTATAAATTCAAAAGAATTACAACACCAAAAATTACTCGATAGATTATAAATATTTTCAACCCATTTGAAGAAAAAAACTTTAATAAGAAATCTATTGCTAATAAAGAGGTCAAAAATGTAGTAATAAGACCAATAAAAAGAGGGGGGAAACCTAATGAAAAAAAATCATTAAAAGAAGAAATAAACTCAACAATCGCAGCAAGAGAAATAGCTGGCATCCCTAAAAGAAAAGAAAATTTCGCAGCGTCTCCTCTTTCCCATCCCGATATTAAAGCGCTAGAAATAGTGACCCCCGATCTTGAAACACCAGGAAAAATTGCAAATGCCTGAAAAAAACCTATAAAAAAACTATTTGAATAATTATGGTTTTTAATATTAATAGAACCTCTTTTTGAAGTATCTGCCAAGTACATAAAAAAAGCCATTAGGAATGAGATCAACGCTATTGATAAATTTGAACGAAGAACGTTTTCAAAAAAAGAAGGGATAAATATTTTTATACTCCCACCAAGCAAAACAATTGGTATAGTACCAATCAGAATAGACTTTAATAATCTTTCATGTAAGAGATATTCAAGAAAGTTTTTGGAAGATTGACTTCTGAAATTAAAAATATCATTCCTAAAATACCAAACTATGGCTAGAACACTTCCAAATTGAATAGTAGCGGACAAAGATGCTCCAGGATCATCAATGCCTAAAAAAAGAGATATAACTTTTAAATGAGCTGAACTACTTACTGGGATAAATTCCGTCAACCCTTGTATTAATCCATATAAAACAAATTTTAAATATTCCAAAAATTATTAAATTACCTAATTAATTAATAGCAATTTACATTTAAAAATTAAAAGCTAGTATTAAAAAATGAAAAAAAAATCTATCTTAATATTATTTTTTCTTTTTTCCTTAATCTTTTCTGGTTCTGCGAAAGCCAACTATTGGTTAATAATTGGAACTTATAGACAAGGACCTGGAGGAAGGCCAGAGGTAAGTGGAATAACGAGTCCTTCATTACACTCTATTCCCATGAAGGATTTAGATACTTGTAATAAAGCAGGCGAAAAAATTACTAATGAGATATACAAACCTGTTTGGCAATTTGATAGTAGATGGACCTGTGTATTTAAAGGTGATTAGTAATAAAGTTACCTTTTAACATCGTGAGCACAACCATCTCCTTTATAGTTATCACTCTCGTAAAAATCATTTTTTGTACCGAAATAAACTGTTAATAAAACGAAAGGTAAGCTTAATATAAATAAAATAGTTGTTAAATCCATAGTGTTAAATTATTCAAGAAGGTTATGAAAAATTAAAATTACAATTTATTCATTAACTCATGTTTAATAATCTGTGGGCCCTTTAATACCCAGATAAAAGAATGCTCCTAAACCAACTAAAAGTAAAACTCCAGCGACAGCAGCAGAAGGAACGAAACCTCCTATTGCAAAGGAAGAAAAATAATACATCTATAAAACTAAAACTAGTTAGATAATATCAATAAAATCTAGGTATTTGTAAAAAATTTTGACTCGAAGACAATTAGATAATATCTGTTCTATGCCACTAAAGTTGAATCTTCGCTATCAGCCGAAATTCTTATTCTCTCCTCCAACTTAGGGCCATATAATTCATTTCCCCAGATTTCAACTCTTGAATCATTTGGAGCCATAAACGTAAGAATGTCAGTTGGAAATAAAACTCTCTCTAAGAAAAAATTTGATGGACCAATACATCTCAATACAACCATCCTACAGCCTTCATTTTTGTAAGAAAACTCAACCATCCCTAAGCATGAAAATATATACAATTAAACACTATTAAGAACTGAAAAAAATGTATAAAAAATTACTGAAAAAAAAAGAAAATTAGAAAATGCTACAAATTCAATCCAGCCTCAACTAAATTTCTTTCTTGATCAATTAATAAAAGCGCGTAAGATTTTATAACATCAAAACTTTTATGAGGAATTGAGACACTGAGCATTCTCAAGAAATTAGATAATTTTTCATCTTTAAGGGCATTACCTTTCTGTAAAAACATTTCTTTTTCCTGATTTGTTTTCCATATATTCATATATTCAATCTTCAAGGGCTTTAAGTGCCAAATATTGTCTATTAAAGTCCAAATATCTAAATATTCGTTTAGATTATTTTGAATTTTTAATACATAAGATGATTCATGAAGACTCAAATTTGTAGTATTTATGGTTTGATCAGTTATTTCATTAGAAAAGGGTTTTACTCCCAAAAACCATCCCTCAAGAATTAATAAATCAGGATTTTCTAATCTCCAATGAGATCTATCTCCTAAACCATTTCTTAAAGATTTATCGAAAACTGGTACATTTAATTCTCCATTCATCTTCCAATTTAATAATTTTTCATGCATTAATTTTACTGAGTGACTACCAGGAAACCCTCTTGAAACATTCCAAGGGTTATTCTTAATTGCTAATTTCATTTCATTTGATGGGAGATAAAAGTCATCAATTGAAATAACCGCAATTTTGAAGTTTAATTTTAACGATATAGCTTCGAGCCATTTACCTAGTGTTGTTTTACCTGTACCAGGTAAAGCTGAGATTCCAATAATTTTTCTATTAGAAAAATTATTTTGAAATTTATAAGCCTGAGATAAAAGAGGTAATGCCAAACCCCAAATCCAATCATCATTTACTTTATTGTTCCAATATTGATCAATTGAAAGAATGTTTCTTTCATTATTCCAAAAATTGAACCAATCATCCAAGGATTCCCAACCAATATCAATAATTAATTTTTCAAATTTATCAAGAGGAAAATTAATATCTAGATCTTTCATCTTTCTAACTTAGTTCTCGATTATTAATCAATTTATTGATTTCATTTTTCCAACCATATCCATTTGGTTCAGAAGCTAAGGTAAATTCCAAATCTTTTAATTGATCTAATAAATTTAAGTTAGGTCCATCAATTCCAGGAATAACAATTTTAGTATCTGAGTTTAATAGTAGAGGCAAATCATTTGGAGAATCACCTAAACCTATAATTTCAATATTTTGAACATTTGAATATTCCTTAAGTGCATTTATTGCTTTACCTTTATTCGATTTTGTAGATAATAGATGACTCATTCTATTTCCCTTAAAAATATCAACATTGAATTTTTTACAACAGATATTAATTTTCTCTTCTAGATACCTTGGCGGATTTAAAAAAGGCATGCTCCAGTGCCTATCACGCATTAAGTTCAATGAGTTACCTTCTAAACCTGTAAGCTGAGTGGCTTCTTGATCAGTGAGATTATTAAGAGGAGTAAGTATATAATCGATTTCATTAGAAATAAAATTTAAGATTTCTTCAAGAGATTCGTATTTTGTTCCAAGAATAATTTCTCCATTTACTCTTTTAAGAGATTCACCATATATTGCTGCACCATTTTCAACAATATAAGGATCCGTCAAGTTAAGTTCCTTTCTAATAACTTTTACTTCAGAAGCGGTTTTGCTTGTACAAAGAATTACGGGTATAGATAATTTTTGTAGTTTTTTAATAGTTTCTTTAGCAGGTGATAAATCATATGAGTGATCCATTAAGGTACCATCTACATCACTTACTACCCAAATAGAAGAATTTTCTATCATTTTTATAAAGAACTAAGCCAAATTACTTGAAAAGGATCAAGACTAATATTTTTGCGATTGTATTTAGTTGATGTTAAAAAATCATGGGTATTGAAATCATTATCAATTATTTTTGGTAGATCATTATCATTTAATTGATAATTAATTTTATTTTCAGTCATATTATGGATTGCAAAAACTGACTCAAGACCCTTACCTCTTTTGATTACAACAATATCACTTCTACCTTTAGACAAACATTTCATTTGTGAACAAGGGTGAAATTGCTTTAATTTTGATCTGACATCCATAGCATTACGTAAATATTTTAAGTTTTTATTAGCATTAGATTCAGGATTATTTAAAACGGCTAAAAGATTTTCTGATTTAAACTTTTCTCTATTAAGGTCTCTTCTTTGACCTGTCATAGAAAAACTCTTGATATCATTTTCCGAAGCTAGTAAAGCTGGCAAATAAAATGCAGGGACCCCTTTTAGGGCCATTACTAATAATTGACTCAAAATAAATCTCTCATATTGAAATTTTTTAGCATCTCTACTGGAGTCTTCCATTGCACTCCACCAACTAATATTTAATTCATAAGGTTTGTCATCACCATTTGATAAACGTCTATGACTTACTAATCCGCCTCTTTTTTCACAATTAATTAATAAATCTTTAATTCTCTTCTCATTCATTAAACCCTCAAGAGCTCTTAGCCCAACACCATCGTGCGATGCAGTGAAATTAAATAAAGTAGTATCTTTAGGTAATATGGGCCAATCAAAAATCCATGAGTTTAGAATATCAGCCCTTGAAGTAATAATTGCCTCTAGGAGAAGAGGAGGCAATGGGAAATTGTATGCCATATGGGCTTCATCATCAGGAATCAGATAAGATAAATTTTCTTTCTGGGGAACATTAGTTTCAGTTATTAAAACTCCCTCATCAAGAAGATTATTTAAAAGAACTCTTAAGAGTTTCACAATTGAATGTGCTTTTGGCAAATGTAAGCATGTTGTCCCTGATTCCTTCCAAATAAAACCTACAGCATCAAGCCTTAACCATTTAATTCCATTAGATAAATAAGTAATAATTAAATTTAAGAACTCAAGAGTCATTTTTGGATTATGCCAATTCAAATCAATTTGATCTGGACCAAAAGTTGTCCAAACTTGCTTAGGGCCATCTTCAGTATTTATTTGAGAAAATAAGGAGGAACTTCTTGGCCTAACAACATTTGACCAGTCAAGATTTTGTTTTGGTGAAAAAACATTTGATATACCCGGTTCTTGGCATTTAATAAATTGTTGAACCCATGGATGAGATGATGAAACATGGTTAAGTACTAAATCAGCCATTAAATCATGATTTTTAGAAATACTTTTGAGATCATCCCAACCACCAAATTTTTCTTCTAAGGAATCATAACTTGAGACAGCAAAACCTCCATCACTTGTGGATTTCAAAAAAGGAAGAATATGTACAACTTTAGAAAGACTGCCAAAATGTATACTTAACAACTCATTAAGAGTTGTTAATGTTGCCTCGCCATTTTTATAAATACTATCTGCATAAGTTATCAATACCGAATGAGATTCATTCCACCTTTCCTTATCTCTTTTTTCTTCATAAGCAGATTTCTCTGAGAAATCATCTAAAATCTGTAATAATTGATTTGAAATAAAATTAATTTCTTCTGTAGTATTATTTGAATAAATTGTTTTTAGCAATTTATCAATTTTTAATCTATCTATTTTTTTCTCTGAATCAATTTGCTTCACTTTGAAAAAATCAACGAAGTATTAATACTATTCTGCACATCAATTAGAAAATGGACTTTCAACAAGGGTTAATCACAACAATACATGAATATGGAGTCACAAGAAATTTACTTAAAGAATTAAACAAAAGTCTTAAAAAAAGGTCAACTAGCATTTTAATACCTTGCTTATATGAAGAGTTTGAGCGTCCTGCATTAAAAGACATAAGAGAAGTTTTAAAAGACCTTACAGGCTTAAATGAATTAGTTATTGCTCTCTCTGCAAAAACTGCTGACCAAGTTAACGCAGCAAAATCATTTTTTAACTCAATGCCATTTCCCGTTCATGTTCAATGGACTAATTCTCCCTCTGTAATAGAACTATTAAAAAGCCAAGAAAAAAATGGGCTAGAACTTTTAGGAACTCCAGGTAAAGGATGGGCTGTCTGGCAAGGTATAGGAGTTGCGACAAGAAAATCAGACGTTGTTGCTCTTTTTGATGCTGACATAAGAACTTTTAGTTCTTTGTATCCTTCTAGAATGATACTTCCACTTCTGGATGAATCATATGGAATATCATATGTAAAGGCTTTTTACAGCAGGTTATCGTTAGAGACCAATCAATTACAAGGTAGAGCAACAAGATTATTTGTTGGTCCCTTATTGGCAAGTCTTGAGCAATTAGTAGGGAAGGGTCCCTTTTTACAATATCTTCAATCATTTAGATATCCATTAGCAGGTGAGTTTGCTTTCACTAAAGACCTTGCTATGAATTTAAGAATTCCTTGTGACTGGGGTTTAGAAATAGGTTTATTATCAGAGGTTTATCGAAACGTAAGAACTTCCAAAATAGCCCAAGTTGACCTAGGTTTGTTTGATCATAAACATAAGAATATTGGCGATTCTTCTAAAGAAGGATTACAAAAAATGTGTAAAGAAATACTTTCAAGTGTTTTAAGAGGTCTCATGGAGCATCAAGCAGAAACTTTAACGAGTACACAACTAGCAACATTAGAAGTTCTTTACAAAAGAGTTGGGGAAGATCGGGTAAAACAATTTGGACTAGATTCAGCAGTTAATCAACTTCCATACGATAGGCATGAAGAAGAGCTATCAGTACAAAAATTTGCGAAGCTATTGAGACCGGCTACAGAAGATTACTTAGCTTGCCCTACGACACAGCAGTTACCAAGTTGGTCAAGAGTTCTATCTTGTGAGGACAAACTACAAGAAGATTTAGCAATTGCTGGGTCAAAAGATATAAAAACAACTAAAAAAGAATTAATTAAAAACTTTTAAAGTAAAAAGTACCTTTGAGCCATTGGGACTTCATCAAGAGGTTCACAAGTTAGTAGTTCCCCGTCAGAAAAAACTTCATAAGTTTGAGGATCAACTGAAATATTTGGAAGCTTACTATTAAGTTTCAAATGTGATTTATTGATATTTCTGGTATTTTCTACAGCGATACATTTCTTTTGTAACCCTAATTTATTTGGAATATTTTGATCAATTGAATTTTTACTTAAAAAGGTAAAAGAACTCTTAATTAGAGATTGGCCGAAACTTGCAAACATAGGTCGACCATGTACAGGACCTGGAGTAGGTATTGAAGCATTTGCATCACCCATTTGGGACCAAACGATAGAACCTCCTTTAACAACTAATTCAGGCTTTACCGCAAAAAAGGAAGGCTTCCACAATACCAAATCCGCAATTTTACCCTTTTCTATAGACCCAACATGTTTATCAATACCATGAGCTATTGCAGGATTAATTGTGACTTTAGAAATATATCTCTTTACTCTGTAATTATCGTTTCTATCAGAATCCTGCGAGAGCGGTCCCCTTTGGACTTTCATTTTATGAGCGGTTTGAAAAGTTCTTGTAATTACTTCACCAACTCTTCCCATAGCTTGAGAATCACTAGCAATAATTGAAAAGGCACCTATATCATGCAAGATATCCTCAGCTGCAATAGTCTCTCTTCGGATCCTAGATTCGGCAAATGCAATATCTTCTGGGATTTTAGAATCTAAATGATGACAAACCATTAACATGTCAAGATGTTCTTCTAATGTGTTCCTCGTATAGGGTCTTGTTGGATTAGTGCTACTTGGAAGTACATTTTTTTCTCCACAAATTTTTATGATGTCTGGAGCATGACCTCCACCTGCTCCTTCGGTATGAAAAGTATGAATAGTTCTTCCTGCAATAGCGTTGATAGTATCTTCAACAAAGCCTGCCTCATTCAAAGTATCAGTATGAATACATACTTGTACGTCAAACTTATCTGCGACATTAAGACAAGAATTTATTGTAGAGGGAGTCGTTCCCCAATCCTCATGAAGCTTCAATCCACATGCACCTGCTTCAACCTGATCAATAAGAT
>CACLGU010000025.1 GCA_902606505.1 uncultured Prochlorococcus sp.
AACAAGATCTAGAGGCAAAGTTACTTGAATAAGAGCTAAAGAGGTAGTTATCAATAAAATAGATAAAATTATTATTGTTGAATTTTTGTTCCATTTCAATTGTCCTTGATTAATTGGATCTACAAATTTTTTTTGGAAATTTTCTAAATTTTTTTTAATAGAAGAACTATTTCTAGATATTAAATATGTAATAACTAACATGCAGAATATATCATTAATAAAAATAGATTTTGAATAGAAAAAATTTGTCATATAACTCCCTAAGAATACCCCTAGAAATATTCCTAAAGCCTCCGAACTTCTTACAAGAGCATACGCTTTGCGTGTTTCGATAGGATAGCAAAAATAGGGTATCCCAAACTCGGCAGCAGGCCAATATATTCCTGCAGCACCCCCAACAAGTGATTGTCCAATTATGTACGAAAAAGTATCTCTTGAAAAAATTAGGCATAAGCTAGCGACAATACTTAGTATTGAAGAAGTAATTATTGGAAATTGTATTTTCCCTGTTTTATTAAGATAATTACCTGTAAAGAGTCTTGTCACGGTTCCAATTATTGCTGAAATGGTAAAGCCCAAGCCAATATCTGTTGCCGATAATCCTAGGTTATTAAAAATAAGTGATGTTAAATAAATAACACCTCCTGCTCCAAATGCAGCGAAAAATCTTATCTTGGTTATTAACCTCAAATGATATGGGAATTGAATCCACCAATTTTTGCTAATTTGTAAACTATTTGGACTAATCACTAGTGAAATACATTTTTATAATTTTTTTTAGTTTTTTTGGTTTATTTTTTAATAATGGTTTAAAGGCTGCTGAAAAGATAAATTTTGAGTTTGAAGAGATGGAAATCCCTCTTACTATAGAACAATTATCAAAATTAGAAAAATACAAATATGATTCAACAGAATTAATAGATTGGTTAAAAAATAATGGACTTATGAGAGTTTTTGAATTATCAAAATTTTTAGAATTTCCAGTTTTCAAAGAAGAGGGATTGAATAGAGAAATATTAAGAAGTTGGATAGGGCGTAAAATTCTCACAGAATTAAGCAAAAGCATTAAAGTTCCAAATGACAATAATGGAACAGAAATATATAACACTATAGAAAATTTATTAGATCAAAAAAAAGAAGTTTCAACTTTAGACATCATAAAGGCATTACCATCAGAAGAAATTTCACTAGATATTGATAATTTAATTTTAATAATTTCATCTTGGAAAAGTGAATTATCAATTCAACAAGAACTGTTGTCCAAATTAAATAAACTTGAAAGAACGAAACAAAATGCCTTTAAAAAATACTGAAAAAAAATCAACTAAAGATCTAATAAAAATTTATAAAAAAATTTATGCTCCTCACCGAGTCAAACCTTTTGAAATTGAAATATGGAAAAGCAATAAAACAAATGATGATAAAGAATTGATAATTTTTATGCCAGGACTTGGAGGCGAAATTAATAATTTCAAATGGATAGGTAATGAATTGGCTAGAAGAGGTTGGCCAATATTATTCATAGATCATAGAGGAAGTAATTTAGAATCATTCATAGAAGTACTAGAAGGTAAGGAAACAATACCAGGAAGTGCAGACTTTTTCTTATATAGAATTAAAGATTTAGATGCTGTATTAAAAGCTCATGAAAATGGAGAATTTGGTTTAACTAATGATTCTTATATTTTAATGGGGCATTCACTTGGTGCTTTAATAGCACTTTTATATGAAGGTAATAAACCAACTGATCAACTAGAGGACAAATGTGATTCGGCATTAAAAGACTTTGCAATAACAAATTTATCTAAATTACTTCAATGTCAGTTGAGCGAAATACCATTCCCTAAGAAAAATAACACTAATAAGGCTAGTGCGATTATAGGTTTTAATTCATTTGGCAGTTTAATATGGCCAAAAGAAAATAGTACAGGCATTAAAACACCAACTCTTCTAATAGGGGGTACTTATGACCTTATTACACCATTAATGAATGAACAATTTAAAGTTTTTTCTGCTTTAAAAAATCCATCAAATAGATTTCTAATTATTGAAGGAGCAAGTCATTTCTCTCCAATAAGAGTTAATAAAAGCTATGAAGAAAATAATGATGTCTTTAAAATAAGTGAATCTTTTATTGGCTCAGAGCCAATATTAGTACAAGATTTATCTACGAAATTTATAGTTGAATTTTTAAAAAATATTAAAGACCAAAAGATCCCTGCAGTAGTTAAAAACCAAAGAGATTTGGGACTTGATTTCCATCTTTTAGATCTTAAAACAATAAAAGAAATTTCAGAAAATTAGTACTCTATTCGTGGATCTAAATATGCGATTAAAATATCCACGAAGAGATTTAAAGAGACTATTAGCATAGAGGTAAAAATTACAATTCCTTGAACCAAGGTATAGTCTCTTTGAGAAATAGCTTCATGTAATCTTAAAGCTATACCCGGCCATGAAAAAGTTACCTCGAACAATAAAGCACCACCTGCTAATGAGGCCATAGTCAAGCCAGAAATAGTGACAATAGGCAATAGAGCATTAGGCAATGCATGGTTTAAAAATATTTTTTTCCTTGATATTCCTCTACAAATCGCAGCATTTACATAATCACTTTTTAATGTCATATCCAAATTTACTCTTAATGAGCGGCTGAATATACCACTTAATAAAAAGCCAAGGGTAATCGAAGGAAGTGCGAGATGATTAAGACTATCTTTCAAAGCAATAATATTATTTGAAAGAATACTATCTAAAACAAGAAAACCTGTGATTTGAGGTTGTTGCTGAAATATTGGAAATCTACCTCCAATTGGCGAAATATTAAATAATACAGAAAATAATAATTGCGCTAACATTGCACCCCAAAAAGGAGGGATCGCATATGTAGCAATTCCTAATATCCTCGCAATATAATCAGTCTTTTCCCCTCTATTTCTTAAGCCAATTAATCCCAATGGGAATCCTATTATTGTCGCACTTAATATTGAAAAGAATCCAAGCTCAAGACTTGCAGGCAATGACTTAAAAATAATATTTAGGACTGGCTCTTGGGTACTAAGAGATTGGCCAAAATCTAATTGCAATATATTTTTAATATATGAAAAATATTGATTTATTAAAGGTTCATTTAGCCCCAATTTATTTCTTAGAATTTCCCTAGACACCTCATCTGCACCAGATCCAAGTATGGCATCGACAGGATCGCCGGGAGCAACTCTTAATAAAATAAAAACTAATGAAGAAATTATCCATAACATTATTGGTATTAATGAAATTTTTAATAAGGAATAGTTTAGTAGTTTATTTAAATTTCTACTCATCAATTAACTCAAGATCACTCAATGAAATTATTCCTGCACCATTAAAAATAGGTTTTGATATTGTATTTTGAGACCATGCTTTTTGAGAGGATATCCAAATAGGAATATAAGGTATTGAACTTGCAGCTATTTTTTCAATTTCAACAAGTTTTTCTAATCTTTTAATTCCACTTATTTTTTCACTCTCAAGAAACAAACTTTCCACTTTATTAGATCCCCAAAAACTTCCGCTATAAACTGATTCTCCTTTTTTACATATGGCATCAACTATTTCATTACAACTTAAAAGAGGGGTGAGATAGGCCTCTGGATCTGAATAAGCCCCAGTCCAATCGAGAAGAACTGCCGTATAAATTCCTAAACTTAGATTCTTATAAACTGTTGTAGATTCAACCCCATTGAGTTCAATATCAATACAATCTTTCAAAGAATTTTTAATTTCTTCTTGCCATGTCAGAGCAATAAGCTTGTCAGCTGGTACATTCGATCTATAAGTAAGGGGTATTTTTAGAATATTTCCATTACAATAGTTTTCTTTTTGCAATAACCTTCTAGCTTCTAAATAATCATATTTAGGCCACAGTTCTTGATTACCTTTTTTTAATATCGGAGGAATAATTGATCTAGATGGCTTTCTTAATCCATAACTTACCTTCTCACTAATCAATTTTCTATTAAGACTTTTTGCCAAAGCCAGTCTTAAATTAAGATTACTTAAGGGGTAAGAACTGGTTTTAAGGCTTATAAAACTTAATTCAGTGAAAGGACTATTACCTTCATTAAACTGTTTATTTTTGCTTAAATTATTTAAACTTTTTCTCTGACTATCATCAATTGAATTTGATAAAAGCACGTCAATTTGTTTACTTTTTAAAGCCCCAAAAAGAGAAGATGAATTTGAATATCCCACAAAATTAACGCCATTATTTAGGGGCTTTTCACCCCAATAATTCAAATATGGATCAATTGATTGAACTTCATTAGAAAAACTGGTCAGCACATACTTACCAGTACCAACAAATTTTTCATTTAGAAACTTATCAGAATATTTTTTGTAAAATGTAGGAGATATTGGAGTTAAATTTACTGATGTGAGTAAACCATTTAAAGAACTTGATGGTTTATTCAAATTTATTATGACTGAATATTCACTTGGCGTTTCAATTGATTTAATCTTATTTCCTAAAATATAATTCATTGTTCCAATTCTTTTGAATCTATCAAAGGTAAACTTTATAGCATTTGAGTTAAATGCAGTTCCATCGTGAAAAAAAACATTCTTTCTTAAATTGATAGTTATTTGAAGTCTATCTTTTGAAATAATTGGCATCTCCAAGGCCAATTCAGGGGTCAATTCTCCATCAGAATTTAATTCATATAATGTGTCTCCTAGAGAACTGATTAATTGAATTGCTTTAAGAGTATTTGCTCTAGCTGGATCTAAAGATTCAATTTTTCCGGAGCTTGCTACAATGATTTTTTTAGATATTCTTTTTGTGCCGCAAGAATTCTGTAAAAAAGAAAGTAAAATAATAAATATTGATAAAACAACTTTTTTTTTCATATATCATAATTACTTAATTTTTCTAAAGAATTATTTGAGCAAAAAATTTGTAACGTTATTTGACTTATTTCTAAAGCAAATGTTTTTTTTGAGTTACAGGCAAAAGGCCACTCTCTCACCCAACAAATTTCTTTACCTACATTTAGACCAATAACTTGAAAAGTCTTATTGCTATTTTTAATTTTTACACAAGCACCTTTATAAAGATTTTCAGAAGAAATTAAATTATTATTTTCATAATTATTACCTAATAGTCTTGAATGAATCATTAAGGAGCTTAAAGCAAACACTTACTTTCTTCGGTTTACCAAGCTATATAGAAATTTGCAAACTATTTTTTTAAATACAACTTAATTGACTTGCAATAAATTTGACTTCATTGAGCGAATTTATTTCATCTTTCGATCTCTCAAAATCTCCATTATTCACCTCATGAGTAATAACGACAATTTCAGCTTTGTCCTCACTTGCATCAAGTTGAACAATTGATTCGATTGATACATTATTCTTTCCAAAAATATCTCCAATCTTACCTATAACACCAGGGCTATCAAGACAAATAATTCTAAGGTAATTTTTTTTATTTATTTGTGAAGATTCGATGATATGACAGTTTCTCCAGAAATAAAAAGATAATAATGGATCGATTGATTTATTATTTTTTACTGAGGCGGCATGCAGATTTAATATATCTGATACAACTGATGCAGCAGTTGGGCCGCTTCCTGCACCTGGACCATATAACATTATCTCTCCAAGAGGATCAGCCTCTATCAATAAGGCATTATTAACTCCCTTAACTGTTGCCAATGGATGAGATTTTGGAATCAAAGAAGGTCCTACCCAAATATTCAAAGCGAGCGAATCATTACTATTAATTTGTCCTCTTTCGGATAGCGCTAAAAGTTTTATTTCAAACCCTAATTTATTGGCATATTCGATATCCTTTAGATTAATTTTACTAATGCCCTCAGAATGAATCTCCTCTCTTTTGATTTTCCCTCCAAATGCAAGTTCACTAAGAATTGAAATCTTATCAGCAGCATCATGGCCCTCAACATCTGCAGTTGGATCGAATTCTGCATACCCAAGGCTTTGGGCCAATTCTAAGGTCTCCTTGTAATCAGCTTTTTCATTTGTCATCTTTGAAAGAATAAAATTTGTTGTGCCATTTATTATCCCAACCATTTTTTTTATGCTGTTACTTTTTAATGATCTTTTTAAGGGTTCAATTATAGGAATCCCCCCGCAAACTGCCGCCTCTGACAATATATAAACTTTTTCTTTAGATGCAGTTTTATATATTTCTTCTCCATATCTTGCAATGACTGCTTTATTTGCTGTAACTACAGATTTACCTAATTTTAATGATTGCAGAATAATATCTTTCGCTAAATCAACCCCACCCATTACTTCAACAACTATATCTATAGAAGGGTCATTAATTAATTTAAATGGATCATCAGTTAATAAATTATTATCTAGCGCAATATCCCTTTTTTTATTAAGATCTTTAACTGCTATTTTTGCAATTTCTATTTCTTTTAGAATTGGATGTGAATCAACTTCAGAACTTAATATTTTATAAATCCCTGAACCTACAGTTCCAAAACCAACAATCCCAATTTTGCATTTTCTCATTTTTTATTTCTTTTAACTTTGAGTTTAATTTTATATTATTAGGCCTACAAAAATTTATTTGCTTGAGACTGCATTTTCAATAAAATATTTAAAAAACCATTTGATCGTGAAGGGGTTAAGCTTGCTTTTAAACCAGTATCTTCTATAAATTTCTTATCTATTTCAACAACTTCATTTGGTGTTAACTCATTTAATCCACTTATTAGAAAGGCCAACAAACCCTTTGTTATGAGAGCATCAGAATATCCTTCCCAAAATAATTTACCGCCTTTAATATTAGCCTTAACAAAAACTTCTGAAACGCATCCCTTAACTTTATTTTCTTCAACAAGGATTTCATTATCTGGTTCTTTCAATTTTTTTCCTAACCACAAAATGTATTCATATTTTCTTTTTGGATCTTCTGATTTCTTTAACTTTTCTACTAATTTTGATAAATTACTGTATTTTTCCTGATTTCCCATTTTTAAAACTATAAATTAATCACTTTATGAATCTTCTATTATACAAATATTTCTTTTTCTGTGATAAACCCTGATAAAGGAATATCCCACTCAGCTCTTGCTAATGGAATCGTACTTACACAATTAGAAGTTAATACTCCAATGCATGGAACATTTCTCCAATCATTATCTCTCCTTAATTTATCAAAATAACCTCCTCCATAACCTAATCTTGTTAAATTTTTATCAACGGAAAGACATGGTACAAATATCATGCTTATCTGCAAATGACTTAATGGGGAAGAGTTATTTGGACTTAGTATCCCCTCAGAATCTTTAGTAAGAGGTTCTTCGTCCCATGGATAAAATAACAACTCTTTTTTATCTTTACATCTAGGCAAAGCTAAAGTAAATTTTTTCTTAAGACTTCTTATATCAACTTCATTTTTTAAAGGCCAATATATGGCTATATAACCAATATTTTTATATCCATTAACAAATGAATCAATATATAATCTTACATTCTTTTCTACATTTTCTCTTTGTTTAAGAGAAATCCCATCTCTTAGTTTTCTAAACATATCCCTCTCCAATTTCTTATTTTCAAAGATCGTCATATTAAATTTTCAGTTAAAGCCATCCTCATTTAGTTTTGTGAGTGCTATAGCCAATGCATCTGCTGAATCATCAGGTTTTGGAGGTTTATTAAGATTTAAGTTATACATAACAGCATCAAGAATATCTTTCTTAGATGCCTTTCCAGACCCAGCAATTGTTAATTTTATCTGAGCAGGTGAATACTCACTAACATGAATTTTTTTAGAGGCCAAGACCATCATAATCACGCCTCTGGCCTGTACCACACTAATGGTAGTACTTGACCTGTAAAAGAAAAATTTTTCTACTGCCGCTGCAGTTGGGTTCCAATGATTTATTAATTCATTAAGATCTTGGAATATCTCATAAAGTCTATCTTCTTCTTTTTTATCTTTACCTGTCTCAATAACGCCGCAATCTAATAATATCTTTCTTTCATTTTCTATCTCAATTATTCCATAACCAACTCTAGCTAATCCAGGATCAATCCCAATTATTCTCACTTTTATTAAGCTTCAGCGGACAATTGAAATTTTGAAAAATTTTCTTTTTCATCTAAATCAAATACTTTACAAAAAGCTTGAATAACTCTTTCACCTGAATCAACTTGTTCTAAAGGATCTTTTCTAAGTCTATGTCTTAAAGAACAAGAAATAACTCTTGCTATGTCATCTTCATGCACTTCAGTTCTACCCTCAAATGCTGCAATTGCCCGTGCTGAACGATTTGTAACAATATCTCCACGTAAACCATCCACATCTAGTTCTCCGCAAATTGCAGAAATATTCAATCTTAAGTCATCGTCCATTTGAACAGAACTTAATATTTCTTGTGCTTTAATAACTTTTTGTTGAAGTTCATCCTGTTGTTTCTCAACACTCAATGAAAACTCATCAGGATTATCATCAAAAGAAGTTCTTTGATCAACTACTTGAACTCTTAATTCAGCATCTCTAACAGTCTTAACTTCAACACTCATTCCAAACCTATCCAATAGTTGAGGCCTTAATTCACCTTCTTCTGGATTTCCTGAACCAATAAGGACAAACCTCGCAGGATGTCGAACTGAGACCCCCTCCCTTTCAACTGTATTCCATCCGGAAGCGGCCGAATCTAAAAGTACATCAACTAAATGATCATCAAGTAAATTCACTTCATCAACGTATAGTAAACCCCTATTAGCTTTTGCTAATAGACCTGGTTCAAATGCCTTAACACCTTCGCTTAAAGCCTTCTCTATATCAATGGTTCCACAAAGCCTATCTTCCGTAGCCCCTAAAGGCAAGTCAACCATAGGTACTTGTTTTTGAATACTCTCTAGATTTTCTCCTTGAGTCATTTTTTCCAAAACTTCTTTACTTTGTAAATCAGGATCGACTAGTGAACTATTATATGGATCGTCTTTAACAACATCGATTGCAGGCAACAAATCAGCTAAGGCTCTAATTGTAGTTGACTTCCCAGTCCCTCTATCACCCATTATCATCACTCCTCCAATTCTTGGATCAATAACATTTAACAAGAGAGCCAATTTCATTTCTTCTTGACCAATTACTGCTGTAAAAGGAAAAACTCTTCTTTTCTTTGTTGTAGGCACAGTTTTAGTTTTCTAAAATATTCAAATAATCAATAGATGCTACTTCAGAAAATGTTTTTAGTAAATATCCCTATCAAATTAAAACAAGAAGTAAGTAACAACTAATGAAATTTATACTTACTTATTTTTTTTTTGAATTATTCAAAAACCAGTTTATTTGATGAACAATTCCTCTTAAAATATTTATTTCATGTGTTGATGTATTTGCCCTCAAAATAAACTTCTTAAATTTACTGATTTTTGCCTTAGAGGTATGTTTTAAGAGATATCCAACTCGCAAAAGAATTTCCTCTATCTCCACAAATGTATCATATACTTCTTTCGCAGATGCTAAGTTAAATACTCTTAATTCATTATTTAAATTTTTTTTAGAAGACTTATTTAATTCATACAAAACTATTGAAACAGCGTGAGAAAGATTTAATGAAGGATTATTCTGGGAAGTTGGAATATTAAAAGTTTTATTTGCTAGAAGCAACTCATTGTTAGTTAAACCTCTATCTTCTCTTCCAAATATAATTGCTAAATTATTTACCTTCTTAAAGGATAAAGTCCAATCAAATATATCTTCAGAAGATACAAAAAATGAATCTTTATTTACATCAATCCTTCCACAAGATGCTAGAACCAAATCACAATCAAAAATTGCTTTTTGAAGATCATCAAAAACCTTACAATATTTAAGAAATTTTTGACCTTTAAGAGCCATTTTTCTTGCTTCTAAAGAAAATATGTCGCATTTAGGAGAGACAATTCTTAATTCATCAACTTCAAAATTACTGCATAATCTAGCAACGCTTCCTACATTTAAAGGGCCATTTGGTTCAACTAAAATTACCTTTAAATTAGAAAAGTTTTTTCCCAAAATCATTCAAGGCTATGAAGATATTTTAATAAATTGGACATGTTTACAGGATCAATTTCAAAACTTGGCATAGGTGGAGTAAGGCCTCCAGTAACTTGTTTTATTATCTCTTTATCATTCAAACGTAGAGTTATTGAGTGTAAGTCTGGGCCCACTAATCCTCTTGCTGTAATTCCATGACATCCAACACAATTTATCTTAAAAAGAGCATCTCCTTCCTCAGCAGAACCATTAAGCTCAAGAGTTTCAATAATATATTTGTTATTTCCACGATGATTTACGATAAATATTGAAAAGCATACCAATAAAACTCCAAATAAAACAAAAACAATCTTTAAGAATTCTCTCTTAAAGTCTTTTTCTGCTGCAGTTGATGAAGATGTTGACACAAAAAAATAGTCTCTATGTAACAATTGTGAGTAAGAAATTCAAAAAAGGCAAAAAAATGATAGAGCCTCTTCTCTGTGGAATTGTTTTAGGTTTAGTTCCAATAACTCTTCTTGGATTATTCGTAAGTGCATGGAATCAATACAGAAGAGGTTCAGGGATGCTGGACATTGATTAAAAATGTTAATCTTGATTGCCCATAATTTCTTACATCTATAGTTTCCCACAAAGTACTTTTTTTAATAAATAGGTCTGGAGAATGTTCACAAATAACTGTTGAATCTTTTTTTAGAAGGTTACACTTAAATAATTGATTTAAAACTAATTCATGGAAATCCACTTTGTATGGAGGATCTAGATAAACAAAATCAAATTTTAATTTGTTTAAATCCATATTTCTAGATGATAAGTTTCTCTCATAATTAGGTTTTGTCCATTTCAAAACGTCTTTACAAATAACTTCGATATCATTTCTCCTATTCTCTATATTCTCCAACGAGAGTAAATTTTCTAAGCAAATTTTTGAGTTGATTTTGTTTTTTTCAATTGCAAGTATTTTTCTTGCCCCGTGATTATAGGCTTCACAAGATATGGCACCTGTTCCACAAAATAAATCTAACCAGTTACTGTTTTCAACTCTGCTGTTCAGTATATTAAATACAGCCTCTCTCACTCTCAAAGTTGTAGGTCTCGTATAAGAATTATTTGGACTTTGGAGTTTTTTACCACCTATTAATCTTAAGTTTGTCTTCATCAGTAATTATCAATTATTGAATATTACTAAGCCATCTTCTCAAAAGTTTTTCACCGGTTTTTCCAGATTTTTCCGGATGAAATTGACAGGCCAATAAATTATCATTCTCAATCATTGCAGTTAATTTTTCAGAGCCATAATCAACTTGAGCTGCAATAATCTTTGAATCATCTGGGATTGCATGATAGGAATGTACAAAATAGACCCAATTATTTAATTCTTCTAGCTCTAATAAAGTATTTGTTTTTGTAGGTAAAAGTTGGCACCAACCCATGTGTGGAATTCTTTGATTAACAATGTTAGGAATTTTTTGTATTTTTCCTTTTAAAATTCCCAGCCCTTGAACCTCTCCTTCATCACTAGATTCAAAAAGGAGTTGTAAACCTAAACATATTCCCAAAAAAGACTTTCCACTTTTAATCCAATTTTTCAAATCAGTTATCAAATCAGTATCTATTAGATTATTCATCGCTGGATCAAAGGCACCAACCCCAGGGAGTATTATCGCTTTGCAAAGCTTAGAATCATCAAATTTTTTAATTAATATGATTTCTTCTCCAAGACTTTCTAGAGATTTTGTTACAGAATGAATATTACCCATCCCATAGTCTATTAGTCCAATTTTATGCAAAGCTTTTAAATTTATAAATGCTTAGTTAAAGTGCTCGAAAGAGTTGCTTTTGGCACAGCACCAACAACGGTATCGACCTTTTGACCTCCTTTAAAGATCATTAATGTAGGGATACTTCTAATTCCGTATTGACTGGCAACATTTGGATTCTCATCAGTGTTTAATTTAAAAACTTTAATTTTCCCTTCAAAGTCTTTTGAGATTTCTTCTACAACTGGTGCGACCATCCTACATGGACCACACCATGGTGCCCAAAAATCAACCAATACTGGTAGATCACTTTGCAGTACATCTTTGTCAAATGAAGAATCAGTTACGGCTGGAGCTGATGACATAATTTAAGTATTCCCTTTTTGAAAATTTAGCAGGCAATTCTTTTAATTGATGATTTCATTACAGATAAAATAATATAAGTAACAAAATATCTAAAAAAGCCCGATTAATCGGGCGATTTAGTGTGTGAGGAGTATGGGGTTTCCCCCATCATTTCATAATAACTCCTAATTAGAAAATTTTTCAATTTAATAAATTATTCAATAAGGTTTTCTCATTTTGCCTTAGATGAACTACTTACCCATCCCAAGTTGCTGAGCTTTTTGATAAACCTTACCTTCTGTAAGAAGTGATGGCGCGATAACTATTTCAACTTCTTGCATTTCTTTAATATTTTTTGCCCCAAGAGTACTCATTGATGTTCTAATGGCTCCTAATAAGTTATGTGTCCCATCATCAAGTAGGGCCGGGCCTTTAATTATCCTTTCCAAGGATCCTGTAGAACCAACTTCAATTCTTGTACCCCTAGGCAATACTGGACTTGGAGTAGCCATACCCCAGTGAAACCCTTTACCTGGAGCATTTAAGGATTTAGCTATTGGGGATCCAATCATTACAGCATCTGCTCCACATGCTAAACATTTACAAATATCTCCGCCAGTAACAATTCCTCCATCACCAATAATAGGTATATAACGACCACTTTCTTCAAAGTAATCATCTCTCGCCGCACTACAATCAGCAATTGCAGTTGCTTGAGGGATTCCAATACCTAATACTCCTCTTGATGTACATGCCGCTCCAGGCCCTATCCCAACCATCAATCCTGCAACTCCAGCATCCATAAGAAGTTTTGCAACTTCGTAAGTAACACAATTACCGGCTACAACTGGGACATTCATAGATTGACAGAGATCTTTAATATTTAAGGTTTCCTTACCTTCCATACCAAGATGTTCAGTTGAAACAACTGTTCCTTGAAGAAAAAACAAATCTATTTTGGAATTATTAAGTGTTTCTTTAAACTTGATAGCAGCTTGAGGAGTCCCACTAAAAGCTGCGATACCTCCTCTTTCTTTGACCTCATTTATTCTTTTTAAAATCAATCCCTCCTTGACCGGTTCACTGTATATTTTCTGCATTAATGGAACAAAATCATTCTTCCCTACTGATACTATTTGATTCAATATTTCATCAGGGTTTTCATATCGTGTTTGTACGCCCTCCATATTAATAACTCCCAAGGAACCTAATTTTGTGAGCTCTACAGCCGTGTTGACATCTACAACACTATCCATAGCACTAGCTACGATCGGAACTTCTCTTTTGAAATCACCTATTGACCAAGAAGGATCAGTTAAATCGTAATCAAGAGTTCTATTCCCAGGGACTAAAGCTATTTCATCAATGCCATAAGCCCGTCTGACTTTTTTATTTAATCCAAGTTCATTATTCACGATAGTTTTCTTTTATTCTGATTAAATTAACAACTAAAGGGGTAATAAGCCAAGGTTTATTCAAAAACAACAGGTTTTATTTTGATTTGTGTGTAAATGTAAGTATTTGGGAATTAAATAAATCTTTTTTTTTATTCATTATGAGAATCAGCGATTATTATTAAATAAAGGATTTTTGTATGTCTGATATTTTAGATTCCGATAACTCAGGATTAAGCGAAGATAATGACCGAATTATTCAGACTGACCTAAGAAATGAGATGTCTCGCTCATACCTTGAGTATGCAATGAGCGTTATAGTTGGTCGTGCACTTCCAGATGCAAGAGACGGATTAAAACCTGTTCACAGAAGAATTCTTTATGCAATGTATGAACTTGGTTTGACTAGCGGTAGACCATACAGAAAATGTGCAAGAGTTGTAGGAGAAGTACTTGGTAAATATCACCCTCATGGCGATACTGCTGTTTATGATGCTTTGGTAAGGATGGCCCAGGATTTCTCTATGAGGATGCCACTCATAGATGGCCATGGAAACTTTGGTTCTGTTGATAACGACCCTCCAGCAGCAATGAGATATACAGAATCTCGTTTACAGTCTCTTACGGATGAAAGTTTATTAGAGGATATTGAATCTGAAACTGTGGATTTCGCCGATAATTTTGACGGTTCGCAGCAAGAGCCAACAGTTTTACCTGCTAGGATCCCTCAACTACTTCTTAATGGATCCTCAGGAATAGCAGTAGGAATGGCAACTAATATTCCACCTCATAACTTAGGGGAATTAATTAATGGTCTTAAATCAATAATCAAAAACCCTTCAATTGAGGATAGTGAACTTTTTGCAATAATTAAGGGTCCTGATTTTCCCACAGGTGGTCAAATCTTAGGCAGAGACGGTATTAGAGAAACTTTCAAAACAGGGAGGGGCTCAATAACCATGAGAGGGGTAGCAAATATTGAGCAAATTAAATCCATTGGTAGAGCAGAGAAAGATGCAGTAATAATTACAGAGTTGCCATTTCAAACCAATAAAGCGGCATTGATAGAAAGAATTGCTGACTTGGTTAATGAAAAAAAATTAGAAGGTATTTCTGATATTAGAGATGAGAGTGATCGAGATGGGATGAGGATTGTTATTGAACTAAAAAGGGATGCCTACCCACAAGTAGTTTTAAATAATTTATTTAAGTTAACACCTCTACAAAATAACTTTAGTGCAAATATCCTTGCTTTAGTAAAAGGAGAGCCCACAACACTTTCACTCAGGAAAATGTTAGATGTATTTCTAGATTTTAGGGTTGAGACAATAAGGCGAAGAACAGCATTTTTATTAAAAAAGGCAGAAGAAAGAGATCATATTGTAAAGGGTCTTTTATTGGCATTAGATGCTATGGACGAAATTATAAATCTAATAAGATCAGCGAAAGATTCAATTTCAGCTCGAGAAAAATTACAAAACGACCATAAACTATCTTCCATACAGGCAGATGCTATTCTACAAATGCAGTTAAGAAGATTAACAGCACTAGAAGCAGATAAAATCAAAGGGGAACATAATGAGTTAACCAAAAAAATTAACCTATATCAGCAAATATTAAAGAGTAAAGAAAGAATTTTTGAAATTATTCTTGAAGAACTGAATAAAATCCATGAAAGATTTTCTTCTCCTAGGAAAACAGAAATATTAGATTTAGGCGGCGGATTAGATGATATTGATCTCATAGCTAATGACAGATCCGTAGTTCTATTAACTGAAGCAGGTTATTTAAAAAGAATGCCTGTTAATGATTTTGAATCTACCAGTCGTGGTTCAAGAGGTAAAGCTGGCACAAAAACCAAAGAAGATGATGACGTGAAATTATTTATAAGCTGTAACGATCATGATACTCTTTTGCTTTTTAGTGATAGAGGAGTAGCTTATGCTCTCCCAGCATATAGGGTTCCTATGAGTAGCAGAACAGCAAAAGGGACTCCATCGGTTCAACTTCTCCCAATTCCAAGAGAAGAGAAAATAACTTCACTAGTTGCTGTGGATTCTTTTGTTGACGATCATTATTTATTAATGCTAACCAAAGCTGGCTTTATAAAAAGAACTGCACTTTCTGCTTTTTCAAAAATTCGCTCAAATGGACTAATAGCAATTAATCTTGAGGATGGAGATGCCCTAACCTGGGTCAGATTATCAAAAGAAGGTGATAGTGTTTTAATTGGATCTAAAAAAGGAATGGCAATTCATTTCAGACTAGATATCAATGAATTAAGACCACTTGGTAGAACAGCAAGAGGGGTTAAATCAATGAACTTGAGGGAAGGAGACAATCTAGTTTCTATGGATGTTTTAACATCTAATTTAGTTGATCAATTAGCTAAAATTGAGTATAAAGCAGAAGATCTTGATGATAATGTTGAGGAAAACACTTCAGATGGTCCATGGGTATTAATAGCCAGCGCATTTGGTCTAGGAAAGAGAGTACCTGTGGCTCAGTTTAGATTACAAAAAAGAGCAGGCATGGGTTTAAGAGCAATAAAATTTAGAATAAAATATGATCAGCTAGTTTGTTTGAAGGTCCTTGGAGAGGGAGAAGAATTACTACTTGTGACCGAAAAAGGCGTAATAGTAAGAACAAACGCAGATCAAATCTCTCAGCAATCCAGAGCAGCTACAGGAGTAAAATTACAAAGATTAGATGACGGTGATCATTTATCTGAAGTGGTATTGGTACCTCGTGAACAAATAGACGAAGAAGAACAACCTAGCTCAGTTGAACAAAATTAAAAGCCTCATGGTTAGCTAAATAATATGGAAATACTTGATATTTTAATTTTAGGTTCAGGTCCTGCAGCATTATGTTTAGCTTCAGAATTAGCCAAGCAGGATCTAAATATTAAGGGAATATCAACAAAATCTCCAAATGAAAAATGGGAGAATACATATGGTATCTGGGCATCTGAGTTAGAAGAATTAGGGTTAGAGACCTTGTTATCTCATCGATGGTGTAAAACAGTTAGTTTTTTTGGAGATGGGGAAAATAAAAAAGGGGATATTCCGACAAAACATAACTACGATTATGGTTTAATAAATCAGGAAGCTTTTCAAAATGAGCTTTTAAAAAAATGTAAAGGGATTGAATGGTTAAATGAGACAGCAAAAGACATTAAAGAAAAAAATAAACTATCTGAGGTAATTTGTTTTTCAGGTCTCAAAATAAAGGCGAGATTAGTTATTGACGCAAGTGGTCATAAAAGTAATTTTGTAAAAAGACCAGTTCAAAATGAAATCGCTCAACAAGCTGCTTACGGAATTGTAGGTAAATTTACATCACCACCTGTTAATAAAGAACAATTTGTTCTAATGGATTTTCGCCCAAATCATTTAAACAATCAAGAAAAGTTATCATCTCCTTCCTTTCTTTATGCAATGGATCTTGGCAATGAGACTTTTTTTGTTGAAGAAACTTCTTTAGCTAGTTACCCTGCATTAACCCAAGAAAATCTTAAAAAAAGACTCTATAAAAGACTTAATAGTAAAGGTATTGAGGTAAGTGAAATTTTTCATGAAGAGAATTGCCTTTTCCCTATGAATTTACCCCTCCCATTTAAAAAACAATTTGTACTTGGTTTCGGAGGTGCTGCAAGTATGGTTCATCCTGCATCAGGATACATGGTTGGATCTTTATTAAGAAGGGCTCCACTTCTTGCACAAAAATTAGCTATCTTTTTAAAAGAACCACATCTTAGTTCACTAGAGTTAGCTTCAAAAGGCTGGGAAATTCTATGGCCGTACGAACTAACACAAAG
>CACLGU010000026.1 GCA_902606505.1 uncultured Prochlorococcus sp.
TTAAAAGATCTTGATTATGTTAAAAAAGTAGATTTTTTAGAAGAAATTTTAAATAAAGAATGTATAGATTATCCAAATCAAGAAGATTGCCTGGTTTGTTGTAATTAAAAATCAAAAATAGCTTTTTTTTAAAAGTAAATAAATTTTTATTAGTTTTTAAAAATTTTCTAAAAGGGAGTTAGCACTATGGAATTAAGATTCTTCCCAATAAATATTTTTAGAGAGACTCCAAAAGTCACATTCTTCGATGCAGGCATAGATAGTTCTAATGGTTCTGATGTTGTGATCCATTCTGGGGAAGCTATATCTCCTCCAGATGATTTAAAAGATGAGCAATATTACGTTCACAATCATCAAATTGACCACAATTTAGTTATCGCTGGAGAAAGGACATTTGTTTTAATAAATCCTTCCTGGGATGAACCTCATCATGTGATTTATTTAAATAGATCTATGGGAGCATTAGAAATTCCTATAGGAACTTATCACAGATCTATCTCAGGAAAAGAAGGTAGTATTGTTTTAAACCAACCCAAAAGGGATAAATTTTTTGATCCTTCTAAAGAATTTACCCCTCAAAAATTAGACAAAATTAATTTAATTAAGGCAAGAAAAAGTCCACCTGTTTATTGGATTTACGAAAATAACAAAATCAAAAGAGTCTATTTTAATCCTCTAGAAAGAAAAGTTAAAACTCTTGTTTGAAATGAAAAAAAATATATCCCCTAGTAATAATTTAAAAAACCTGAATTTAATTATTAATTCTGATACTTATAAATTGGCTCATGAAGATATTGGTTTACTTAGCCGAAATGAAATGCGTGGAGTCAGAATGCTTCTTGAAATTACTAAACCAGATTTAATCCTTGAAGAAAATAAAATTCTTTCAACAATAATTATTTTTGGAGGCGCAAGCATTACAGAAGAATCAAATATAAAAAAGAGACTTGCAAATATAGAAGAGTTGATTAAAAAAAATCCCAAATCGATACTTTTAAAACGAAGTTTAAATAGATTAGACAATTTGCTTCTAATGAGTCATTACTATCAATCCGCAAGGGAGTTTTCTAAACTTGCTTCAATTAGTAATCAAAATAAAAACTGTAATTCGCATGTGATTGTGACAGGTGGGGGGCCAGGAATTATGGAAGCTGCTAATAGAGGTGCATTTGAAGCAAATTGTAAATCTATAGGGTTAAATATCAGTCTCCCTAATGAACAAATCCCAAATGCTTTTATAACTCCCGGTCTTTGCTTTAAGTTTAATTATTTTGCATTAAGAAAGATCCATTTTGTCATGCGATCAGTAGCTGCTGTATTTTTCCCTGGAGGTTTTGGAACACTAGATGAATTATTTGAACTATTGACACTTTGTCAAACAGGAATGAAAACTAAAATCCCAATCATACTTTTTGGTAGAGAGTATTGGAATAAGATAATTAACTTCGAATATCTAGCTGATCTTGGATTAATTTCAGATGAAAACTTAAATCTTTTCCAATATGCAGACACCGCATCAGAAACATGGGAAATTATCAAATCATCAAAAATCTCAGCTTAAAGGTAAGCTATTATTTTTAAATAACTTTTAATTACTTAATTTATAATTTATTTTAACAGTTTTTATTATTGAATCTTGTGGTTCTTCACTTGGGAAACAATTAATAATCCTGTATTTGCCTCCTTTTTTATCATTCTCAACAACTGTAAATTCAACGTATTTACCAATCCCATCTCTTAAATCCTTGACTTCAGTATTAATTATCTCTTCTTTATCATTTTCGATGATACGAGATTTACCTCCGCAACTAAACAAAGCGTTCCCCTCAGTGAGAAAAAAATCTTTGTCATTACTGCAAGAAGATAGGAAAGATAAAGAGACTATTATTAGTAAAAAATGTTTCATAATCAACTTTTTTGCACTTAACTACATTATCAATAAAGCATATTAAATATGTAGTCAAATCCCTACCAAATTAAAAATTTAATTAATAATTTCCGTGAACTAAATAGAAATTATTTTAGAAAGAAATGCCCGATGCATTTAGAAAATCTTTATAAATATTTTGCCAGTGTATAATCCTTTGTTCAAGTCTATTAGGCGGACCAAGTTTAAAATTTTCCAGATAAGACTTATGAACTGATTCGACAATAACTTTATCTTCTCCAAGAAATTCTAATATACTTTTTTTCCAATTTTCTAAATCATTTTCACATAAAGAAGCAGAGGCTAATTTAATTTCAATAATACACTGACCAATATTTTTAGGAAGATAATTTATTAAAACAATCCCTTTACCAGGCCAGATTATTAGATGGGTCCATGGGAGTAATCCAAAGGTATATAGATTTCCTCCACTACTAAGAGGGGTAACAAGTACATTACAAAATTCACTGAAGAAATACCTGTAGTTTTTAATTGGACCTTGTTCTTTATGTAGGGTATCTTTATGAGCTACTGCTACATGATAATCGTCCAATGTATTGTCATGGGCAATTTTCCAATTACAATTTAAGGTATCAGAAAATTCAGAAAAAATACTGTAATACATATCCCATTGATCATTACATTTTCTCCCAACAAGCTCAATTTGATCATCTATAGATATTGGTTTTTTGCTGAAATTAATCCAAATTAAAGGTCCATTTATTAAAGAGTTAACTTTTTCTAAAAAATAATCCTCTGTTTCTATTTTTGTTTCAAAATCGTACTTTAATGGCAAGGTTTTAAGTTTGCCAAAACTATCAAAAGTCCAGCCATGGTAGGGACAAAAAATATTTTTAGAAGGATTTAATTTTGTTTTTGGCAAACACAATTTTGACCCACGATGAGGGCATCTATTTTTGAAAACAGTTATTAAATTTTTTTCTGAACAAGAGATTAATAATGATTGATTAAAGAAATTTTTTTCCAATATTTCACCAGGTTTAACTTCTCCTACGAAAATCAATGGGTGCCAATAATTTTTTGAATAGTTTTCTAATTCAAGTTCAAAAATTTTTTGGTCGCTATAAAGCCAAGTAGGCAAAAAACTAGTTGACATTATTTATTTTTTTTGGAGGCCTCTTAAAAAATCAGATAACTCATATCTTAATTTTGCAAAATCCGAATCAAGTTTCAATTTATCTAAATCCCCTTTTTGGAGATCTACCTTAACTTCTTTTATGATTCTTCCAGGATTAGGTGCCAAAATACATATTTGCTGAGAGAGAGCTAATGCTTCTTCAATATCATGGGTTATAAGTAAAACTGTCAATGAAGTTTTTTCCCATAATTCATAGAGAAATTTCTGCATAGATTCTCTTATCTGTAAGTCCAAGGCTCCAAAAGGTTCATCTAAAAGCAGAATTTTAGGGTTAGTCGCAAGAGCTCTTGCAATTGCAATCCTTTGTTGCATTCCTCCAGATAATTCTTTTGGATACTTATTTCCCGAATCCTGAAGACCTACTACTTCTAATAAATAAGATGTCCTATATTTTATTTCTTTCAACTTGTAAGAATTTAAATTCATTCCAAATGCAATATTCTCAGATGCAGTGAGCCAAGGGAAAAGACTATATTTCTGAAAAACCATTCCTCTATCCAATCCCGGTCCACTAACTATTTTTCCATCTACTTTTACGTTCCCTTTAGATGGACTCTCAAGCCCAGCAATAATCCTCAATATAGTACTTTTACCTGATCCAGAGCTCCCAACAAGAGTTTTAAATTCGCCAGAACTTATTGAAAAGCTTATTCCCTCAATTGCCTTTTTTCTATTTGAACCTTCCCCAAAATATTTTGAAATATTATGAACATCTAATTTCATTTAAACAGCCCATTTACATGTACGTCTAAGTAGAAATCTAAAACTCATATCCAAAGCAAATCCTATTAATCCAAGAACAATTAATTCTGCAAATATTTGATCTGTGCGAAAAAATCTTTGAGCCAGTTGAATCCTTTTACCTAAACCAACTTCTGCTGCAATTAACTCTGCAACAATTACTAAATTCCATGAAGTTGCAATATTAATTCTTAAAGTATCAATAATACTTGGCAATGAATATCTTGCTATTACTCTGATCAATAAATCTTTTGTATTACCACCTAAAGTAAGCGTTGTTTCAATGAGTTCTTTGGGTACAAATTTTACTGAATCCATAACCATCAAAACATTAAAGTAAACGGTACCAATGAAAATTAATGCGATTTTTGGAGCCTCTTCAATTCCTAAATAAATAATAAGCAGAGGAGAAAAAGCAGCGGCAGGCATATACCTAAGCATCGCAATTAATGGTTCACATAAAGCACAAAAAGAAGGGAAGGAACCCATTAAAATTCCTAAAGGAACTGAAAAAATTGTCGCAATTATAAAACCAGCAAATACCCTACCAGTACTTGCAAAAATATCTTCAAATAATATTCCACTTTCAGCCATATCTAAAAGAGAATAAAAGACCGCTAAAGGTGATGGTAAAAACATCTCACTCACAAGTTTTAATTGACAAACGATTGTCCAAATTAAAAGTGGTAGCAAAAGTGAGGCTATTTGAAGAAATATTTTATTTAATTTTTTCGGTTCACTACCAAATGAAAAGAGGGATAAAAAATATTTATCCCTCTTGATTAATTTCGAACTAACCATTTTATTTTTTTATTAATTAACTAATATTTTTAACAAACGAAGAGTCAAATAATTTACTCATATCTGGTTTTTCAGGAATAAATCCTACCCTTACCATAAAGTCTGCCATTTGTTTCGCTGCATAAGGCATATGTTTCATACCGAACCCATCACTAAAAGCTTCTAAATTTTCTTCCAAAGAAAAGAACCTAGTTCCACCCTTATATTGTTTGTATTCACGTGTTGGGATCCCAGCTCGCTTTGCCATAATCTTTTCAGATTTTCTTGGATTTTTTACCATGAATTCTCTTACATCCCACCATGTTTTAACAATTTTTTGAACATCATCTGGTCTTTCAGAAATCAAATCTCCGCTTACAGCTAATAAATCAGGGATTGCACCAGGATATTCTTTTGAACTAGCAATAACTTTTGCTCCAGGCCTCTTCATTGCAGTTCCAGTAAATGGAGGGAATGCACCAACTGCATCTACTTTTCCTGCTGCGAATGCAGTTGCAGCCTGATCAGTTGGCAGACCTTTAATAATTACATCATCTCTAGTTAATCCAACATCATTCAGAGCTAAAACAAGTAAAAAATCATCCACAACACCTTCTTCTACTGCTACTGTTTTACCTTTTAAATCAGCAACACTTTTAATTGATTTATCTGCAATTATTTGGTCATTCCCTGCAGAATTATCATTAACTAAAACAACTACTTCCCCTCCATTCTCTCCGGGTAAGAACGAAATAGTGTCATTAAGAGTTTGCGAATTTCCATCGATTTTTCCAGCAGCAAAAGTTTCCATGGATTGAACATATCCATCAAACCATTTCATCTGAACATTAACTCCATTTTTTTCAAACATTTTTTGATCAACAGCTATCGCCCAAGGCCACCATCCTGCCCAGTTACTGTATCCCAAAGTGATAGGTTCTCCTTTTGGAGCGGCAGGACTTGATAATGTACTTAATGAAATCGTTAATATGAGCGCAAGCAAAGAGGCCGCAAAAACTCTTAATTTTTTGAACATATTTGAAAAAAAAATTTTACGTACTATCAATACTTAAGAAAAAGTAAATCTAAAGTTGTAATGACTGATACTTTTAAGAGATTACTTTTAATTAATCAATATTACTTATTTTTTAAATTTCATAATCTTTTTACTAATCCATTTTTGCCATAAATCGAATCCAGACTTGGTTATCGAAGAAATTTCTATAACATCTGCCTTGGGATTAGTTGATGATATATTCGATTTTAATTCGTTAATATCAAAATTTAAATGGGGTAATAAATCAACTTTAGTAATCAAAATTAAATCTGCTTCTCTAAACATTATTGGATATTTTAAAGGTTTATCCTCGCCTTCAGTGATACTTAAAAGTGCAACTTTAAAATGTTCCCCAATCTCAAATTCTGCAGGACAAACTAAATTTCCTACATTTTCCACTAACAAAATATCTAGGATGTGAGGATTGATTTTTTTTTCTAGTAATTTTAAACCTCCACTAACCATATTTGCATCGAGATGGCACGCTCTTCCAGTTGTAATTGGTACTACTGGAATATTTAATTTTTCTAATCTTGCAGCATCAAGATTAGTAGTCATATCACCCTCTAAAACAGCACTTTGAAATTCTGTTGAAAGATCTTCTAAAGTTTTTTCAAGTAATCTCGTTTTTCCTGCACCAGGACTACTCATTATGTTCAAGCAAAGCAAATTATAATTATTAAACTTAACTTTATTTTTCTCAGCTTGATGACTATTTTGATGAAGAATATTTAATTCAATTTTGTCTGAAATTGGTAAATGCATTTATATTTGAAAATACATTTTTATTCTAGATACTAAATTTCTACTTTTCTTTAAAGTCAATGGATGCGATTTTTAATTCCCTCCCGCTAATAATTTCCTCTAAATTAAAATTGCAACATGGAGATTTATATCCATTATCTTTCTTTGGAAAATATGATCTATTGCATTTAGAACATTTTCCTTCAAAAGGTATTGTCTCAATAGTAATCTCAGAGGAATCTAACCAAGAACCCAAGACTGCAGCATTAAAAGTATTTATTAATGATATTGGCTCTACGCAAGTAAATTCGCCAATTTTAAGATTAATCTTTTCAACAATTATTTTTTCTTTATTTTTTTTCATTGCCCACTCTTCCATAGAAAGAATAAGGCATTTTGTCATATCTACCTCATGCACAATAATCTATCTCCATTTTTGATCAACTGACATATTGCATTTATCTGAAATCCATTCTGGTTTAGATTTTCTTGGGAGCTGACCACTTACTACAAGATGTGCAATTGAATCACAAATAACTCTAGTAGCTAATAAGGCTGTCATATCACTTACATCATATGGAGGCGAAACCTCAACAAGCTCAATTCCACATACATTTACTTTTCTTATGATGTATTCCAAAAGTTTTAATGCCTCTCGAGGTAATAAACCCCCAGGTTCAGGCCAACCAGTTCCAGGGACAAATCCAGCATCAATGCAATCAATATCAAAAGAAATATATACACAGTCAGTTCCATCGGTAGCTTTTTCAATCGCAAAATCAGCAGCCTCTTTCAACCCCATTTCACAGATATCAGTAACTGTTAAAACATTTGTACTTCGTTCTCTGCAAATTTTTACTCCCTCTCTTGGTACTTGCCAACCTCCAATTCCTAATTGAACAAGATTTTTTGCAGGTGCATTTTTCATATTAGTTGCATGAAACCATGGGCAGGTATGCATTCTTTCATCTAAATCTGTTTCTTGAGTATCAACATGTCTATCAAAGTGAATGATCCCTACTTTTTTATCTCCTAAGTGGCGACAAACTCCTCTAACTGTAGGAAAACCTATTGAATGATCTCCACCTAAAATAATTGGGAATGCACCACTAGCAAAAATATGAGCCACCCCCTTTGAAATTTGATCAAAACTTTTTTCATTATTAGCTGGAATTGTAAAAATATCTCCTACATCACAAATAGAAATCTGCTCTCTCAGATCAACTCCCATTTCGTAATTATAAGGAGTATAAAGAGCAGAAATTTTTCTTATTCCTTGAGGTCCAAATCTTGTACCTGGTCTGTAAGTAGTTCCAGAATCATGAGGAACACCAACGATCGCAACATCATACTTTCCCACTTCATTTACATTTTCAACATATGGAGCTTTCATGAAAGTATTGATACCTGCAAAATGGGGTAATTCTCCTCTTGAAAATGTAGATATATTTCTATCGACAATACTTTTTGCTCCTTCTAAACCATATTCCTTTGCTCGGGCAACTTCGTTTTCCCATCCATTCAGAGGTAATTTTGCTTCTTTTTCTAAAGCATCCATTCCTTCGCTAGGATGCTTTCTTGTAAAGTCTTGATTTTGAGATGATTCAGTAGTCACAAATTTAAAATTCTTTTTTTCACTTATTTCAATATTGTCAATAAAAATAAAAATGAACCATAAACTTGCTTAAAAAGAACCTCATTGGAACATTGTTAAATAACTTTTTCGCAAAAATCAGAACAATAACTCCAGTTAAAAAGCCAGCCTTTATTGCTAAAAGCTGACTTAATGACAAACTTATTTTATAGCGTAATAAACAACAGAAGACGTAATTAATTAATAGGTATTAGATATTTTGTTTTTCATATTTTCAATTTTATTGATTAATTCATCTAACCATTCTGTATTATTTTGCTCTTGTCTTTTATGGTGCTGTCTACTTTGAGTACTCATAAATTTCTTATATTAAGATAGTCCATTAAATATACCTTCTGAAATTACAGGAATCAATAAGCAATAATATCAAATCGATTGATAAGAAAAGCTTTAGTAGCATTTCATACAAAGCTAGCCATCACATATTATCTAAGAAAATCTAAATCTCTTCTATTAAGTATTTTCTACGATGTTTTTATTTGCGATTCTGAGTTGAATTGGTATAGATATAGGTCTTCCTATGGAAAAATCATTTCTAAATTTCATTTATTGGATATTACTAAAGTCAGCTGAAAGTTACTATGGCGAATCAATGAAAACAGAAATTCCATATACGCCTTATTTTTAGATTTACTGGTGTTTATTTTATTATTGCAACTATACATTTAGCCTTATTAATTTAGATCTAACTTCTTCTCACCCAATCAGGAGATCCACTAAACCAATCAGCAAGATCATCATTTTTGGGATCGAAATGATTTTCAGTTTCTAGACCATCAAGGCCAAGATTCTGGATAAGTCCATTTACTCCATCTGTTTTTTGCTTGCCATATCTCCTCAAGCTATTAGCTTTCTTAAGCCATGTCCATATAGTTGAATTATGTTTTGCAAATTTTTCTACATAAATTCTTTCTTCCAATGCGACAGGTTCATCTAGCGAAATCCTCTTTACAATATCCTTAATTTTTAAACGAGTCTTGTTGGTTAGAAACATATTTATAAAAGAAGTTAATGTTTTATAAAAGTTTTTTTTATAAATGTCTTGTCAATCTTTATTTCAAGAAAAAGTATTTTTTAGGGGCTTTTCAAGGACGAATATATTGAATTAACAACAGGTATATTCAATTGGTAAAAAAGACTACTTAATGTGATTTATATAACTTATATAAAAATTATTTCTATATAAGTTTCTCTACGTAATTTAAGATTTAATTTATAAAAAAGAATAAGAAAAATTTATATTAAAAGTCTATTTAAGATAAGGGTCGCTAGTTCCTCATAAAAGATTTATTGAAAAACATAAAAAGTTAAATCAAGTACTGACAGATATTTAAAAAATAAATACTATGAGTCTAAACAATTTTATAGAAATTCAAATTCATGATCAAGAATTTATTCATCGCATTAGTTTTTGCATTAATGCTTATCAATCCAAGCATTTCCATAGCTGCAGAATCTCCTGTTGATGTACAAGAAATCTTCACCTCTTCAGAAAACATTGATGGAGATAATTTTAAGTATCCAAAAGGAAAAGCTGAAATGCGTTTGATTAGAGTAGAAGTTGAAAATGGAGCAACGATACCAATGCACTCTCATCCTGTACCTTTACTGGGTCATATTGAAAGTGGTGAATTAACGCTTGCTGAAAAGACAGGAATTAGTAAAACCTTTAAGGAGGGGGATTCATTTGTTCTATCTGCAAATACTCCTGCTCATACAATGGCTAATAGTGGTAATTCTTCAGCAGTTATGTGGGTTGCTGTAGCTTCAGCAGAAGGAGTACCTACTTTGAATCCTGAAGAATAAATCAACCTGATTGACTGTCAATCCAAACCTCGGAGCAATTAGCTCCTTTTTTTTTATCTTGCTATACAAATACTAAGAGATGATTTAACTTTTCCTTCTTTAATAAAATATTGTGGAATTAACTGAGCTAATCAAAGATTACGTAACCACAGAATTATTATCAAGTATTGAACTTGATTTTCTTGAAGGAGAGTTATGGGAAACTACTCAACATATTGCTGAAATTAATACAGTTTTTAAAGCCCCAAAAAATATATGCGAGAAATTAGACCTAGATGAAAAATCTTGTTGGCAATTATGTTGTGCAGCTGTGCTTGACTCTTCAAGACCTTTAAAAACAGGACAAAAAAGAGTTGATGATTTTAAAAAATTAATTAAACAATATGAAATTAACTTCATATAAAAAAAGTAGAATCGATGAAACATTTACTTATTGCATCAATCCTTTTTTTTATACCTTTAGGAGCTTTTGCTGATGAAAGGCAAAGACAAATTGAGTACGAAGCTATAAATCTTGTTATTAAAAAATATGGAAAAGGCTTAGAAAATAGATTAAAAGGAACTGAATTAAATCCCAATTATCGAAGTTGGTATGAGAATGATTGTTTTGTAAGTGTTGCTGCTGGTACATACCAAAAAAGTAATTGGTCATCAATGGAGTGGTTTAGCGTTAATGTCTGTTCTGATTCTGCTGAAATAATGGAAAGTGAATGAAGAGAATAAAACGACTATTAGTTTTGCAGCACTTAGAAATAGAAGGACCTGGTCTTTTTGAACAATTTGCTAAAGAAAAAGATTTAGAAATCGAAGTTGTTCGTTTAGATAAAAAAGATAATTTTCCTAAAACAAAAGAAGGTGATCTAATTTTAATTATGGGTGGACCGATGGGAGTCAAAGATATTGGGAGCGAAAAATACTCATGGCTTAAGTTGGAGAGAGATTTTATAAGAAGAGAATTAGAGAATAAGAGACCTATAATCGGTGTTTGCTTAGGTGCTCAGTTGATTGCGAGTGCTGCTGGAGGAGATGTTGAAATTTTAAAATATGGATACCCTCCAAAAGAATTACCAGAAATTGGATGGTCTCAAATTTTTATTGACAAATCAAATAGTGACTTTAAAGCAATGTTTGAAGACCCTTTTTATGTACTGCATTGGCATGGAGATAGGATTTTATTACCTAATAAAGCAGTACTCATTGCTAGCAGTGCACGCTGTAAGGAACAGTTTTTTAGGATTGGTGATTATGCTTACGGATTACAATTTCATATAGAGACAACGGGGACAATGATCAATAAGTGGATTAAAGAAGATAAAGAATTTGTCTTTAAAGGATTGGGATCAAATGGTCAGAAAATTTTAAGAGAAGAAAATAAAAAATATAGTGATAAAACTTTTTTTAAAAGAAAGCTTCTCATAAACAAATTGTTTGAATTATTAGAAAATTAAAATAGAAAATTTCTAATCAAATAAAAAAGGGCTTAATAAAGCCCCTTATAAATTTTAAAAAATTATTTTGTTTAGAAAATACCTGGAACTATTTGTCCTGTAAAATAGTAAGCTCCTATTAGAGCAAACATTCCAAGCATTGCAGCTTTACCATTAAGCTTTTCAGCTTTTTCGGTCATGAATTTTTTAGCGAATTCCATAATTATTCGAAATAGATTTATATTTATAAATTAATTATTCCTAATAGTTAATTGTTGTAGTGTTTCATACCTAAATCACATTTTTCTGAGAATTTTATTTTTAATTTATTTTTCATTTTTAATATTAGTAATTTAAGAAAGAAACTTTTTTACTAGATCTTTAGTTTGAATAAGAAGCAATTAACTAATTTAATAGCAAAGCACACTATCTGCTTTAATTGATTCTTCAACTAAAACATTTGGCATAACAAACTCTGCTGTATATCCATTCAGAAGCTTCTCATCATAACCCCTAGATTGAGCAGACATTTCTGAGACATATATGGTAACTTTTGAATTCTTTAAATTTTGAAGATGTTCGTATAAATCACCAGTACCTTCACCAACTATTTCACCAGCTTTTTTGCAATTTAATATTTGTACTCCGTCTCCTGCCAGAAAAAGAGTTACTTTATGATCGTTTTTCTCTGCAGTAAGTGCAACCAATAAACCTAAAGTTATTTTATTTTTGGATTCTAAACCGCTGTAAATATGTACTAACACTGTATTGTCGGTAATGATAGACATTAAATCCTCCCTAAATTTTGTTTTTATATCCTAAATAAAATCTATTTTCATTAGCTGTTTTTTTATGAAACGCATACTACTTGAATAGCTAAAAGCTAGTAATTGATTGTGGGTCTACATTAGAAAGTAAACAATCCTCTTTTTTAATGACAAACAAATATAAAAGATCAGCTTTTTTTGATATGTCTGATGACCTTTTTTATCGAATATCATTACTAGGATTTTTAGTTGTTTTTAGCTCAATGGTATTTTTCCTAACGAAATATAGAGAAAAAAAAGTTAATAATATAAGTAAGATTTCCATAACTGAACAAATTAAATTTTTAAAGCATTAATGCAACGACTTATAATTTCACCGTTATTTGCTTTATCTAGGTTTTTTATAAATATTTACGGAATATTTTTAAAGTTTTTTCTTCAATTAAATGGTGGTTATTGGTCAAGAATTGGTTTAACCGAAAATATTACAGAGGAAAGAATAAAAAAAAGAAGATTATATATCTTGCCTTTTTATATTCTTCTGGCTTTGTTGTTTGGATTACTATCTGCTCTATATTGGTATTTTGTTATTCTCTATGTACCACTTTTAATAGAAAGATATTTAAGTCCGTTGAATAACAATATTGCTTTAATAATTGCTTTTGCTACTTTCTTTGGTTGGCTTTATATTCTTTGTAAAACAAAATAAATAAAATGCTTACTAAGAGATGATGTGGTCCGAGGATTAAAGATTTAATTAATCATAATTAAATCAATCTTAAGGATTCATGCAAAATATTTGAAACCAATTAAATAGTTAACACTACAGTTTTGGTGATCGACTAGACCAAGGTTGACCAACTAGATCTTCACTAACCCATGGTCCGCAATACCAAGGTAAATTAACTTATCTAACCTTATGGAAAGAAAGTTAAGTGATCAGAAATTAAACTTTCGGAATTAATTCTGAATATCTTAAAAATAAAGCCGTTTGTAAAGCATGGAGAAGTGAGTAATCACTTTTACATTCAAAACTGATTTCTAAGAGAATTCTTAATCTGATTATAAAATAGATCTCCTTTCTGTCGTAACCATTAAAAAAAGACCTCTAACAGGGTCTTTTTTTATGTTTTAAATTTTATTGATTGACTGTTAAGTCCACAAATAACTAAATATTTTCATCTTGCCCTCTCGCTATCAGTAAATGCTTTTTCAAAAGTAGAAAAGAAAGTACAAATGCTATTTAATGCAACCAACAAAAGAACTACTAATCTTCCATGGTGATTTAATTTAAGTGTTCTTTGAGTCATACTTTTAATAATCTTCGTTGTAATCAGATGGGCTACCAGTTAAAGAACAAACAACTGATTCCTCTTTTTTCATTTCTTTTATTTCCATTATTGGTCTGCCCATTTTCTTAAGAACATTTATATCTTCTTTCGTCTGACAGCGAGCAATTATGTTTCCTTTTTGATCAAAGCAACTGTAGTAAGTCATTTTATTAAATGCAATTTAAGGTTTATGGTTGATTTCAGTTGTAGCAACGCAACCGACTCATGACAACCATATTTCTAATTTAGGTCAGCCATAGATTTAAATGGCTAAAAAAACATACCTCTTTCCGTACCTAAATGTTCCTCAAACCGCACAAATTAGATTCGCAGTGTATTAGTCAAATCAATTAGAACAAAAAAGAAGCTAAACAAGTATACAAAGGAGAATTTATGAGTGGAGATTTTGAGACTCTTGAAATTAATCAACCAAAAATTACATATTTAAAACAAGAAGACAATACAGAATGGTTAGACAACTTAATTAATAATATTGAGGACATGAAAAACAAGATAACAAAAGATTCTTAGAAATTTAAGAAAGAAACTTTTTTATTAGATCTTTAGTTTGAATTAGAAGCAAGTCTAAAAAGAATTTAAATTTTGTATTTAAGGTAACCACTTTTTTGTGAGCATTATTCAGAATAAGAGTCCGACTATTTTTTTATGAAAAAAAGTTTAGATGAAAATTCTTATAAAAAAAGAATTGAAAATATAGAAAAAGGAAAATCTTATTTAAAAAGTAATGGATTTTTTAAATCAAAATCTAATCTATTCGAAGACATACAAAAATTTATTTATAAAAGGTAATTTAAAATAAAATTTTTTACTTTTGATTAATTAAATCTCTCCATAAGCAAGCCATCATATAAAAGAAAGAAAGGCTTGAAAAGCTTAGGAGAAAAAAAGAATGGGTCAATTTTCTATAACTAAATTAATCCCAATAATCCTGCAGTAAAGCTAACAGCAGCAAAAAATACGAACTCAATTAAATCTCTTGGGGCAGAGTTCATAAAAAAACTGATTTGAGTCATAATTTTATGACTTGAGAGAATCTCTTAAATCAAACTTTTCAGCTTTTTCAATTTGACACTCAGTATCATCTTCAGCGCATTTGATTTCAGCTTTTTTGTTCATGTGGCTATTACAACCTCCTGCTATAACTGGTAAACCTGTCGTAGCTGTAAAACCAGTTAAACATGCAAAGGCTATATAAGGAAAAATTCTTTTCATCTTATTGTTACTTTATGTAAACCTATTATGTTACATAAAAAGCTCAAGTGTGAGTAGCTGATAATTCGCGTGCACCCTATACCAACCATCACTTCGCTAAATAGAAACTTTGATGGATAATAAACATATAAAAAGATTCTGATTCTAGCAAAAACCTAGTGGATAAATTAATCCAAAACCTATGATATGACTGAAGAAAATTTTTAGCTAATGAAAAGTGAGCCCGTCTAGTTATAACTGTGATCTCAAAGAATAATTTTCTATCCAAACTTTTAGCGAAATTTAAATTATTTAAGAACCTAGGAGAGCTTTGCACTCCAACATTTCTTTAGTGGCAGCTGATTTATTTGATCTCAATGAAATAATATCTGCTAAAAAGTTAGCATCATCCTTTACTCCACAAAAACGTCCTGAGCCCCATGTATAAAGCCAAGGTAAACCAAGAAAATACAGCCCAGGTGATTGGGTCACACCTCTTTCATGAATAGGAAAGCCAGTTCCATCAAAAACTGAAATATCTACCCAACTAAAATCACTTTTATAACCTGTACACCAAATTACTACTGCTAAGCTTTTGCATTCAATTTTAGTACCTTTGACATCTTCCGTTGGTTCCCAGCAAGGAGAATATTTCTCTTCTTTAGGAGCATCTATATTATTTTTTGAAATCCACTCATCAATACTATTTCTTATTCTGCAGTAAACAGAATCTGCTCCATCAAGATTTTTAGAAAGATCATTTGAAAATTGAATATCATTAATAGTTAATTCTTCCAGTCGTCCATGAAGATTCAACCCTTCTACAGCTCTCCTTCTAAGATCTATTTCTCTTCCGTTATCTCTTCCAGTTAAATAATGATTAGTTTTATTCCTTACACTTTTAGGATCATCGTGTTCCCCAATAGGCATTGAATAATAACCCATTCTGTCGAGCCAATCTACAACATCTCTTCCTCTATACCTTCTGGGAGATCTTGGAGCACTTCCAACGCTTAAATGAACTTCTCTTTTTTCAAAAAAAAGATCTTCAGCTATTTGACAACCTGATTGACCACTGCCAACAACTAGGACAGGTCCATCTGGTAATGAGTTTGCATTTTTATATTCTCTCGCATCAATTTGCAGGATATTAGTTGGTAATCT
>CACLGU010000027.1 GCA_902606505.1 uncultured Prochlorococcus sp.
CTATCTTTGCAATTTTTGTTTTTCAATTTCTTGAGTGGGAAAGTAATGACAATAATAAAAGTTAGGAATATTTAATGCTTATAATTCAACTGAATGACTTAAAAAATGGCTATCTACTTAAAAATAACTAACCCTACAGAGGTTGTAAAAAAAAAGACCTCAAAATGGCTTACAGATATTACACCTGAAAGAATTGATAGAAAATTGGTCGAGGATGAGGTAATAAAAGGCATTATCGAGCAATTAACGTTAGAAGGCATAAAAGGAGAAATATCAGCAATTAATGGGTTTGAAGTAAATGAATCTTCAGTAATAACAAAAAATAATTTTGTTATTAGAAAAACAAAAACTTTTTAGATCGAAAATAAAAATCTTTAATGAAAAATTTTTTTATCTTAATTATTATTATCTTTTTTTTAATTTTTATAATTGTAAGGGATTATCAAATTAAAAAGAAAAAGTTTAAATTAAATAATGCCTTAAATTCCAATTTCTTTATTCAAACAATAAATAATTTAATAGAAGAAAACAAATACAATTTGTTAGAAGAGAGGATCAGATTAAGGGAAATAGATGCTTACGGTAACGAGGATTATAAAAAATGGATTGGCAATCCACCTCTTGATGAAAAAGCCATTGAAAAAAATATATTTAATGGATCCACGCGATTTAAAGAGGGTATCCCATACTTCTGGGAAAAAGTAATTTTAAAAAAATTTGGAACTATGGAATTATTTTTCGAAAAGTGGAGATCTTATTGTAATGAAAATCCTACTATTGATGATGAGATAATTGGATCTATTAGAAAGCTCGAGACTGAAGATTGGTTTGCATTCATTGCAAGCCAAATAGAGAAATCATGCTTACACTTAATAGAAAAAAACTACTCAAGAAAAAACAAGGAAAACTACAAAAAAGGTATTAGATTTGAAAATCATTGTATGGAAATTCTCAAACAAAATGGCTGGGAAGTAAAAGAAACCCCTAATACAGGAGATCAAGGGGTTGACTTAATTGCGTCAATAAATGATTTGAGAATATGTATTCAATGCAAAGATCATGAAAAAGCTATTGGAAATAAAGCAGTTCAAGAAATTTCAGCTGGTAAATTATTTTGGAAAGGTACACATGCAATAATAGTTTCAAAATCAGGCTTTACAAAGTCTGCTCATCAACTAGCAAAATCAAATAAAGTAGAATTAATCAATGAATATCAATTAAAAGATTTAGAAAAGTTTATTGTTTAAATAGTTTATATCAATTGTGTTAAGCCCTCTTTGTAAAGCAAAAGTGTTGTAAAAATTCCTGAGGCCCACATTAAACCTCTAGCTGTTGGGATATTAAATACATATGCACCAATATATAAAAAACGAAAAATAGGATGAATAAATGCTGCAACTATTGCAACATCAGAGTCAGTTAAAGTAATCAAACAAAGAAGACATGCGGGTGCATGCAGGGAAATACTTTCCCAACAATTTTGATGACACCAAACTGCTCTTTTACCAAAAGAGGGTAATTCATCGAATAAAGCCCTTGGAGCAGACATATTTTCAACAGAATATCCCGCTTTAACTCTCCCTATAGTTAATGGAATAATTGATAATAAAACAACTCCAACTGATAGACAAAGGCTCCAGGCAAAAGCTACTTGCATATGATTTAAATAATATTATTAGCTTAATAATTGAAGTTCGTTATCGTGATAAATGAAAAATCATTACCATAAATATAACTTTGCAAAAAATGCTTTAATTTATATTAAAAAAATCATTAATGGATATTTCAAAAATAGTTTTAATTTTTGGCATGAGTTTTCTAATATATTTTGTTTTTCTGTTTTTAGGATTTTTTCTTAAGAATAAAAATCTAAAGGCACAGAATCTAAAAAAAGAAGAATAGATTATTAACACCACGGAAATTTACTATTTTCTCAATATTTTTATATCTTTTTGGATATATTTCATGGAAATAAAATTTGATCCAAATAATAATAAGGGAAATTTGAAATTCAATAATAAAGTTGCTTGTATATGAAAAAATTTTTTAAATTTCTTAAAAGTTTTTTATTTATATCACTTTGGCTTATTTTATCCTCATTTTTAACCCAATATTGGAATACCTTTCATTGGGAATATATTTACTTAAACTTCAGAATTATATTTGATAAAGAATTTTGGTTTGTTGTAGAAAAATTTTTTTTAGGATTTGATATTGGTTACTGGTTAGAAGAAGCACTGAAATTCTTAAGTTATGAAATACCTAAAGAATCTTTTAAATATTTTCCAATTTATTTCGTATTAAAGTCTATTTGGATAAAGAATTAATTTCTATTTTTAATAGATTTTAATAAATTCCTTGAAATTCTTGAATAAAGTTGGTGAATTTATTTTTCTTAAAACAAATAAAGTTCCTTTATCACCTCTACAGATTCTAAGCTTATTGCTTAAATAAGTTATCTCTAACCACCCTAATTGTTCATTATTTATTTCTTTCAAAGCCTTTATTTTTTTTCTTCCAAATTTAGGACCAATAACACCAGCATGTGTAAATTTGACCCCAATTTTTTTTTCATTTATGTAATTAAGTCTTAATAAAATGCCAGTACCAATAATTGATTTTATTCCTCTAGGTTTAAGTAAATTAAGACCATTTAAATTTAAGGGATCAAGAATTTGAAGGTTATCAATAAAAGGAGAATATTTTAAAAAAGGACTATTAGAACTACTCCACCTAAGCTCCCAAACACCCTGCAAATCATTTCTATCTTTGCTAAAGGAAAAATTATGATCAATTTCAAGTTGTTCGACAATAGTACGTATACTCTCTGAATTTGGAGATTTACGAAGTAAATCTAATAAATCATTTTCGGTTTCCATTTAATAAATGCTGGAGTATCAAGCTAAGGATAAATACTTACCTCCATGTGCTATATTCTACCCAGAATATGTTGATTTGATGACAAAAAGCTATTGGCTAAAGAAAATTTCAATTGCAAATGCAGATTTATTTCTGGAATATATAAGGACAGTATTGCCTTGGATTAAATCTGTGGGAGGAGTAATAGTAAAAAGAGATTTAATACAAGAATCAACCTCAAATGAATGGGATGGGGGGCAGCTTGGATTAGTAATTGAATTCGAATCAAAATTTGCTGCTAAAAAAGCATTTTATTCTGAAGTATTTCAAAAATATCTGCAGTCCAGAGATTTAATGGAACTAGTTACCATAAGTACTCTTTAAAAAAATCAACCAATATCGACCTCACACAAACAACTTATAAGTATTTATTACTATTAAATTATTTATGTAATATTTATAACTTCACTAGCAATAGCATATTTTGCAAAATTTAATTGTAAAAGTAATCCGTTAATCAAATGAACTATTCAACAGAAAAAGATGATTATTTGATGACAACTCCATATACAAAAAAAATTCAGCAAAAATTTGAAAAGGTTAAATCTTTTTTAGAGCAAAATGGATTTAATCCTTCATCAGAGAGCTTAATGCAAGATATAGTTAGCTCAGAAGAATATATTGCTAAAAATGGCTTATAAAATATCAGAATATATTCAGAGTCCTTAAATAATAAAAACCGCCTATTAGAAAAGGTAATAATATTCCAATAAATAAAAATATGGATTTCTTTGATTCGCCTTCTGATATGGGGTTAATTTTTGGTTCAATTGCAAAACCATTTTGTCTACCACCGCTTTCGGTTGTATAACCTTTTTTATTCATAAGAAAATTAATTTATGCAGATTATCTCATGTAAAAACTTATTTAAAAAAATTTTTTACATTTAGAATTAAACTAATTTTAAGATCTAATAATTGATTTCAATCTGAGATTTCAATTTGGCAGCTTTTTTTAAAAGACCTACAACTTCCTTACGGCCAGTCGCAAATTCAGCTTTGTTAAGTAACTCACTATATTTTTTTGTGATTTCTCTATGGTTCATTTTGGATGTTATCTTAAATGAATTATAAAGTTACTAAAAAAATTTTTTGTATAAAAGATATCAAAAAAGAGTTTAAGTACCTTTACCTATTTAAACCAACCTTTTTTCTTTGGTTTAATCTCTTCTTTAATAACTTCTTTTTTTCTCCCAAATAATCCCTTTTTTTGGACTATTAAATTTTCTTCAACAGGTTTAGATTTTCTGTTAAATAAGCCTTTTTTAGGTTCTTTTTTAATTGATTCTTTTTTGTCGGAAATCTTTGTTTTTTTAGGATTTGATTTTGAATTTTTGGGTTTGCTATCTGCGAATAAAGTTTGATATACAAAAAAACCAAAAACAGCAAAGAAGCCTAATGCCTGTACTAAAGCAGTTCCAAGATTATCAAACATTTAAGCCTCAACTTTGTATAGTGATTCTTTTTCTTTCGCTTCTATACATTTTTTATCATCATTCAAGCATTCAATTTCTACCTTGTTCTCAACATGAGAGCTGCAGCCACCTGCATTTGCATTAGATATTGAAAACAAAGTTACTACCCCTAAAATTAAGGCGTATGAGGTGTTAATCGGTTTCATGAGTTTTATTTTTATTATGGAAAAATAATTTCGCAATTGCGAAGATAATCTACTCTTCTGCTAAAAGTATCCCCTTTTTATATATCTATTTATAGTAATTAACTAAATCGATAATTAATATTGCTAGTAATGAAAAACCTAAAATGAAAGGTAAATAAGGATATTTATTTAAAATTTTGTTTAGTTGATTTTTCGATGTTTGTTTTTCCTTTTTCTTTTCTCTAGGTGGCAAGCCTAACTCTTCCCTTCTCTTAGCTTCTCCCATAATTTTTAACTATTTACGACTATTCTATATACCTAGTTGTAGTAATGTATTGTTCTAGATTGAAATTATTAACGGTTAATTTAATTTAAATTTTGGATATATTAAAAATATATAAAAAAATTTCATGATAGAAATAGTTTGGTCAGTAAATATAATGATTGCAATTCTTATTATTGGTGTTGCCTGGGTTCTTTATTACATATTTACTTATGATCAAAAATTTACCTCCTAGATAAATGTCAGATAAAGATCTAAATAATTTTCTAAAAAAAATAGAGCAACTTAATCAAATTGCTGAGCTTATAAAAAATAATCCTAGTAAAAAGTTATACCTTTCAAAATGCAAGAATCATGATGAAGTAATTAAATTAACCACTGAATGGGGTTTTGATATTGGTAAAAGGTGGGGAGAATATTAATTAATTTTATTATCAGCATTATTAAAATTTCCATCTACTTCAAATTAAATTCCTAAGATTAGTTAGTATTTCTTGTATTGGAGTTATGAAAGAAATTGGAGAGATAAAGTCAAATATATATAAAATAGCTGCTGTTACAGATAGAGGGCAAAGATTAAATAAATTAATTTCTCCTATGTATGAGGAAAAAGCTTATGAAATGGATGAATTGATTGATGCTCTTAAAGATTTTAGTTTTGAAATATCAGAAAAATTATTGTCTGGAGAGTGGGAATTGATTTTTTCTAATGTTGAATTATTTCGAAGTTCTCCTTTCTTCCTTGCTATTGAAAAGGCATTAAATGATGAATTTAAAAGTAATCTTTTTTTTAAATTACATCAATTGCAAGTAGGATCCTTTGGCATATCAACTATTGGGAGAATTGCTCAAAAGATTGATTTTGAAAAAAAAGAATTTATATCTACTTTTGACACTACAATATTTGGGCTTACAACCATTCCTATCTTAGGTTGGTTCAAACTATTGCCTACTTTTGGTGGAAGAGTAATAACCCTAGCAAGTGATTTGGTTTTGAGAAATAATTTACTTGATATGAACTTACAAATGACAAAAGTTTCCAAAGTTGATGGACTTAATAAGATTCCATTATTTAGTAAATTACTTATGGATAGATGGTATCCAGTTAAAGAGGTATGGAATAAGTTACCTTGGAATAAAGAATCGCCAAATTGCCAGGTTTCAATTGTATATTTAGACGATGAAATGAGAATTATGCAGGATATGTATGGGTCTATTTTTATTTATATAAGGCCTTCAATTTCCTTGTTGAATTCAAATTCAATCTCTAATGATTAATTAAAACACTTAATAATAATACCAGCAGTTAAATTCAAGATAATAATCCAGATCCTTTCAAATAAAATTTAAATAAAAGAATCACTAAAAGGTTTACTATTGCTAACGCTACTAAACCATTTCTGTTTTTTACATCTAATTTCTTGACTAAATTAGAAAGATAAACTACTGGATTTTCTGGCTCTTTATTATCCAAACTTTGTTTAAATATTAATTTGACAAGAAAATATCACAGTTTCATTTGAAGAATCAAAATTGTAAAGATGAATATCCAAAAAGAAATAAATAATTTTTAACCCATAATTCCTGCATTTCTTAAAAACGCTTTACCCATATTGCCAATTACAAAAAATAGAGACAGATTAATTAAAAGGACTATTAGTAATGCCAACATTTTATAGTTTGGATTAGTTGAAATGCCATCAAATCCATTATTAAGAAATTTTTTAAAAAGTGATTTGTCAATTTTTAGTTTTTGTTGCTCAGAATCAAGCTTTACTTTTTCTTCTGAAGAATCTTGATTACTTGCTTTCTCTAGAAATTCTGTAAATGCCTTAACATTTTCTTCTTTTTTATTCCCCTCAATAAGATCTTTATTGTCTTCATTCAAATTGGAGGACGATTCGATTGAATTATTTTCCTCAGGATTAAGTTTTGAATCTTCCAAATTAATAGTAAATGCTAGGAGTATATTACACCATAAAAAAAACCCACTCGATTAATTGAAGAGAGGGTTAGCTAAGGTTAAAGTTCCTATTTTTATAATAATTTATTTTAATTAAATTTGCGGTTGTAGCATAATGAAGTTTTAATTTAGATTATATTCAAGGTGTTTTTTTCGTACAAATGTTAGATGCGAATACTAAAAAAGCATGTAAAGATGATCCCTCAATAAGAGAAATTAAAATTAGAAATATAGAACATGCTATTGAACAAGCAGAATTGATGATAAAAGAATCAAAAATGAGCCAAGAAGAATTAATCTTTTTAAAAAGAAAAATATCGGACTCAAGACAAGATTTAGAGATACTTTATTTAATGAAAATCCAATGAAAATAAATTTGTTAATCTTCAAAAGGATTCAATTTATGCAAAGAAAATTAATTTGTATATTTGAAGACTTATAAAGTTTAAAGGGAATGTAATTATTTGTAAAAAGGTTCTAGTTATGTCTAAAAATAATCTATATATACCATTAAAGGTTGTTCCATACATCTTCATTTCAATTACTGCCATAGCAATAACAGCAGCTACATATGTAATTACTTAGTTCTATAAGCTATGTAAAGTTTTTAGATATTAAATAAATTAAGATATTTGTAATAACTTATTGTATGAATAAATTCAAAATTGCAACTTTTATAATATCAACAATCATATTTTCCCTAATTGGGATTAAAAATTTAATTTATATAAATCAAGTTAAAGATATAAAAAATAAAGAAGAATCATTTTTAAATGAATCTATACGTGTTTTAAATGAATGTTTCGATCTAGATAATAAAAACAAAAGAACTCTTAATAAATCAATTGAATTAATTGAGTATTGCTTAGAGGAATATGGATATAAAAACTGATTTCAAAACTTGAATGATGAATTTCCTTAATACTCCACTAATATGCAAATAAAAATTTCTCATCAATAATCTTGTTATGTTCCATAATTTTTTATTAATAATATTAACCTAATTTAATTTTTTTAAAATGACTAAAGTTAAATGTTCTTATTTGGGAAATTTAAACTGTGAGGCTATTCATCTACAATCTGGAAGTCTTATTAGAACTGATGCACCTTTAGATCACTGCGGTAAAGGGGAAAGTTTTTCCCCAACTGATTTATTAGCAACATCTCTAGGTACTTGTCTGCTAACCATTATGGCAATCAAAGCTAAATCGAAAGGATTTGATTTGAAAGGTATATATTTAAATATTGAAAAAGTAATGACACAAAATAGTGAGAGGAAGATAAAAGAACTAATAATAGATATTTTTATACCAGATAGCACTTCTAATGAAACTATTGATTTTTTGAAAAAAGCTTCCAAAGAATGTCCAGTTACAAGAAATTTGTCTCAAGAAATAGATATTAAAATTAGTTGGCATCATGAATAAATCTCAAACATATTAATTACATAAAAATAATGAAATATTTTATTGGAATAGTCATTATTTTATTTGGAATATATATAATTACAGATTTGGCATTAAAGACTAGGTATACAAGAAAAAGACTTTCAAAAGGGAAAAAATAATTCTTATAAATTTAATATTGCAGATTAAGGAAATAGATTTATTTTTGTACTGAAAATTAAGGCATATTTTAGTTTTATTTTTTCACTATTTTTTGGTCAATCAAACTAATCAAAGGGATCATGAAATTTACATTTATTCCAACAGTACACCATGCATAAATAATAAGAAATAATATTTTTATAAATAAATTAGGGGGTAAGGTGAAAAATATTTTGAAAAACACTCCGATGAATAATACCAATATTCCAATTTGAAAAAGACCTTTGATTATCCATTTAAGTCCATTTTTTTTAATGTTTATATAAATCCAGAAAAAAACAAAACTAGATAACAATAAATATATAAAATTTATGATCATCTTTTTAGAGAAAATCTAATAAATTTGCCATTATCAAGGCATGATGACAATTATCACTTTTTTATCTGCTAATTTTTTTTAAAAATGGAAAAGTTATACAAAAAACAATAAAAACAAATTATTTTTTTTACTTTTTATTTTAAAAAATTTTCGATTTTAGTAAATCAACTCTTTTTTGATTCACTCCCAAATCACTTTCTCCAACTCTTGATTCTGATCTTATTGATAAGATGTTTGATTCAGGTAGAAAGGACACTTCTAAGTCGTCTACATACTTCATCCATTTACTGGTTGCCTCAGCATGAAGATAATCGCCATCAATTTCTACAATCTCAGTTCTTGGAGTGTTTTCGATAAATGTTTTAATCTCTTCAAAAGGTTTCTCAATATTGTTTACCTCCCATTCTTCTCGTACACAATGAGCAATCTCTACACAAGGTTTAAGTTCTATATGTGAGGCAAATGATGAAGAAGGGCATAAAAAGCTTGAACAAATTAAAATTGCTAAAAAAAGTATTTTCATTAACAGAAGAATTTAACGATACATAATCTAACTAATTAAATAACTAATTTGCAATGAGAAACTAATTATTTTGGAAGAAAGCATATTTGTTTTTATATTTAGAATTTAATATTTCTAATAATCCACAAAAAAAAGACCCCTCAGAGAGAGATCTTTTTAAAATTGATTTATATCAAGTGTTTCCTTGTTTCCACTGAAATAAATCAATTCCTCCTACACACGTACTTAATATCACACCTAAATTCAAAATATGTAATGCTTATTAGACCTCTATCTTAACTGTCACATAGTAAAAAAACACAAAAAGTACTCAAACATCGAGGTCGAGTACTTTTAAAGTTATCAGAAAAAAGTGTGTGAGGAGTTTCTGATGCTTTTAATGTACTCCGTAGGTAATTTAAAAGGCTACAGTATAAATTACTAAATATTTAAATCTTTCAGAAAAATTGGTCGTTGATGAAAAAAATAATCAAAAACATAAAAAATTCATGAAAAGCATTTACAAAAAAATCATTTTTATTATTTCGGCAATTGCTCTTTTTTCAGTAATTGTCAGTGTTGTCAAATATTCGCTTACCTATATTGAAAATAATCCCGAAAAATACTTACCTACACAAAAGTAGGACAAAAATTAAGTATAAATTCACTTCAAAAAATCTATAAAGTGTCTTAAATATGATCTACAATGACAGCCTGAGTCATGAAAATCAAAAACACTTCAGTTCTTAATCAGAATAATATTCGTTTAAGTCAATTTAAAAATAAGCATAAATATCAAATACTTGAAAATTATTGGAAGAAAAGAAAGAAAGAATGTGAAAAAAATCTTTCAAAATTTTGCTAACCGATAATTATGAATTTTATTTTTTCTTTTTTATTAGCATCTGTAATGTGGGTACAAGTTCCACAATGGGAAGCTGACTGGTCAAAATGTGCTGTAGATGTTCCCGACTCGTCATGTCACTGGTACGTAGCTGCTCCCGATAATACTTTTGGGGAAGGATTTAATTGGGAAAACGCTCCTTGGTTTGATGCTAATGGATTACAGGATGTAGCTAAGATTGAGAAAGAATCTGTAGTAGAAAAACTTCAGAATAACTAAAGTTTCTATTTCATCAATTAACTTTTAAAAGTATTTAAATCTAGATGCTTAGTGGTTAACTTTTGATTAATTAAATAATTTTTATGCGTTTCAAAGTAAGTCTCAAAAAAAATGGAAAGGAATTTGATGAAGTTGTTATAGCTAATAATAAAAAAGAAGCTATGGAAGTAGCTTTAAAAAACAATCCAGAAGCTCAAGCATTAAATTCTGATTGGACATTTAAGATTTAATTATTTGCGAAGCTTAGGAATTAAAAGGGACGCAACACAAATAACGCTAATTGCAGGTCCAGGCGAAAGATTAAAGACTATAGAGAGAATAAATCCAAGAAGTGAGATACATAATCCAAAAAGTGAAGACCTCATCATTGCAATTCTTAAACTATGAGCCTTATTTAGCCCTAACAGAGTTGGCGTAGAAAGAAGAGCAATTACAAGAATTACTCCCACTGCTGACATTGAACTAACAATTACTAATGCCGTTGTAAAACTCAAAGCAAGATTTAATAAAGAAACGTTTATACCGCTCGCGGATGCACCTTCTGGATCTAATCCCACATAAACAACCTTTTCATATCCAAAAGTCATTAAAAGTATAAATACTAAAAAAGCAATTATTGTTCTAAGTAAATCTCCAAAATTTGCTGTCAATAAATCGCCAAATAATACTGCCTCCAAATCAATCCTTATTCCGAGCAAAGGGATTATAAGGACCCCAAATCCAAGCATTCCAGCGAGAATAGTATTCATAACTGCTTCATAATTTTCACTTTTTCTATTAGTTAAACTTTCCGCAATTACTGAGCCCAGAAGACCACTTATAACACCACCAATTGAGGGGTGAATTCCAAGCGCTAATGCGAGAGCAAGTCCAGGCAACACACAATGAGAGATTAAATTAACTTGTAATAATCTCTTATGAGTGATTAATACAGTTCCCATAGCTGGGCATAAAATCCCGGAGAATATAGTTATTATTAATGGAACCAGCCACCAGTTGTTATTAATAAAAGACATTATTCGAAAGATTCGGTATGATCAAAAATACGAGGCAAAAAAAGATTTTGGAAACAATGGTAACTAAGTCTGACATTACCAAAAGACAAGAACAACTTCTTGAAGAACTTAATAAATGCGATGATGAATTGAGCGGTCAAGAATTGCATAGGCAGTTGATCACAAAAGGCAAATCTATGGGGTTGACCACTGTTTATAGAAATCTGCAAATCTTGATAAAGCATGGATTAATTCGTTCTAGACATCTCCCAACAGGAGAGGTTCTTTACACTCCCGTAGACAGAGATATTCATCATTTGACCTGCGTTCAATGCGGAGAGACGTCGAAAATGGAAGGTTGTCCTGTTAAAGATATTCATGCCCCTAAAAAAAATCCAAGAAAGTTTCAACTTTTGTTTCATACACTCGAATATTTCGGCCTTTGCCAAAACTGTTATCAAGCTCAAAATTAATAAGGAACATTTTCTAATCACAGAAATTATTTTCCTTTATAGAGCTTATGTTTATCGCATCTAATTTATCTTTTATTTGATCAGGACTACCAACTGCTAAAACACTTTTATCAAGAACGATTACTTGATCGTAGTTATTTAGAGACTCGCCCCAATCATGGCTACTTACTAGCAAAGAAAGTCCCGCATCTGCGAGTTGACGAACAATTTTCAGGAAGTCCTCTTTTGCGGGGGGATCCAATGCCGCACAAGGTTCATCCAGAAGAAATATTTTTGCAGGGGACATAAGAGTTTTTGCTAATAGAGCTCTTTGTTGCTGTCCTCCTGAAAGAGAATCGAGTCTTCTATTAGCCAAATTAGCAATTCCTACTCTTTGCATTGTCGCTTCTAATTCACAACATTTATTAATCCAAGAATTAGGATATTCTAAAAGAGCCTTGATTTGAAAGGGGTTATTACTTCTTGATTTTGAATACTTTATTTGACCAAGAGATACCAATTTTTCAACTGTAATGGGAAACTTCCAATTCATAGAACTTCTTTGAGGCATAAGTGCCACTAGAGCTCTAGATCTATATAAATTTTCACCGTCTATTTTTATTTCGCCTTTATCTGGAGTATTTTGTCCTTGCAATATCCTCAAAAGAGTGGATTTACCGGCACCATTTGGACCTACTAGCGCTGTTAGAGTTCCAGGTTTAATCTCAACCGATACCTTATTTAAAGCTGGCTTACTTTTTTCTGTGTATGCAAATGTTAAATTTTCAGCGACTAAAGTAGCCATTAATTAATCTTCATGAAAAAAGTCACTTTACAAGCTTACCAATAATGCAAGCTGCGTATTATTTTCATAACATTTGATACCTTTTCTTGTCAGCTGTAATGAAAATGATTATCATTTTTAAGTATTTAATAATTTTTTATGTCAATTTTTAAAAGACTTTTATCAAATAAAACATGTTCAAGTAAGTCAATTATTAAAAATTCCGTAATCGCTGGAACGATTATATTTTCTGGTTTTGGGCAGGATGTAATGGCTAAAGGGAAGTCATACGTAGCAGTAGAACCACTAGTTTGTGATTTAGTTAAATCAATTGCGTTACCATCTGACGAAGTTACATGCTTAGTAGATAGAAAACAGGATGTTCATGACTTAAAGATCAATCCAAGACAAGCTCAATTACTAAATAGCGCAGACAAGGTATTCACTCTTGGCAAAGAAATGACTCCAAGTATGAGAAATTGGGAAAGTAAAAAGAATACTGTTGTTGTAGGTGTTAGTGCAATAGACGTAGATGATCATTCTGATCATGAAGGTCACGATGACCACTCAGACCATGGCGGACATGACGATCATGCTGAACATTCAGCTAAGGTAGATGATCATTCTGATCATGGAGGTCATGATGATCATTCAGACCATGGTGGACATGATGATCATGCTGAGGGTGCTTTCGAATGGGCAGGTAAATTCCAGCTATCTAAGGGTTCATACAAATGGTCATTTGAAAAAGTCGATGGCGAATATGCAGATCCTGCAATGAAGATGGTGATTCTCAAATCTAATGACATAGAAGGGTCTGAAGACTTAGCCAAAGAATTATTAGGATCTAAAGACTCAATAAGCAGAAAAAATGATGGAACTTTGATAGCAAGTAATAAAGCTTTTGTTCTTAACTTTGATCAAAGAAAAGAAAGTACTGTTTTTAACGTGGATATCAAAGAAGATGGTGAATATATATTTTTTACTGAACACATGCCTTTTGAGTTTGAAGCAACTCAACACTTTTTTAAAGACGTTTCAAATAGTGATGTAGAACCAATAGCACAAGTTCCAGACGAAGGAGAGGGGCATCATCATCATGACCATGGAGGTCTAGATCCTCATGTATGGCATGATCCACATAACATCATAAAAATGGGAGATCTTATAAGCAAAAGTTTAAAGAAAGATATTTCAGTTTTTAATAGAGGTGACAGAAAACTAATTAATGAAAGATTCGAAAAAGCTGATTCTCTCTTAGAAGGCTTAGATAGTTGGATCGTCGAACAAGTAAGCTCTATTCCTGAGGAAAACAGAGTAATTGTCTCTAAACACAAAGCAATGGAATACTACGGGGATGCATTTGGTTTTGAAACCATTAGTTTACTTGACTTTCTTGGAGACTCCTCAAGCTTAAGGCCAGACAACATAAGTTCTACTTTAAAAATGTTAGATGAAGAGAAAGTTCAGGCAATATTTCCTGAACAAATTCCAGCATCTAAGTTATTAAGGAACTTAAGTAGACAAAGTTCAGTTCCTTTAGCTTCTAATCAAATATTCGTTGATGGATTGATGATGGATGGTAATACGGTTTCAGTAGCCGTACACAACACTTGTACAATTGTTGATTCATTAGGTGGAAGCTGTGATAAAGAATCTGGCTCCAATCTTGAGTCTGAATGGTACAAACTTTCAGATTAAATTTTTCTAATAAAAACGGTTTTCATTTCTTATGGTTACTATTATTAAACTATTGTTTATTTGGTAAAAATCAATAAATGAGCATCAAAGATAAAGTTCCAGTTACTATTCTCACTGGATTTCTAGGTTCAGGGAAAACTACTTTACTTAATAGAATACTAAGTGAAGAGCACGGGAAAAGAATAGCCGTAATTGAGAATGAATACGGTGAAGTAGGGATAGATCAAGGGCTCGTAATTAATGCCGATGAAGAAGTGTTTGAGATGTCAAACGGGTGCATTTGTTGTACTGTTCGCGGTGATTTAATAAGAGTCCTTGGCAACCTTATGAAAAGAAGAGATAAGTTTGACTATGTTTTAGTAGAAACGACCGGATTAGCAGATCCTGGGCCAGTCGCGCAGACATTTTTCATGGATGAAGAAATTAGTTCTGAATTTACTCTTGATGGAATTGTAACTTTAGTTGATGCTGCTCATATTGATCAGCAGCTAGGAAGAAGTGATGAAAGTTCAGAACAAGTTGCGTTTGCAGATGTTCTTGTCCTTAATAAAACTGATTTAGTCTCTGATGATGCACTAGATACTCTTGAATCGAGATTGAGAGATATGAACCGAATGACTCGAATCATTAGAGCCGAGAATGCCCAAGTACCAATCGAAACAGTCCTAAATCTAAGTGCATTTGATCTCGATCAAATCCTTAAACGCAGACCAACATTTCTTGAACCAGAATATCCTTTTGAATGGACAGGTGTTTACGACCTTGCTGCAGGTAAATATGAATTAATGCTAGAAGAAGGTCCCGATCCAGAAATGTCATTAGTAGCTTTCGCTAATCAAGGTGAGAGTGAAGAAGAACTTAAAGATGGTGCTGAATCCTGCGTAAGACTTTATGCAGAAAAAGCTAAAAGCATAGAACCTGGGAATATCATTCCATTTGGAGAACATATAAACCTTAAATTGGAGGATAAAGGAAATAAATCATTCATATTAATTATCGAAAAGGGATCAAAGATAGGTTTATATACACAGCACACTGCTGAAGAATTCAATATGAAAATCATTAAAAGTGAAGACAATAATTCAAAAGAGATCCTATTTAATATTGAAAGATTCTGGCAAGCCGAGCACGAGCACGATGATGAAGTAACGTCCATTGCAATTGAACGATTTGGAGATGTTGATCCAGAAAAACTTAATACTTGGTTGGGCAGACTTCTTTCTGAAAAAGGAGTGGATATATTTAGAACTAAAGGTTTCATTAGCTACTCAGGCAACCCACAGAGAATAGTTTTCCAAGGGGTACATATGTTATTTACAGCGCAACCTGATAAGGAATGGGGTAACGAACCTCGTAGAAACCAACTTGTTTTTATAGGTAGAAATTTGGACGAGAAAGAGATGAAAGAAGGTTTTGAAA
>CACLGU010000028.1 GCA_902606505.1 uncultured Prochlorococcus sp.
AACGGTAGTTGTTTTAATAATGTCAATAATTTTGTTTATTAGAAATACTATTGCACCAGAATTGACTGGTTTGTTATGCGTCGGAATATTTATATCTACTGGGGTTCTTTCTCCTGAAAAAGCTTTAGCCGGATTTGGTAGCCCTTCTTTAATTACCCTTATGGGTTTATTTGCAGTTTCCTCAGCATTATTTAAAAGTGGTGCCTTAGACAGAGTAAGAGAATTGATTTCTTCTGAAAGTATTCGAACTCCAAGGAAATTAATTTCTTTAATAGCTTTTTTGATTGCTCCAATATCTGGAATTGTACCTAATACTCCTGTAGTAGCATCTTTGTTACCTTTAATTGAAAGTTGGTGCGAGCGAAGAAATATATCACCATCAAAAGTTTTATTACCTCTTTCTTTTGCTACTTTACTCGGGGGGACTCTGACATTATTAGGTAGCTCAGTAAATCTTCTTGTAAGTGATATTAGTCAACAATTAGGTTATGGAGGTTTGGAATTATTTAGTTTGACTTCAATAGGCATTCCTGTATGGCTTATAGGTACAACCTATATGATTCTAGTTTCTGATATGCTTTTGCCAGATAGAGGGAGAGATAAGGAGTTTATTAATAATGGTGACATGAATATATATTTTACCGAAGTTACTATTCCCTCTACTTCAGAATTAGTTGGACAATCTGTCAGAAATAGTAGATTGCAAAGGAGATTTGACGTTGATGTTCTGGAATTGCAACGAAATGGAAAAGTTATTCTTCCTCCTTTGGCTGATAGAAAGATTGAACCGGATGATAGATTAATAATCCGCGTTACAAGGGCAGACTTATTTAGGCTGCAGCAGGAACATACTATTTTGTTAGGAGAAAACAAAACATCTTTCGATGGGGCTAATGTTTTCTCAGATGATGAAGGTACTAAGACCTTTGAAGCCTTGTTACCAGCTGGTTCAACTTTAGCCGGTGCAAGTTTAAGAGAATTAAGATTTAGGCAGCGTCATAATGCAACAGTTTTAGCATTAAGAAGAGGCCAACAAACTGTTCAGGAGAGATTAGGCCAAGCTGTTTTAAGGGCTGGAGATGTTTTATTATTGCAAGCACCGCTAGATTCAATAAGAGGTTTGCAAGCTAGCAATGATTTACTTATTTTAGATCAATTCGAAGATGACTTACCTTTTTTGATAAAAAAACCTATATCGATTGCAATTGCAATAGGAATGGTGGTTTTGCCTTCGGTTTCTAATATTCCATTAGTAGGTTCAGTGCTTTTGGCAGTGATTGCAATGGTTGCTTGTGGATGTTTAAGGCCTGCAGAGATACAAAAATCAATTAGGTTAGACGTCATTTTATTGCTGGGATCTTTATCGTGTTTTAGTGTAGCTATGCAGATAACTGGATTAGCAGATGTAATTGCAGTTAATCTAAACTTCGCCCTTAACGGAATGCCTCTTTATTTTGCACTAGTCGTAATTTTCGTATCTACAGTTATTCTTACGCAATTTATAAGTAATGCTGCTTCGGTTGCTTTGATTTTGCCTGTTGCTATTGAATTCTCAAATGTTTTAGAAATTTCACCAAGCGCTTTAATAATGCTTGTTTTATTCGGTGCAAGTCAATCTTTCTTGACTCCAATGGGTTATCAAACAAATTTAATGGTTTATGGCCCTGGAAGATATAGATTTTTTGATATCGCAAAATACGGAGCTGGATTAACACTTATAATGTCATTTACTGTACCAGCATTGATAATTTTAAATTACGGGTAATATTGTGAAATTCACAAGTAAAGTTTATAAATTAAAAGATGCTTATAAAAAGCTATCTGTACCTCAATTTACTATTGTTACAGGCTTGTTTATTATTTGCCTTGGAACTTTAATTTTGAGCTCTCCATTATGTTCATCTTCAAAGGTTGGTTTGTGGGAAGCATTTTTTACATCTACTTCTGCAATAACCGTTACTGGCTTAACCATAATAGATATTGGTAATGATTTAAATTTCTTTGGCCAAGTTTTCTTAGCTTTTATGCTTTTATCAGGTGGTCTAGGATTAATGGCCATTACAACATTTTTACAAGGGTTTGTTGTAAAGGGGACAAAGTTAAGAACTAGATTAGATAAAGGAAAGACTTTAGATGAATTTGGAGTTGGAGGAATTGGTCGAACTTTTCAAAGCATTGCTATTACTGCGATTAGTATCATATCCTTGGGCGCAATTGTCTTATATTCTTTTGGATTTGTAGACATTCAAAATAATTGGGAAAGACTATGGTCCTCGATTTTTCACAGCATTTCTGCATATAACAATGCAGGGTTTTCATTAATGTCTAATAGTCTTCAAGACTATAGAACAAATTATTTGGTGAATAGCGTGTTTGTTTTTCTCATTGTTATGGGTGGATTGGGTTGGCGGGTTATTGATGATATTTGGAGTCATAAAAAAAATCTTTCTTATAAGAAATTAAGCCTTCATTCCAGATTAGTTATTAGGACAAGTTTGTCTCTAATATTGTTCGGATCATTAGGATTCTTTATCACTGAATCATTGCTAAATAGTCAATTTTTTAATGATTTAAATTTGTTTGAACGGTTAATGTCATCTATCTTCGAAACAGTTAGTGCAAGAACTGCAGGCTTTACAAATTTTCCGATTTCTTTGAACTCTATCTCAGATACGGGCCTCTTATTATTAATGACGCTTATGTTTATTGGAGCAAGTACAGGAGGTACTGGTGGAGGTATAAAAACAACTACATTTATTGCTTTAATGGCTGCAACTAGATCGACTTTAAGAGGTCAGAAAGATGTAATTATTAGCAACAGATTAATTTCAGATAAAGTTATTCTAAAGGCAGTTGGAATCACAGTTGGATCTTTGCTTTTTGTTCTTTTAATGGCAATGTTGCTTAGTACAACTAATACTTTTGTTAAAAAAGAATCATTCACATTCCTAGAAATTCTGTTCACTTGCATATCTGCATTTGCAACAGTTGGTTTTGATATTGGTTTAACCGCAAAATTAAATCATTTTGGTCAATTTATTCTTATTGTGGGTATGTTTGTGGGCAGACTTGGGATCCTTTTGCTTTTAAGTGCACTTTGGCAGGCTCTTTATAAGAGTAGAATAGATAGACAAAAGAGAATTGGCTATCCTAGGGCTGATCTATATGTTTAGAATTGACTGAGTTTTATTATGGCTGATTGGTGGCAGTGGTCTCAAAAGAAAGAAAATGAAGCACTTACTTTTGCAGTTGTCGGCGTTGGAAGATTTGGAACCGCAGTTTGCAGAGAACTTATTAGTAATGGCGCTGATGTTTTGGCTGCAGATTATTCGGAAAAAGCTATTGATGATTTAAGGCAATTAGAACCTTCGATAGAAGCGAGAGTTGTAGATTGTACTGATGAAGAGTCTATGAAGGAATCGGGAATTCTTGAAATGAATACTGTTGTAGTGGGTATTAGTGAACCTATTGAAGCAAGTATAACTACAACTCTTATTGCTAAGGATAGTGAAGGTAGCAAAGTAAAAAGAGTAATAGCGAGAGCTACCAGTGACTTGCACGAAAAAATGTTAAAAAGAGTAGGTGCAGATAAAGTTGTTTTCCCATCTAGGATGCAAGGAGAAAGATTAGGTTTAGAACTAGTAAGACCAAACCTAATCGAAAGATTGGAACTAGATAATCAAACTGGTATAGATGAAATAACTGTTCCAGAGGAATTTATTGGAAGATCTTTAAGAGATTTAAATTTGAGGAAAAATTATTTAGTAAATGTTCTTGCTGCAGGACCTGCTGAAAAATTAACAGTGAATCCTCCAGCAAAATATATTTTGGAAAGAGGAAATATTTTGGTAGTTATGGGTAAAACTCTAGATTTACAGAAATTGCCTCAAAATTAACTATTTTCAATCAGATTTTTTATAGTATCTAATCCTTTGAGGAGCTCTTTTTAATCTTTTGACGCTTTGTTTCTCAAGCTCATCTCTAAATTTATCAGTATTTAAATTATTTTCTGAAACAGGAGATTTACTTTCTTTTTCGAAATATTTTTTTATACCCTCTTGTATTAACACTTTTGCCATATTACTTACTGTCCTAGATTCATTATCGGCCAAAATAGTTAATTGCTCACATATTAATTCTGGAAGAACTACTTGAATTCTGGGGGATTTAGGCTTCCCATTAGTTGAGTTTTGGCGGGTAGCCATGAGTCAAAGTTGATAACTGTTACTTAATAGTATACATAGTTAGTCAAGGATACTATCTTTGTGTATATTATATGTAAGGAAATTTATGTCCGTATCAATTAATTGTTTTATTGTCCCATGAAAAATTCAAGAAAAATTGATTCTCCTAAAAGGTCGATAATTGATAAACCGAAAAAAAGATTAGTCAATTCTGATTCACACGATAATGAAAATAGTGACGTTTTGGTATCAGCTGTAATTAGTCCATATTTGTTAACTCATCTTCACCATATTCTTCAGCAGTCTGAGTATTATGCCCAAAAAGATGGCAGAAAATCTCACGCAGCTAACTTTGCGAAACTAAGAAAAGTTTTATGTTTAGATGCAAGAAGTATGGCAGATGCCTCTGCAAAAGAGATAAAAGATGTGGATAATGATTTATCTAATAATAAATATAATGAACAAAATGTAGCTTGAAGTAATAATCTATTAATAAATAAATTTTTAAAACATGTCTAGTAATGCTGAAAAGCTCTATAAGTTAATAGCCAACGATTCCAAAAAGAAACAAAGTCTGTTTATGACAGCCTTAACTAATCCCAAAAAAGCCTTAGATAAAATATGCGATATTGGCAAAGAGTTAAATATTTCTGTGACTAAAGAAGAGGTTATTGAATATTTGAGTACTATTGATGATGAGGCAACTAAAATGTGGTTAATCAAGGCTCGAGGAGGTCTTTAGGAAAAGGTTTCGAATACTTATTATCTGGATTAGCAATAGGTTTTATTCTTTTGTTGTAGCCACCTCCACCAGCCAAAGTCCAAAAAAACCAATAACTTGGAATTGCAAGAGCTGCAGCTATGAAAATAACTACAATTTGTTCTATTCTTTTCATGATTTAATTTTATTCCACAAAATATTTTTTAGTAAATAAGCCACAGATTTTGTAAATTCTATTTTTTAAAACAGTGATTAGATTTGAAGGTGTAAGCAAAATTTATTCTACAGATGTTGTTTTAAAAAATATTAGTTGGGAGATTAAGAAAGGAGAAAAAGTTGGATTGGTTGGTTCTAATGGTGCAGGTAAATCAACCCAATTTAAAATTTTAATTGGAGAGGAAGAGCAAACAAGTGGAACGATCATCAAAGAGGGAAATCCTAAAATTGCCCATTTAAAGCAAGAGTTTGATTGTAATTTGAATTTTTCAGTGAGACAGGAATTAGAAAGTTCTTTTAAAGATATACAAATTGTTGCCATTAAACTCTTAGAAATTGAGAATAAAATGAAATCGTTGGATATAAAAAAAAATTCCGATGAACTTGAAATATTTGTAAATCAACTCGCAAAATATCAAGCAAAATTTGAAGCTTTAGGTGGTTATAAAATGCAATCTGATGTAGAAAAAATATTACCAAAATTAGGCTTTTCTATAGAAGATGCTGATAAATTAGTTGGTAATTTCTCAGGTGGTTGGCAGATGAAAGTTGCACTTGGAAAAATAATCTTACAAAAACCTGATTTACTTTTACTGGATGAACCAACTAATCATTTAGATTTAGAAACTATTTTTTGGTTGGAAGAATATCTATTATCGCTTAAAATTGGAGTTATAATAATCAGCCATGATAGATATTTCTTAGATAAATTATGTAAAAAAATAATTTTTGTAGATAGAGGAACATCTGAAACATATAATGGGAACTATTCTTTTTTTGTCGAACAGAAATCTTTGAATGAGGAATCACAAAATAAGGCATATCAATTACAACAAAAAGAAATTGAGTTACAAAAGAGGTATATAGATAGATTTAGAGCTAGTGCCACTAGAAGTTCTCAAGCAAAGAGTAGAGAAAAACAATTAGCAAAGATTTCTAAAATTGATGCTCCCATAGCAAAATCAAAAAGTCCTGTTTTTAATTTTCCAGATTGCCCTCGCTCAGGAAAATCAGTTCTAAATATCAAAAATTTGTCTCATAGTTTCGAGGATAAAATTCTTTTTTTAGATATTAATTTAAAGATTTCTTCTGGGGAGAAAATAGCAATATTGGGACCAAATGGCTGTGGAAAATCTACATTACTTAAAATTATTATGAAAAAAATATCTCCTGAAATTGGAGAAATTAATCTTGGTAAACATAATATAATTACTAGCTATTATGAACAGAATCAGGCTGAAGCACTTTCACTTGACGAAAGGGTTATTGAGTTAATATGTAATAAGTCTCCAGAATGGTCACAAAAAAAAGTTAGAACATTTTTAGGGGGTTTTGGCTTTCAAAATGAAACTGTTTTTAAATATATTAAACAACTCAGTGGGGGAGAAAAGGCAAGATTAGCCTTGGCGCTCATGATTATTAATCCTAGTAATTTCCTTCTTTTGGACGAACCAACTAATCATTTGGATCTGCAATCTAAGGAAAACTTAGAATTAGCAATTAAAAATTATAAAGGTTCATTATTAATCATTTCTCATGATAGGTATTTTATTTCGAAGGTTGCAAATAGAATTATTGAAATTAAAGATTCAAAGTTATTTTCATATGATGGTAATTACGAGTATTTTTTAAAAAAAAATCAAAGCCAAAAAATTTGATTACTTTTAAAAAAATTTACAATTAGCTAAGTAAGATCACTCATATATCTTTACATATTTTACCGTCCTTGATTAATCTTAAAAATACAACAATAGATTTAAATAATTTAAATGAAAAATTACGATTTTCAAGAAAAACATTTTCAAATTTCTGATCCTATTGAAAGTTATTTTGAATGCATTATTTCCTGCGATATAAGGGATGGTAGATGTATTTCTAGATGTGTGGAAATACTTAAACGGAATGACAATTAAATTTTTTAGTTATTTTGTAGATTAGTAATATCAGTTGGTATTATTTTTAATTTAATAAATTTATTTTTACGCTTCAATAATATAGTTACTTGTTTTTTGATACCATTTTTACTAATTTGTTCTATTACGTCTGATGCGGTTTCAATATTTTTATTGCCTATTTTAATTAAAATATCATCTATTTTGATTCCACTTTTTTCAGCTGGACTTTTCGGTACTACATATCCAACTTTTACCACATTATTTTTTCTCTCAGAAATACTTTCTTCTATTAGGCTAATTCCAATCATAGGATGTATTACTTTCCCATTGTTTAAAAGTTGATAGGCAATTTCCTTAGCTTTATTAATTGGGATTGCAAAACTCAACCCCGCTCCTGGACCTGATCTTATCAACGTATTAATACCAATTACTTCTCCATCGCTATTCAACAGTGGACCTCCAGAATTGCCAGGATTAATAGCAGCGTCTGTTTGTATCAGTTCAAGTTTCTTATCATATATTCCTAATTGATTTACGTTCCTATTTAGATTACTAATAATACCAAGCGTAACTGTGTTTTCCAGTCCGAATGGATTTCCAACTGCTATAGCCCAATCACCAACTTTAATCTTTGCAGAATCGCCCAATTTTGCTTTTGGCCAAGGCCCTTTCCCTTCAATTTTTAGCACAGCTAAATCAGTAAAATAGTCTTGACCTATTAGTTTAGCGTTTAATTTTTTGCCATTGGTTAAACCAACAATTACCTTATCTGATCCATTCACTACATGAGCATTGGTCATTACAAGTCCATCTGCAAATATAAATCCACTGCCTTGGTTTTGCTCTATCCTTGGTCGATTTTCGTTAGGCAAATCTAATCTAAAAAAATCTTTCAAAACGTGGGTCTAGAAATAGTTGAGAATTTCTTGGAAAATTTCTTTTTTTAACATATCTTTGAGTATCAATTGTCACCACAGCTGCACCGGTTCTTTCTACAGCTTTAGTTATGAAAGATTTGTTTGAAAATAAACTAACTTCATTAACTTTTGGTTTGCTTAATGGTTGGGATATTGCTTTTGTAGGATATATTATACCTACTGGAATTAATGAGACGATTAATAATAGCTTTTTGATGTGTCTTTTCAATTTTGATTTTCTTATGTTTTTCGGGAGATTTAATCCACCAAAATAGTGTAATTTAAATATAACTAGTAATTTAATTGATTGAATCTAGAGAATAATTTAGTGACTTAAAATAGCTAAATTTCTTTTTTTCGGGCTATGATATTAAACATATAACCAACTAATTTATAAATTCAATGACTATTCTATTTCCAATTATATACTCTGCGGCCTTAACTTATTTGGTGTGGAAAGCTTTTAAAGTAATGTCTAATGGCTGGGGAATATCCGATAATAAAAATAAAGGTTTAAGTACTTCCAGTTTTAAACAAAAAAAGTACACAATACATCCAGAACTTTTAGATAAATCAGGTAACATAACAGAAGAGGAGCTATTAACCGTAAGGTTTTCGAATGATAATGACTCTACTTTAGAAGAAAAAGGTCCAACAACTGATTAATCAAAATACATCTAGGGAAAAAAATTGGAATTAAGAACAAAAATTGTTTCAGCGGTAATAAGATCTCTCAAATTGCCACCAAGGTTTCGTTTGAAAGTGGTTAAAGAAGATCCAGTGAGACTTGAACTAAGCCTTACTCCTTCTTACGGTAAAAATCCAGTTATTGTTGGTATAGTTGAATCTTTAGACTTAGTTGCTCGAAGAGATAGAGAAGGTAGACTCCCCAGAGATCTTCAAGGGACTTGGGACTGGACTGTAAGACATGGAAAAGTTAGTACTGGAGGTTGGAATCCTATGTTGAAAGAAGCATTGCAAACAATGTTTGATACAGGATTGCCAGCCATTGTATATGAAGAATTAACTGGAGATGAGTATCGACCTGTTGATGGTCTGAGACATGTTAAATAAATAATTTATTATTTTTCATAAAATCTTCCTTAAAACGTTAAAATGATTTGATAGATAATTTTGTTAATTATGAATAAAGACAATCAACCAAGATTTGGCTTTGTAAATTTTGCAGAAACTTGGAATGGCCGTATGGCAATGATGGGTATTTTGATTGGACTTGGCACTGAATTAATTACTGGACAAAGTATTCTTCGACAAATTGGAATAGGTTAGTATTTTATTTAATTTCTTCTGCTTTAACATCAATGGTACTTTCACTAGGCTTTTTATCTAATTGATTTTTCTTATTTATATTCTCTAAATTTGCACCGCAATTCATGCAAGTTTCACTTGAACCTAATGATATTGCCCCACAATTACTGCATGTGTTAATTTTAGATTTATAAGAGTTAAAACCCATAAAAACTAAAACTAAAAATAGAAGAGGAATTAAAAATAAAAGAAGTAGAATATTTCCAACAAAACTAATGAAAAAGTTAAATCCAAAAATTGGAATCACGATAAGTATGATTAATGAGTAGGTAAGAAGATTTTTATTAGCTTTAAAAAAATAATTCACCTTAGTTATTCTTATCTATAATTTCTTTTTTTATTTACCAAAGTCATACTAGCAATTACTACGCTCCAACATTGTCCAAAATATAAAATCACTCCTAATAGCCATACCCACAAAGTAAGTACTAGAAATCCTCCAATAAAACCGTATGCTTGAAATCTTACTCCAAGTGAGAGAATACTTTTACTTACTGCTAGGTTCAAAGTGGTTAGGCCAATTCCAATAAGAAAAGATCCAGGTAACAGTGGTTTCAATGGAACTTTTCTACTCGGTAGTAGTGCTTGTAATAAAAGAGCCATTAAAGAAAAGCCAATTAGTGGTATTGCAAACTGACCAACTTGTAAGAGCGGCAACTTTAATAATAAATCAGAAATAAGACTATTAGATTTTGAAAGATTTTCTAAAACGTTACTTGGGATCATCCTAAGATTTGCACTAATTTGATCCAGTACCATTAAAAAACCAATAAAGAATACTATTAAAAAGGCTTCAACTCTATTTCGGAGAAACTTCGAAGCTTGCACTCTCCAAGCAGCATTCACTTTTTTAGAAGGAATTTCGTCCTCCCAAAGCCTATCCGAACCTCTTTGAAGAGATAGATATGCATTTCCTGCTGTAAAAAGCAAAAACATAGCCCCAAGAATTCCTGCTCCAAAACCTTGATCTATCAAATTAAATAATGTTGTCTCTACTAACTCAACTACTGAAGGAGGTAAAAGTTGAGCAGCAATGGCAATTATTTGTTGATCTAATCCTTCTTGTTTTCCTAGGAACCATGAAGCTATTGAAAGAGAAATGAGAAGGATGGGAAAAAATGATTGAAGTGTGTAGTATGCAAATGCAGCGCTTAAATCAACACAATCAGATTTGCTCCATCGTTCACAAGCTCCCCATAAACTTTTAAGTATCCATGTTGAACTTCTCTGCATATTAATTTTCTTCAAATATTTATTTATTTACTTAATTTTTATTGTATCTGATTAAGAAATTTTTCAAGCAATTTTTTATTTATGATGCAACTATTTTGCTAATAATAAATTACCCCATGGCTTTAAAATTTCAAATTTTTCAATAGATATACAAGCAATTAATGGAAAATTAACATCGCTTAAGTCTTCTCCTGAAACTAAATTTAAAGGATCTGTTTTTAGCCACTCTATAGAACAATTGAGTTCTTCTAATAGCAGCCAGGCTGCTGCAATATCCCATATCTTAGGGGTTGATTCTATTGCTCCGAAAGTTTGTCCCATCGCTACACTCGTAAGATTTAAACTCGATACACCTAAGAGTCTTATTTTGCCAGGAAATACTGAGTCTGGTTTTTTTTGTAAAATTTTTATTGATCTACTACATAAAGAAATGCATTCACTTTGACGATTAATTTGGCTAGGATCAATTTTCTTGTTATTTAACCAAACCCCTTTACCCTTAATGGATACAAACTTTTTTTTCAATGTAGGAATTATTAAAAAAGAAGATTGTGGTTTACCATTAACGAACCTTGCTACAGATATAGACCAGTAAGGAATACCGGCAGCAAAATTTGTTGTCCCATCGAGTGGATCGACCACCCAGTAAGCATTTGAATTTGGAATTAACTTTTGCCCTTCTTCACTAAGGACGCCTTCACCTGGAGCTATTGAAGCTAAGCCATCTACGATTGTTTTGTCACTCCATAAATCACAACTTGTTAATAATGATCCATCTGCTTTATTGCTGGCGCTAATATTTCCAAAATCTTTTGTTTGACGTTGACTAACCAATTCAAATAAAGAATCTAATTCACTTAGTTGCTTATTAGTTAAATTTGGTGGATTCATCTTTATAAATTGCAAATAGACTCTGCATCTTTAATTTTAGTATTATTAATACCTAAACAATTTTTACTTTTATCAAGGAAAGTTAATCTTTCTAATTCATCTATATTCAGGTTGTAATTATATATTGCATTAATATTTTTTGATTTCGCATTACTTAATTCACTTTGCCTAACAAGAACATCTTTTAGAGTTGATATTCCGACATCATATCTAAGTCTGGAAAGCCTTACAGACTCTTTGCTAGATTCAATTTCTTTAAGAGAAGAGATTATTTTTTCTTCATTTAATTTAAGATTTAAATAGGCTTTACTAATACTTGTGGTTAAAATATTTTTTAGATTTTCATAAGCATATTTTTCGGATTCTGCCTCTGCTATTTTTGATTTGTAGGAGTTCTTATTTTGTCCGCCATCAAAAATACTCCATGCAAAATTTAGACTTATGGTATTTGTATAATTTGATCCAGATTTTTTAGAGTCGATATTAGTCACTAGAGAGTCACCCTTTGAAAATGTACTAGATAATGAATTACTGATATAGATATTTGGCTTATTTTGAGCTAAAAAGCTCTCTGCTTGGCTATTTTTGATTGATTTTTGAAGAATAAGGTTTTTTAAGGAAAGATTTTTATCCAAAACCTCATTAATATTCTTATTCAATTTATGATTCCAAAACCCTATAAGATTTTGCTCTTTATTAGTTTCGAAATCTCCCTTAACATTAAGAATCTCTTTAAGAGAAATTTTATTAATTTCATGTTCTATTTTCTTTTCATTAAGTGATTGTTGATCTCGAGATAATTGAGCTTCTGCTTCAAGAACTTCAAATTTTGTACCAATTCCAGCATTTAGCTTCGCTTTAGCATTTTCTAAACTTGTAATTGATAAATCAAGTGTGAATTTTTTATTTTGAATATCTTGATATGACTTTTTGTATTTGTGATATCTAATTCTTGCTTCTTGAATTAAATCTTTTTTCTTAATCTCATAATTATTTTCTGCAATTTTGTAATTTGTTGTGGCAATTGTAATCTCAGATCCTCTTAGCGGGGCTATTACATCCCATTTAATGTTAAGGGAGGGATTAGCCGTAAATTGTGATGTTTTTAAAGTAGGTGAATTGCTATTGTACTTTTTACCTGCGATATATTTTGGTAACCCATTGGCTTGAAAATCTAAGGATGGGTATCTTTTGGCAATTTGACTGGAAAGATTAAAGCTTGCAGAGTTTACTAAATTTAGCAATGATTTTAATTCTTGGTTCTTTAATATAAGTTTTTCTATTTCTTGATAATCAACAAACGTAATATTTGATTTTTCTTCTAAAACATTATCAATGTAATTTTTTGTTTCGCTCGATAGAACATTCAAGATATTCATACTTAGAGTAAGCGGCAATAATAAGAAAGGATTTATTACTCTTCTAAGCATGTTTTATAGTTTCGAAAATATTCGATTAACCAATCAAAGTATTAATAATATCATTTGAATCATCAAGAACGTGAATTTTAGTATTTATTTGATTCTCAACTTCTTGAATATTTTTATCATCTAAAAATAAATCGGTATTAATTTTTAACATAATAGATTGTATGTAAACAGCTTCTCCTAAGTCCTTATTTTTCAGCCCATAAATTAGATCTTCTCCAGTAAGAAGACCTGTAACAACTTGATCTTGCCCCCAATAAATACTTGGTAAACCATATAAATTAATTGTTAATCCATTAATTAAGTTTAATTTCTTAACTATAGGAATTAGGGCTTCATAAACTAATTTACCAACAATCCAACTAATTTTTTTTGGCTTTTTTACTTTTTGAGGTAGGTTTTGAGTCTTCTCTCTTAATACTTCTAGAAAGTTTCTTATAGTCCCAACTCCATTAGATTCTTGTGGCATATTTTCGTAGGTTTTGTAACTAGGTAAATTTGTACCAGCAATTAAATACCATTCGTCTGCTAGCCAACAAAAACGAGTCCCAAGAGTAATTTGTAGAGAGGCTTGAATTCTCTCTACTTGTTTAATAGTTTTTTTTGCGTATTCTGGGCTGATTGATTTCAAACCATCATTTTCAGGTCTAAATTTTGTAAGTCCTACAGGAACTATTGCGACTGAAAGTACTGTTTGAGAGGTTTTTTTGTAGAATTCAGCAAGTTCCAAAATTGATTTCTCAAGAATATTCCCATCATTTATATCTGGACAAACAACAATCTGAGCATGTATTTGAATAGAGTTTTTTTCAAACCACGAAATTTGATCAAGTATCACTCCTGCTTTTTTATTTTTTAATAATTTTTCTCTTGTGGCGGGATCAGTAGCATGAACTGAAATAAAAAGTGGGGATAGTTTTTGCATAGTAATTCTTTCCCAGTCTTCTTTTTTTAAATTCGTAAGAGTTAAATATGAGCCATATAGGAAACTTAATCTATAATCATCATCTTTAATATATAGGCTTTTTCTTTTACCACTTGGTTGTTGATCAATAAAACAAAATGGACATCTATTATTGCATTGCTTGATTGAATCAAATAATGCATCTTTAAAATTTATACCTAAATTAACGTCTTGATCTTTTTCAATATTTATATTGTGAATCTCATGATTTTTATCTAAAACTGATATGTCTAAAATTTCTTCACTAATTAGAATCTGATAATCAATTAAATCTCTTGGTTTTTTCCCATTAATACTAATAATTGAATCACCTGATTCAAATCCTATTTCTTCAGCAATAGAGTTAGCTTCAATACTTTCAATTTCTGCAGGGTTTATTTTATAAGTAATATTAGGAACTAAAAGATCAATGGGATCTTCCGTGTAATTAATTTCTTGCCACACAATTTAAGGTCAAATACTCTTATTTATATTTATTCTAAACTTATATATGACTCAAAGTGTATTAAATACTTTTAAAAAACTAAATATAGGTGTGAAATTATGGGCCTTTTATTTATTAAAATATGGCATTCGCAGTTTTCTAAAACACGATTTAGATTAATTAAAATAACTTTTTTCATTGAAAGAATTAATTACAAAAAATTTAGAAGTAAAAGATAAATTCAAATATGAATCTCATAAGACAGTTGATTCATACGAAAATAGCTTTTTATCAAATCCTATATCTTTAAGATTATGGTCCTCTTTTTTTGTAATTTTACCTATTTTTGTTCAAGCGCCTTGGGTTAGATTAGAACCAATTAGTGCTCTTTGTTTTACTTTTGTTATTCTCTTAGGGGCATTTGTTTTAAATCAGAAAGGATCAAATAAGTGGTTTATTGTCAGTTCATTATTACTTGGTGTATCAGGCAGTTGGCTTGGTGGATGTTTGTTCTGGGGATGGTTAAGCCCATTTCCTATCCTACATATACCGGTTGAAGCTGTAGTTCTCCCATTAGCTTTAATTGGATTTGGTACTAATTGGAAAATAGGTTCAAGTTTTTATATCTCTTCTTTGTTTGGAACTGCAGTTACTGACATTACAATATTTTTAATCGGAATAATGGATCAGTGGAGACAGGTTATTACAGCAGATTCTGAAACTGCACCTATGATTCTTCAAAAAACCTCTGAGAGTCTTATCCAAATAAAATCATTATCTATTATCGTTTTTGTTGCTCTTATTCTTTGGTTAATTTCAAAAGAAATTTTAGATTCTGCCACAATTAATACTACTAGTGGTAAAGCACTCTTAGTTTCTGGTTACGTAATTCAAACAACATTAATTGTTGATGGTATTTTTATTGTTTTAGCAATTCTGCAACCAACTTTTAGTGGATTGGTTTAATGTTAAGGCCTCCATTTTCGCAAGAACCAATCCCCTTAAATAATTGGGATGTAATCGTTATAGGTGCTGGAGCTGCTGGTCTTATGACTTGTCTTGAATTACCCTCAAATTTAAGAGTGCTTCTTTTAAATAGAAATACTAGTAAGATATCTTCCAGCAGATGGGCTCAAGGAGGAATAGCATCTGTTGTTAGACAAGACGATTCATTTGATCTTCATGCTGAGGATACTTTAAAAGCAGGTGATGGACTATGTGATTTTCAGGCTGTAGAAATGCTAGTTAAAGAAGCTCCAGGCTGTGTAGAAAGGTTGCAGAATTTAGGGATGATTTTTGATCAAAGTTCTGATCAACT
>CACLGU010000029.1 GCA_902606505.1 uncultured Prochlorococcus sp.
TGCTCAAAGCTTGAAAAGTCCTATCTAATATTTTGGATAAATCACGCTTTGTTTATTACCTTCTATTACCTCTTCCTAGTTAAGGAATTCATCTGTTAATGCTTACCAATTTATTTCATGTTTTCCATTATTTAAAACTTTAACTCTAGAAAGTAATCAATTAGCTTTTGCCAAATCAACATTTCTTTGACGCATAAGGTTTGAAAGTTTCTTTACAGTTCTCACAATGTCATCTTGATTCTTAATATGAAAATCAATATCCAATAAAACTACACTTCTTTCACAAGTTAATTGCCTGAAAGAGACTCTTGTTAAAAGTCTTCCTTTGCTTTTTCTTCCTTCCACGCTCCACCCATGACCAACCTGACTTTTTAAGTAGGTGCGGAATTGCTTGAGAACAGCTCCAGAAAGCATGCTACAACTTGTAAATCTCTAGGTACATTTTAAGGTGCAGATTTCAATAATCAAACGCTATAAAGTACTATAGGAATTACGGACGTTACGAAAGAAATCTTTAGATTGATTGATATGAATGACGTTTCGAGATTTGGGGCCATAGCTCAGCTGGTAGAGCACCTGCATGGCATGCAGGGGGTCAGGGGTTCAAATCCCCTTGGCTCCATTGAGTTTTAATATTAACGGAAGGTAGGGAAGGGGAACAATAATTAGTAATTATGCAAGAAGATGAAGGCTTTCATATTTGCTGCGATTATGACCAAGTAGTTCAAGAAGAAAAAAATTAGATATTATATTCGCAAAGATGATCTTGCTGCAAAATGTGATGGTGGATTTATTTATTGGGGTTATCTTTTAAACCCTGCGGAAGGTTTTAAAACTTTCTAACATTTTTCCTTTTCAATTAGGAATATCTAAAATATTTCCTGAATAATTTTCAAGAATTGATTTAGGAAGTCCAAATCTTTTTTATCCTTTTTGAAATTTTGGTAAAAGGAAGTAGACTTACAGCATATAGGGGATGATATTTATTATATTGCGTATTTTTAACTCCAAATTCTTTAATATTTTTTAAGTTTGATTCATCTAGATAAGTACCAAAAAACTTATCCCATAATGTTATAAATTGGCCAAAATTTTTATCAAAATGTTCAGGATTTGCAGAATGGTGTAGTAAATGCAAAGTTGGACTCATAAAAATTTTGGAGATTTGCCTTGGATAAATTATTTTGGTAGAGCTATGAGCAATTAAATCAACCATTGATGTGTAGGCTAAATACATGGAATAAGTTATTAGAGGTAATAGGAATCCTGAACTTAAAGTTAAATTTAATAATAAGCCTGTAAAAACACTAATTGGTAAAAATATTGGCGCAGTAAAAATACCATCTAAAGGCAAACCTCTATACCTAGATAAAATAGTCATTTCAGTAGCTGAATGGTGGAATTCATGTAAATCCCAAAAAAGAGGTACTTTATGTTCCAAACGATGTCTAGCATAATTCATTAAGTCTGTTAACAGAATAGTTAAAATTATCAAAATAAATGACTTGCTTCCCGACTCTAAATTAGGAAGGAAACCGCTATAAAAATTATTAAATAGGACCTCTATTGGTTTATTAATATTTTGGGAAAAATTTGAAATACCAAATGTTAGAAAAGTAATTATGATTGGAAATTGATTGAACAAAATATTAATAAAAAAATACCAAATATCTGCAAAATTTTTACCTTTAGAGAATCTTAATTTTTTTAAACTTAGTGTTTTTTCAAAATTAAAGTTGATATTTGAAAAAAGAATTTCGTATAAAGTAATTGTGCAAATCATTATTGGGATAACGGAAAATTTAATTAATGAATTAAAGGCATATGAAATAAAAGAACTATTCCCTGAAGTATTTGCAACTAATTCATCTTGTAATGTTGGAAGAAAGGAATTTAATGAGAAAAAACTCTTTATAAAAGTTAAGCCAAAAGGTATTATAAATATTAACCACAAATAACTCTTCTTCATTTTAAAGTGGAGTATTAAATCAAAATATCTATTATAATTTAACTTATTTTTATTTAATTGGTTAATTTTAAATTTATTAAGACTTATAAAATATTCTAAATTGATATTTCAAAACTTTATAACCGAGTGTTGGGTTGGAGTAAAATCTAAATAATGTTTTCAGCCTTTAAACTGGCATAAGAAAAGTGATTTCTACAGAAGGTAATCTGGATACTAATACCTTGGACGTTAGTCTGGTTTGGCGTTTTGGGACCCCAAAATAAAGCTCCCATCCTTAAATTGTTTAAAATTTATTAGTGTATTTAAAAATTTGAAAATCATTCATACCTTACCTGCTATTAGAAGAAGCGGAGGAATAACACTATTACAAAATAATTTATTTAATTTAACTTGTAATATTAGACATCAAATATGGGCAAACAAAATTCCTGAAAATATTCATTTTCACAATGCTGATATCCTATTAACAAGACATTCAAGTGTATTCAATTTTTATAAGATTTTAGAAAGATTAAAAAAAGAAAATAGAAATAATACTATTATTCACATTCATGGGAGAAATGGCTTTTTCGTATTAATTGCCGCAAAGATCATGAAGATTAAGATAATCTATCAAGCTCACGGGTATTACTATAAATTAAGCAGGGGAAAAGTATTTTCTTTTTTTCAAAATTTTGTAGATAGTTGTCTTTTAAAATATTCTGATTTCGTATTATTTACAGCAGATGGAGAAAAAGAATTTGCTTTGAAAAACTACAATTTGAATCCAAATTATAAAGTCATTTACAATAGAACAAATCCTCCTTTAAAAAAAAGCTTTTCAACAATTATTTCAAAAGATAATCCAATAATATACTGCTTAGCAACTAGTAATATTCATCAAAAGGGTCTGGATAGACAATTATCTCTTATTAAAAAATTAAAATTTTTAAATAATAAATTCAAATTAATTCATTATTTTAATATTGAAAATCAATTAGAGTTAAATTATTTGAGAAATAAAATTAGAACTTTAGGCTTGTCAAAACATTATTTTTTTAAAAAAGCTAGTAAAAACGTTTGGGATGAAATCCACTCTGCGGGTGGTATTATTCTTTCTACTTCAAGATACGAGGGAAGAAATTTAGTAATTCAAGAAGCTTTTCATAATATGGTCCCTGTTGTAGCAACTGATTGTCTTGGTCAAAAAGAGCTTTTAAAAGAAAATCATGCATTTATATTAAAAGAAAATAAAATTGATGAGTGGGCCAATACTCTCAATGAGGCACTTTCAAATCAAGAATTAATAAGTAAGAAAGTACAAAAAGCAAATAATTGGATATTGCAATTTGGCGATATGAAAATTTATAGTAATGAACTTTTTGATTGTTACAAGCACGTTCTAACTATGTAAGAATTATCTGCTTTTATGCGAAAAATCTCTAACTATTTTGCATATTAATGCTCAGATAAATAAAAATATATATATTTTCTAATTATATAAAAGGGATTTTGTTATAAATTTTTTTTAGAAAATAATGATTTTTGGAAGCAACTATATCTTTAATAGCATTAGTAAATTTAAAAGATTAATAAATCTGTAAATATTTTTTCGTCGTTTTCGATTTTTGATGCGATATCTTTTAATGCTTTTATACTAAACGGGATCTTTTTATATGGATATCTTAAGTTGTATAAATTTTCATAATTTGAATTTTCAAATGCTTCATAAAATTTATCTAAGCCATCAGATTTTTTTAGTCCATAAGGCCAAAACTCAGTGACAATAGGTACTTTTAATTTAATTAGATTTTTTGCGCCCAAAAGTATGTGTCCTTCAAATCCTTGCGTATCCATGAAAAGAATAGTTTCTTCTAGATTTAAATTTTTGCAAATGTTGTCTAAAGTATCGCTTGTTACAGTTATCTCTTCTCTAGAAACTCCGTAATCGTTATTGTGATTAGAAACCTGATGGTCACCATAATTATCAGGAGATAGTTTAATTACTACATTTTCTTGTTGAAATTCATTTAAAGCTAAATTAAATATTTCAAATTTGTTTTGTAGATCATTAATATATATATTTTTTTTTAAAAGATTGAAATTTTTTGGCTCAGGCTCAAAGGCTAAACATTTTTGAAAATGGTTTTGTGAAATACCATATATGCCTATAGTGCCAATATTTGCACCTACATCCAATAAAATACTTTTTTTATTATTAAGAATCTTTAAACTCATTTCCAGATTATTAGCATCAAAAGACTTCATAGATTTAAAAGTACCTCTGCCAATCATTTTATCTGAGCTATTTACGATATAATTAATACCCTCATTTGTATTACACATTAATAATGTATTATCAGGAAACGAATTATATAATAAACTTCTTCCAATCTCCTTACTTAATAAAAATTTTATAGGAGGAGTAAAAAAGATATTTAAAAGTTTATTTAATAAAAATTTTGTAGTAATTAAATATTTCTCCAATTTTTAAAGGTACATATAATTCCTATAATTTTCTCAGACAATAACCTAAAGTTTTATTTCTGTTAATTTATTTAATAGTGATTTATGTATACAGATAGCAGATTTTAATAATCAAAAGCTATAAGGTAGTATAGCAATTAAGGCCGTTAAGATAAAAATATTTAGTTTGATTTATATGAGTTAAGCTTTGAGATTTGTTGACATTGCTCAGCTAGTAGAGCACCCGTATGGGATGTAGGGGGTCAGCGGTTCGAGTCCGCTTAGCTCCATTTAATATTTCTATTTTTTAGTTTTATTGATAATTAAAAATTATATTCCCACTACAAATATCCATATATAGTTAATTCAGATTATTGAATTAATGCCAAAAAGAAATAATTGTTTAGCATGTATTTCTGATAATCAAAAAAAGATAATTGACCTAGGAATGAATTCATACGCAGATAGATTTATTTCCCAGGAAAATTTTTCAAACAGTGATTCTATTTTCTTTCTAACTTGCTCTCTATGCAAAGATTGTGGCCTAATTCAGAATGATATTGTTACTCATCCTAAAGACATATATCATCTAGTAGATTATTCGTATACAGCTTCAAACTCGCAATATTCAAAAGATTACTGGCGCAAATATGCTCATGATATTTGTAAAAACCCTTTTTTCTAATTCTGTTAATTGTCTTGAGATTGGTTCCAATGATGTCACTCTTTTAAGTTTTTAAAAGAAAGTGGGCTTATTCCTATTGGCGTGGATGCTTCCCCCAAATCCAAATTATCATATATTTTATTTATAAAAAACTTGCTTAGCTGGAATATGTAAGAAATGCATTGTGTAATAAGAAATATAAATTGAAACCTTCTTTTTTACTTTATAGTCTATGAAATCTGACTTAGGGAAAATTATATTTCTAACTTTTTCTTCCCAGAGATTAATTTTTCTATTTCACATATTCATAACATATAAATTTCTCTGTGATAGTATGATTAAGCTCTTTAGTTGTGCTTTTTATTCTCTAGTGTCAAAATATTTAACTTACAAATGGAACTACTTATCGGAATCGAAAAGTAAAGATATGGTTTTATAAAAAGCTAGAAATTAGTATGCAAATTAGTAATGATAATTTTAATGTAAAAATTAATAAGCTTTTCGATGAACTTGAAATTAGAAATAATAAGCCACTTTTGATTCATAGTTCTTTATACGAGCTCTATAAATTAGAAAACCCTGAGAATCAATTCTGGGAATTCATTTCCGAATATATGCATAAAGGTGTAGGTGTTGCTATACCAACCTACTGTTTCGCAGAACAAAAAACTTATGATCCTTCAAAATCAAAGAGTTCTGTTGGGGCATTCTCGCAATATGCACTTCAATTAGGTGAAGGGTTAAGAACACTATGTCCTATTCATAATCATTTGTTTCTTAATGAAGATCAAATGTTCCCTTCTAAAATGAATTTTTATCAGTCCTTTGGTTCAAAAACAGACTTCGATTTTTTATTAAACAAAAATTATAAATTATTGTTGTTTGCAGTCGATTTTGAACAAGCATGTTCATATATTCATAATATCGAATATCTAGCTAATGTACCTTATCGAAAAATAATTTATTTAAATAGAGAAATAATTATTAATGAAAAAAATGAAAAATTAAAAATTAAATTTAAATATTTTGCTAGGCGAGATAATTCAATAAATACTGACTTTAATAAAATAATTCCTTACATAAAGAATTGTTCAACTTTTAGAAAGTCAAAATTATCGATTTTTGATAGCTATTCAATTTCACTGAAAGAATTACATGATAAAATACTAAAATTGCTTAAAGAGAATCCAAAGATTTTATTAAGATGAATTTGCTGGATAATGATTTTAGTATTTTAGACTTACCTCAATTTAAGTCTTCAAATAATAAAATTGACGGAGTAAATTATAAGAACTTTAAGAAAATATCTAAATACATACAAAATGAAATTGTTGACTTTTTAAATTTAAAGTTTTTCGATAAAGAAAAGAAAATTATTATTTTGCTAAAAACTGGAGTTAAAGCTTACGCTTCAATGGTTGCCTGTTTGGATTTGAAAATATGCTATGTCCCTTTAAATATTGAAAATTCTATTGACTATAACAGTGAGATAATATCAAGAGTCAAGCCAAATTTGATAATCACAGATAATCAAAACCTTATAAAAGAATTTGAGGCAATCTCAATATTTATTGATTACAAACAGGACTTAAATTATCTCCAAAGAAGTACATATTTTAAGGAAATTAAGGATTCTAAAAATGATTCATTAGCCTATATAATTTTCACGAGTGGTACAACCGGCAAGCCAAAAGGTGTTGAAGTTTCGAGATCTAATTTATTTAATTACCTTGAATATTGTTATCAAAATATGCCTTATAAAAAAAATTCGAGAGTTTTACAAACAGCCTCGATATCTTTTGACTTAAGTGTTTTATCTATTTATCCTCCTCTAATTAGAGGGTCGACCATTGTTTCATTAAAGTCTAATAACGAAGAACTTATTCCTTGGAAAATAGTGAATAAGGAAAAAATTAATATTATTACCTCTGTGCCCAGTTTTATATCTTTAATTAATGCAAGCAATAAATTAAAATTAGAATATTTTGTTGAAGAAATAAAATTTATATTCTGTGGTGAACCTTTAAATTACACTTTAGTATCTAAGATTTTTAATAATCTTCCTTGTTCTAGAATTTTTAACTTATATGGACCAACAGAAGTGACGGTTAGTTGTAGTGAAATTGAACTTAATAAAAATAATTTTGAATCTTATTCAGATGGAGTAAATCTATCTATTGGTAGACCAATAAAATCTCATAAATTTTTTATCAAAAAGTTTATGGATAAAGATGGATTAGAAAAACAGACTCTCATTATTAGAGGTCCGCAAGTAGCTAGAGGTTATTTTAATAATAAAGAATTAACTAATGAACGCTTTCAAAAAGAAATACAAAAGTTGAATAGTTACGATACAGGAGATAACGTATATCTTAGAGATGATGGAAATTATTTTTTCAAAAATAGAAACGATAGACAAATAAAAATATCTGGTTATAGAATTGAACTTGGCGAAATAGAATCAAGAGTATTAGAGACTGGCGTAGATGAGGTGATAGCTGTCTTAGGTACAAATTTTATAAAAGTTTTTTATTACTCTAATAAAGATATTGACAAAGATAATATTGAATTTTCTGTCCAAAAAAAATTTCCACATTATTATAGATTAAAGTTTGTAAGGGAAACAAATCCACTTAAAAGAACTAAAAATGGTAAATTTGATATTAGATTTTATGAATTAAATTAAGATAATGGAATATGTCAATAAATTCTTAAAAGAAACAATAGCTGCATGCACAAAAATTGATATAAATGAAATTGATTTAAATACTTCAATTTCAAATAACCCCGAGTGGGATAGCTTAGCTCATATGCAAATTATTTCAATACTATCTGATAGGTTTAAATTTGAAATAACTTCTGAAGTTATTATTAATTTATCTAGTTATGATAAATTATCTAAGTATTTAACCTCTTTAAAAAATCAAAAGAAATAGATTTTCATTATTATTTAATTGGCTTTAAAACATATCATAAAAAACAATTTTAAAGAGAAAGATCCTCGCCAAAGAGCATGGTTAGAGATCGATTCAAAAGCCATAGAATCTAATGTGATTACTTTAAAAAAATTAATAGGTGATAAATGTCATTTGATGGCTATTGTCAAGGCGGATGGTTATGGGCATGGAGTTGAAACGGTCGCGAAAGCTGCAGTTTTGGGGGGTGCAAGTTATTTGGGTGTAGCTAGCCTTCATGAAGGGATTCAAATACGTAAATTAAAAATTGATTGTCCAGTTTTAATATTAGGTAATTTAACTACAGTAGATGATATAGATTCTTGTCTTTATTGGAATCTTTTACCTACAATAAGTAGTATTGATGATGCGAAAACTTGTCAGAAAATTGGTAGTAAATATGGATTGAAATTTAAGATACATTTGAAGATTGATACTGGAATGACAAGATTAGGATGTGATTTAAAAGATGCGTGGCATTTATTTAATTCAATTCTCCAAATGAAAAATGTTTCTCTCGACGGTATTTATAGTCATTTGGCACAGGCTGATGGAGATTTAGAAGGTGAGTCCCAGAAAATATTTACTTCTAAACAGCATGAGATATTTTTTGATTTATATAAAAAAATGTCAATTGCCAGTAACAAGACTTGCTTTCATTTAGCTAATTCTGCAGGAACTCTTCGAGATAAAAAACTTCATTATAATATGGTAAGAACTGGTATAGCTTTATACGGATACTCTCCAATTTACAATCTTAAAAATAAGATTCGACTAAAGCCAGCAATGTCTGTGAAGGCTAAAATCACTTTTATAAGAAAAGTCCCTCCAAACGTCGGAGTCAGCTATGGAAACATTTATAAAACTAAAAAACCTAGCATATTAGCAGTTGTAGGTATAGGTTATGCTGATGGTGTTAGTAGGTCACTATCAGGAAAAATCTTTGCTTTATTCAAAGGAAAATATTTACCTCAAATAGGGGCTATTACAATGGATCAATTAGTCTTAGATATTACTGATAGTCCTCAATTAAAAGTTGGAGATGTAGTTACTTTATTAGGTAATGATGGAACTGATTTTATATCTGCAATTCATTGGAGTGAAATGAGTGGATCTATTCCTTGGGAGGTTCTTTGTAACTTTACTCACCGTCTTCCTAGAGTCATTATTTAGCAATAATAAAAAGATTATTTTTGAAAATAAATTAGTTATTAAAAATCATATTTTTTATTTGGTTATTATCTATCTCTTCTTTTTATATGGTTATAATCTAAATTCTTATAATGTTAATTTTGTATTATGGATAGGGTAGCTGAATATTGGACTAATCTTGATTTAGGCGAGACTTATAAAGTACCTAACGTAAGTCTTTTTAGGTTGCTTGGTTCTTTAATTGATACATTTAAAGATAAAAAAATTCTTGAAATAGGATTTATGCAGGGAGCAGATTTATTAGAATGTAAAAAAAGAGGAGCTAATGTATATGGGATTGATATTAATCCAATTGCTGTCTCTAAAATAGAACAAAAGAATCAAGTAAAGGTAAAATTATCGCGATGCGGAGTTGATCCAATACCTTTTGATGTTAGTTTTGAACTTATATATTCGAGAGATACTATTTACTATCTCAAAGATAAAGAGATAGAGTTTTTTTTCACTGATGCCAGTAAAAAAATAAATTTTAATGGATTAATTGTTATTCAATTTATCGAAAAAGATATATATGTAAAAAAACAACATCCAGAGGAAGAATTTGATTTTAATAGATTGAGCAATGCTAAATTAAAGCCTATTTTTGAAAAAGAAAATCCAATAAGATTTTTATCATCTAAAGAACTAATAATAAAAGCAGAAAAAGCAGGATTAAAATTATTTGCTACAAAAAGAATGCTTCAATCTTATGATTTAGATGAAGAGAGATTTAGATTAGATCGCTATTTAGTCTTCAAAAAGAAATAAGCTTTTCAACAGATTTACTTATCTATTAATTCTTTGATAAAATCCTTATATGGATATAATGATTAGTCTAAAAATTATTACTCATTTAAAAAAAAATCAAATTGAATATTAAATATTGGAAAATATGAAATCCATAATGAATAAATATTATGAAATGAATAAAGGTAAATTTTTCAGGTATTAAATAAAGATAATCAAACTATTTATATTGTTTTTTATGATTGGGATAATAAAAGAGCTTATTATTTGTATGGTGCTGGTAATCCTAATATATCAATGCCTTGGCAAGGAACATTTGCGCATTGGAAAGCAATAGAATATTTTGCAAAACAAAAAATATTTTTAATAAATTTTGAAGGAATAAATAGTCCAAAAGAGTTTGTTTCAAAGAAAGTTTTGGAGGAGAATTAAAAACTTATTATGAATTATCTATGAAATAATTAATAGACATCCAGTAAATATTTTTCAAATCAAATTTATAAACTAAAAATATGAATAAAGCAATGACAAAAGAAGGCTATGAAATGATTTCGCTTGCAAAAGAATTATTCCCCATTTGCAGATCAATTATGGGCGAGGGTATTAGAAAAAGCATGAGAAAATTTCAAAATATACACCCTGAGTTCAAAGAAATCATTTTTAGTACTGGTGATAAAGTTTTTGATTGGGAGATACCTTCTGAATGGTCAATAAAAGATGCTTATATTAAGCATGAGTCAGGTATAAAATATGCAGAATTTTCAAAAAATAACTTACATGTAGTTAATTACTCTGAACCAGTTAATCTTTGGCTAGACAAATCCCAACTTTTACGAAAAATACACACCTTAGAAGCAAAACCTAACGCAATTCCTTATGTAACTAGCTATTACGAAAGGAATTGGGGTTTTTGCCTGCAAAAGGAAGTAGTTAATCAACTACCTAAAGGTAATTATCAAGTATTTATAGATTCAAAATTAAGTCCTGGCAAGTTACAAATTTTGGAGGCTTTTATTCCAGGAAGATCTAAAAAAGAGATATTTTTTTCTTCATATCTTTGTCATCCATCTATGGCGAACAATGAATTAAGTGGCCCAGTATTATTAAGTCAAATCATGTCTTACGTAAAAAGTAATTTTCCTGAAAATGAATACTCGTACAGATTTATTTTGATACCTGAAACAATTGGCTCAATTGCTTATTTGAGTAAGAATTTTAAAAAACTTCAGAAAAATATGCTTTGTGGTTTTAATCTTTCATGCGTCGGAGATGAAAGAGCTTATTCGCATGTGGAGTCACGCCTTGGGAATAATCTGGCAGACCTGGCAGTTAAGTCTGCCCTAATAGGATTAAGTAATGTAAAGTACTACACTTTTTTAAGTCGTGGATCTGATGAAAGACAATTTTGTGCTCCTGGGATTGATTTACCAGTCTGTACTTTCTGCAGATCAAAGTTTTCAGAATTTCCTGAATATCATACGAGTCTAGACAATTTTGAATTAGTTACGGAAAGAGGTTTGCAAGGTTCATTTAATATATTTAAGAATATAGTTCAAACTTTTGAGATCGGTTTAAATCCAATGTTAGAAGTATTATGTGAACCTCAGCTAGGGAAAAGAGATCTTTACCCAAATATTTCTAAAGTACATAATGGCCAGCATCCATCAAAATTAAGGATGGATGTACTAACCTATTGTGATTCCAAACATACACTTTTCGATATAGCTTTAAAGTTAAATGTTAATATTGAAAAAATATTAGACGAAATAAAAATCTTAAAGAACAATAATTTAATTAAATTTGTAAACACAAATTAAAAAACTTATTTATCGTCCCATGAAGCAGATGCTAAGTTTTTAAAAATTGAATTAATTAGGTATCAAGAACTATTTTGATATTCTTTTAAAAAACAACTAAATTCCTTTGCTGCAGATTGATCTGACTCATCAGATATTACTCTTATCACTAACCAAGTTATTTTCTCTTGAATTGAAACCTGAGCGAAAGCTTGCTCCTTCTATTTAAACTGCTTGAAGTCCAGGATGCTCGATTGATAGATTTTTTTATTATTAATAATTTGGAAAATTTAGGAATACTTCTCCATAAAACAATTATTAATCAATTCAAGTTAAGTTAAGTTATTGATAATTTAATCAGTAATTATCTGAAAATCCATAATTTTTGCGGCCAAAAATACAAAAAACCCATTTCTCCCGTGAACATGAATTAAGGTGTTATTTTTATTTTCTTTTTTAAGTTTTCCCAAAATCTTAAAAAAGTTCCAGAAACTTGAATGTTTTGTTAAGAATAGTTCAGTATTATGAAAATAAATATCTTCATAAATTTTCCCCACCCATATTTGATGAATAATATTACTTTTTAAATTCAATAAAATATTTTGTAATAATGTTACGCCCCTACTCGTTCTGGTAGCAGGTAGAACATGAATTATTTTCAAAATTTTTACAAAACTAATCTTATTTGAATAAATTTTTTTGAATATAAAAACAAAATTTATGATTTTTAATTCATAAATAGAAAATAGATTTAGTTATAAATATCGAAAAAATTTCAAAATATGGTTTAAATTAAACATTTCTATCAATTAAAATTTAAAGTCTGATTAATAATTAAGATTAAAAATTATAAGAAATCTTTGTTTTTTAGTTTAATGTGTAATTTTTTTAATATAATTGAAAATTAATAAAGTTAATAACTATAAGCATTAGCAATTAAGTTTTTTTAAATATCATGTGTGGGATTATTTGCATTATAAATGATAATGAAAATAAAATAATTAAGAGTCTTGACCAATTAAATCATAGAGGTCCTGATGGAGGTGGATTTTTAAAAATTTCTGGAATTTCGATTGGACATGTGCGACTGTCTATCTTAGATCAAAGTCAAAAAGCAGCACAACCTCTAGAAAGTAAAACTGGCAGATATTTAATCTCATTTAATGGTGAGATATATAACTTTAGAAGAATAGCAAATTATTTGGATGTAGATATTGAAAAAATATCTTCAGATACATTAGTTCTTTCAGAATTTATTGAAAAATATGAGTTTGAAAGAATTAATGAATTGAGAGGAATGTTTTCAATTTGCGTTTTTGATAAAGAAAAAAATCAGATTATTTTATCTACAGATCATTTTGGTCAAAAACAACTTTATTTTCTAAAGGAGGAAGATAAAGTAAAAGCAATTTGTTCTGAAATAAAACCATTATTAAAATTGCAAAAAAAATCTTATATTAACAAAAATGCTATTGAAGATTATCTTAGAGCTCTTGATTTTGATCATAATGAGAACACTTTTTTTAGCGATATCAAAAGAGTTGAGCCAGGCCATATATTAAGGATAAATGTCAAAACTGGAGAAATTTTAGAGGATCTGGATTACAGAAAATATCCATCAGCAATAAATCAAAATGAAATTGATAATAATCAATTAGATTTATTATTTAGAAAGGTAGTTGAAGAATCACTTGAGGGTGATTTTAAACATGCGATGTCTTTGTCAGGTGGTCTAGATGGACTTTTTCTTTTGAATTGTATTAAATCCATAGGAAAACTAGATAAAATTGGTTGTTGTTATACTGTTGAATTTGAAGATTTTTCTGAAGGCGAGTATGCAAGTCAAATAGCTAATTATTTCGGATTAAAGCATAAAATTATTTGTTATAGCAAGCAAGAATTCTTTAAATCCCTTCATACAAATATTAACTTCCAAGAGGGACCAATTGGGGGGTTAATGAATTGTGGCCTATCTTATCTAGCGGATATAGTGAGAAAAGATGGTTTCAAAACTATTCTTGGGGGAATGGCTCTTGATGAGCTTTTTGGAGGTTATGATATTTTTTCAAAAGATCTAATCAATGATAATGTACTGAATTCAATGTTAATTGATGGAAGTAAGGTTAAAAAAGATAATTTTGAAGCCACAAATCATAAAGAAAAAATTATCAAGTCTAAATTTGATAATTACGGATTAAGAGGTCAGTTAATATTTGGTTCTAAACTAAGAAGAAATCTGAGAATGTTAGATCGACTAGGAATGCAAAATAGTATAGAATTTCGTTCACCTTTTTTAGATTGGGATATTTTTTCTTTAGCTATAAATTATGATGAAAATAAATTAAATATTGATGGATTAGGCAAACAACCAATTAGGCAAATTATTAATAAATGTACAGATCTTGAATTAAGTAAATATCCTAAAAAATCAATACAAGCTCCACAAAGAAGTTGGCTTTGTGATAAAAGCTTTATAAATTTGATTAAAAATATTTTTAATAATGATGACTTTTTTAATCAATTT
>CACLGU010000030.1 GCA_902606505.1 uncultured Prochlorococcus sp.
ATATACTAGATCGGTTGTGGAGAGTTCCTTTAAAAGAACTGTTTTGTTTATTATTTTGCTGATTGGGTCCTTCTCTTCTTATTGGAGCTCCTACGAGCTCAGGGGGTGACACTCTGTAATTAATATTATTTGTTTTAGGTTTGTTCGGATTTTGGTCAGGTTTGTTTGATAATTGTCTTTTTTCTCCTGAACTGGAAATTTTCCTAGAAGAGTCATTTGATTTAGCATTATTATTAATATTTTTAGGCTTAGCAATTAGTTGAATAGGTGGTTTTGCAGGATTTTTTATAGGTGGGGTTGCGTTATTTCTGAAAGTTTTTTTATCTTGGTTGAGATTTTGAGAAGTTTTATTATTTGTATTCTGATTTGTAAGATTAGCTTGTGATTGTGAACTTTTGGTAATTGTCGGTTTATTGAGATTTTTTGGTTGATTTGAAATTAGTTTTATATTCTCAGGTTTATTCAGAGGTTTTATCAGTAATGGCTTTTTATTTGAATTATCTTTAGGGGATTTCCCTATAATTGCAGGAACAAATGAAGATTTATCTTCTTTGTTTTGTTTGTAATTATTATTTTGAATTGAAGGTTTCTTAATAGAAAGTATTTTTTTATCTGAATTTTTTTTATTAATAAGATTTTTTATTTTTTTTGCTTCCTCTAAACTAATTGAACTGCTATGGCTTTTTACCGAAATTGATAGTTTTTGGGCGGCATCCAATATATCTTTGTTGTCCAGATTTAAGTCTCTGGAAAGTTCGTAAATTCTGATTTTATCGCTGATAGTCATTTAATCTGATTTGTACTCTTTTTGGAAATTTAAAGAGGATTTAATTTAATTATATTCCCTTATTGGGATAGTCATTGTAGCTTGTAATTTCTTTTTCAAAAATATCAATAAATTCAGGATCTAAAAATGTTTTTAAAGCTTTTTGTAGCTTTTTTTTGATCTTGGAATCTGAGTAACATTTTTTTGCTTTGCAAATGTAGGCTGAGCGGCCCATACCTTTTTGAAACAAAATACCTTGCTTATGATCTTTAGTAATCTTTATAAGATGATTCCTGTCAAATGTTTTTCTACATGAAATGCAAATACGCATAACAGTGGTTTGTCGTGTCACCGTTTTCTCTCCTCTTTAGCAGATATTTCACTATCTTGAACTGTCTCTAATTGTTCACTATCTGATAGGGGCTCTTCTTCATATGATTCTTGTCCATATTCTTCATCATCTTCAGGAAGAGGATAAAGCTCTCTTAATCTTGCATCTTCTGCAGCACGCTCAGCTTGTTCTGCTTCTAATCTAAGCTCAGCTTCACGCTGGAGATTTTCTTCATCTTCTCTTTGGATAATTAATTCAGAGACTGCAGCATCTTCTGCTTCCTGATCGTATTCATGTGAGTTTTTAACATCAATCTTCCAACCAGTTAATCTTGCCGCAAGTCTTACATTTTGTCCTTCTCTACCAATTGCGAGACTTAATTGATCAGGAGGAACTAGTACGTGCGCGTGTTGACCTTCTGGGTCAACAAGTCTCACGAGATCGACTTTAGCCGGACTTAAGGAGTTCAAAATATACTGTATTGGGTCAGATGACCATTTAATTACATCAATTTTTTCTCCTCTTAATTCATTTACTACTTGTTGGATTCTTGCTCCTCTCGCTCCAATACAAGCACCTACAGGGTCGACCTCATTTTCGACGCTATCAACAGCTACTTTTGTTCTTGGCCCAACAGCTCTTGAAGGAGGATTCGCTTCTCTTGAAACAGCAACTATTTTTACTGTACCTTCTTGAATTTCCGGTACTTCATTTTCAAATAAATAAACTACTAAACCAGCATTGGCTCTACTCACAAAAAGTTGTGGACCTTTTCTAGCTATTTCGCTAACTTCTTTTAAAAATACTTTGAAAGTTGCATTTGCTCTATAGTTATCATTAGGTAATTGATCTCTCTTGGGAAGTTCTGCTTCAACCTCGGGTCTGCCGATTCCCGAACTAACTCCCATAATCACTGATTGTCTTTCAAATCTGATAACTCTTGCAGTTAAAACAGGATCCTCCAAATCTGCAAATTCTTCTTGGATCATTTTTCGTTGTTGATCCCTTAATTTTTGTGCTAAAACTTGCTTTGTTGTTGAAGCAGCCATTCGCCCAAAATCCTCTTTTTCAGGAGTGACATCTAATACAACTGTGTCACCTATTTGAGCATCATCAGCAACTTGTTTAACTTCTATTAGAGATATTTGATGATCCTCACTTTCAACTTCTTCAACAATTATTTTACTAGATAATATCCTGTAACCCTCTTCATCCAGATCTAGTCCAACATCAAAATTACTAAAGTATTCTTCATCAAATGGATCTTCGTTAACTCCAATGTAAAAAGTTCTTCTATATTTTTCGTATCCCTTTAACAAGGCTTCGCGTAAGGCTGCTTCAACGATATTAGGAGGTAATTTTTTTTCCTCACTAATGTCTTCTATAAGATTGTTTAAACCTGGGAGAATAACTAATGCCATCTATGATGGGAAAATTGAATAATGGTTGAAAAATAATTAATCTTTTAAGGTACAAAGACTAATTTTTAATACTTCATCAAAAGGGATTTTCTTTATCCTACCTTTAATGTTAATGGCTAAATAATCATTAGACTTTTCATAAAGTAAACCATTCAGGAATTTTATTTTTGAATTCTTTTGGTTTAACTCAACATTAACTGGAAAACCCTTAAAAGTTTTGAAGTCTCTTTCTGAGGTTAATTCATCACTGACCCCTTGACTACTAATTTCTAACACATATGAACAATTTAAAAGATTTGATTTTTCTATTTCGTCAGATGCTGGGGTATTAAATAGCGCGCAATCATCTAAGGAAATATCATCCCCATTTGTTTTTTTTATGATTATTTCAATAACAATTGGATTTTGATTAGTTTGTATATTTAAACCGTAAATTTCTAAATCCCGTTCATTAGCAACATTTTCTAATAGCTTTTCTAGTTTACTTTTGTTTTCTTTATTCAAATTTATTTATAAATTTATTTAAAATTATTTTCACATAAAAATAGATTTTTTCTATAGAAAAATTTGAAAATTTGTATTTTATGGATGTAAACAAAAAAACAACAATAATATGTTTCTTCAATTAGATTATTTAGATAAATTCAAAAACTATTAATTAAATGAAATTTCTCAAGATTAAATTTATTAATTTAATCCAAATATTCATTATTTTTTGTTTTTGTCTAGTCAATTTCTTTCAAAAAGCTGAAGTTTTAGCTTTAACATCTTCTGAAAATCACAATTTCGTATCATCTGCAGTTAAAAATGTTGGCCCTGCTGTTGTAAAAATTGATACTGAGAGATTAGTAGAGAGGCAACAATTTGACCCTACTTTAATCGACCCGTTATTGAGGGATTTGCTTGGTGAGCAAGGAATAGCCCCTGAAAGAGAGAGAGGTCAAGGCTCTGGAGTTCTCATTAACGAGAATGGTTTGGTTCTTACAAACGCTCATGTTGTAGAAAGAGTAGATGATGTTTCGGTTACTTTGGCAGATGGATCTATTTGTGATGGTCGAGTTTTGGGCGCAGATGTAGTAACTGATCTAGCTTTAGTAAAAATTGATGAAAATGCGTATTCAGATTTTGCTCCACTTGGAAATTCTGAAGATCTTGAAGTTGGGGATTGGGCAATAGCTCTTGGTACTCCTTATGGTCTTGAAAAAACTGTTACCTTAGGCATCGTAAGTAGTTTACACAGAGATATTAATAGTTTAGGATTTTCAGATAAAAGGCTGGATCTAATACAGACTGATGCGGCAATAAATCCAGGAAATTCTGGCGGACCACTTATAAATTCCAATGGTGAGGTAATAGGAATTAATACATTAGTAAGAAGTGGCCCCGGAGCTGGTTTAGGTTTCGCGATTCCTATCAATCTAGCTAAAACTGTTTCTGATCAGCTTCTTAAAAATGGGGAAGTTATTCATCCTTACTTAGGTGTACAACTGATATCTTTGAATCCTAGAATTGCCAAAGAACATAATCGAGATCCTAATTCTCTAGTTCAACTACCTGAAAGAAATGGAGCTTTAATTCAATCAGTTATACCCAATAGCCCCGCTGAAAAAGCTGGTTTAAGAAGAGGTGATTTAGTAATAGCAGCCGAAAATATCTCTATTAAGGAACCTAAAGCTTTACTGGATGAAGTAGAAAAAGCTAAGATAGGAAAAGAATTTCTCCTAAATATTTTAAGAGATAATAAAGAGATACAGATAAATATCAAACCAGAACCTCTCCCAGGTTTGACATAAATCATCCATTGAAATTTAATAATTTATAACCTTAGAGAAAAAGATTTTGGATTCACAAACTCAAATGAAACAAGTTGTTGCTGATGCAGCAATAAAGAATGTAAAGAATGGCATGATTCTGGGATTAGGATCTGGATCTACTGCAGCATTAATGATTAAAAGCCTCGCTGACGAAATTCGTCTTGGCAAATTACAGAATATAAGAGCTGTTGCAACTTCTTTTCAAGCAGAAGTTTTAGCTCTTCAACTGAATATCCCGCTTATCGATTTAGCTTCTGTTTCTCAGATTGATTTAGCTATTGATGGAGCAGATGAAGTTGATCCAGGATTTAATTTAATAAAAGGAGGAGGAGCATGCCATGTTAGAGAAAAGTTAGTGGCATCTAAAGCAGATCAATTGTTGATTGTTGTTGATGAAACTAAACTTGTACAAAATTTAAATCAATCTTTCCCTTTACCTGTAGAAGTTCTTCCAAATGCTTGGAAGCAAGTTCAGGAAATGATTTCAGAAATGAATGGCAGGTCTTCTTTAAGAATGGCTACTAAAAAAGCTGGCCCAATCGTTACTGACCAAGGCAATCTCATTCTTGATGTATTATTTAATGATGGTATTAAGAATCCCAAAGAGATTGAAATGACGATTAATAACATTCCAGGAGTATTAGAAAATGGATTATTCGTTGGTCTTACAGACAAAGTATTAGTTGGTAAAATTGAAAACAACACTCCCGTGGCTTACTCACCCTCAAGAGCTAGCTAATTTTCAAATCTTATTTGTACTGAGTTAGCATGACTATATAAGCCCTCACTTTTAGCCAGATTAATAATATCAAGGCTATTAACTTTTAAACTTTCTTCATTAAATTCTATTATTGAAGAATTTTTCATAAAAGTTTCAACCCCTAAAGAACCGCTGAATCTAGAATTACCTGATGTGGGTAAAGTATGATTTGGTCCAGCAAGATAATCTCCAACAGCTTCTGGAGTCCATTTTCCTAAAAAAATAGCTCCTGCATTCTCTATACCTGAAAGGATTTTTTTTGGATCTACAGTAAGAATTTCTAGATGTTCAGGGGCAAAGTTATTGCTTAGTTCTACACATTGTTCAGAATTCTCGCAAATCACAATTGACCCCCAATTTTTTATTGATTGCATGCAAATTTCTTTTCTTGGATGATCATCAATTTTTTTATAAAGTTCTTCTAAAACTTCTTTTGCCTGGTTCTTTGATGTAGTTAGTAGTATTGATGAAGCCAAAGGATCATGTTCTGCTTGCGCTAGTAGATCAGATGCTATATGAGTGCTTTGAGCTGTTTCATCTGCAATGATTAATATTTCACTTGGACCAGCTAATGAATCAATTCCTGTTGAGCCATAAATGAGTTTTTTTGCAGTTGTAACATATATATTCCCTGGACCTGATATAACATCAACCTTGTTGATTTGATTTGTGCCAAATGCTAATGCACCAATCGCTTGAGCTCCTCCAATTCTAAATACTTTATTGATACCGGATAAGTGAGCTGCAGCTAAAACAGTTTTGTTTATTTCCCCTTCTTTATTTCCAGGAGATACCATTATAATTTCTTCTACTCCTGCTACTTTTGCTGGAATTGCATTCATTAATACAGTACTTGGATAAGCAGCTCTTCCTCCAGGAATATAAATACCTGCATTTTTAACTGGTTTCCATCTTCTTTGGACAATATCACCATATTCACCTTTTATCGTGAAAGATTGAGGAATTTCTTTTTCATGGAATTTTTGAATTCTTTTGTGAGCTTCCTCAAGTGAGCGTTTCAAATTGTTATCAGTTTCATCCCATGCTTTCTTTATTTGATCCGCATTCACTTGCATAGGGTTAGGATCGAAACCATCAAATTTTTTGGTATATTTTTCTACTGCTTTATCTCCAGAAGTTTTTACCTCTTGAAGAATTTCTTCAACAATTGTATTTATCTTATTATTATTTTCTGAATTAGTTCGGGTAGAAATCCTTTTTAATTCTTCAATAGCTTCTGTTTTATTACTTATTATCTTCATATGCTTAATTTTTTCAAATCGAAAGGCTCAAAACCTAATTTATTAATTCTCTAAATTATATATGATTGATTAGTAGTCGATTTATTTGTTATGATAAAAATCTTCTACTTATGTAACCTCTGTGGCAAATAACAAATCAGCAAAAAAGAGAATACAAATTGCAGAAAGAAATCGTTTAATCAATAAGTCATACAAATCTACAGTAAGAACTTTGACTAAAAAAACTTTAGAAAATTGCGAGAAATATAAAAAAGAACCAAACGATGAAAATAAAAACTTAGTCACTGCAAGCCTTAATAAAGCCTTTAGTTTAATTGATAAAGCAGTTAAAAAAAATGTTCTTCACAAGAATAATGGTGCTAATAGAAAATCAAAAATTAACAATTTTGTAAAAACTACTCTAACCACAAAGTAAAAAGGCATATCAGAATTATGAGCAACATAGAACTCATAGATTCGCACTGTCACTTAATATTTGAAAACTTTGAGAGAGATCTTGAAGATGTTGTTCTAAGGTTGCGATCAAAAGGCATAAAAAAATTAGTTCATGCTTGTTGTGAATTAACAGAAATTCCTAAGTTGAAAAAAATATCTCATGAATTTAACGAAATCTACTATTCAGTTGGATTGCATCCTCTAGAAGCAAAAAAATGGGAACAAAGTTCAAAATCTCTTTTAAGAAAATCAGCTCAAGAAGATAGAAGAGTTGTAGCTATTGGGGAATTAGGTTTGGATTTTTTTAAAAATGAAAATAAAACTCAGCAAATTGAAGCACTCATTCCGCAAATGGAGTTAGCGTGTGAACTTAAATTGCCTGTAATTATCCATTGCAGAGATGCTGCAAATGAAATGATTGAGATATGTAGTGATCTCTCTAATAAAGGGAAATGTCCTGATGGTGTACTTCATTGTTGGACAGGAACTCCAAATCAAATGAAGCAATTCTTGGATCTTGGTTTTTACATCAGTTTTAGCGGAATAGTAACTTTTCCAAAAGCACATGAAATTCATGAGTGTGCCAAAATAGTCCCATATGATAAATACTTAATCGAAACTGATTCACCATTCTTGGCTCCTGTCCCTCATAGAGGTAAAAGAAATGAACCGGCATTTGTTGAAAATGTTGCAAAATTTATGGCAGATTTAAGATCTACTGAATTAAACACAATTGCTAAAGAGTCATCTAAGAATGCTGAAGATTTGTTTAAATTTGACTTGTTAATTTGACAGAGCAGCTGTTAATATAAGGAATTACTGGAAATTTTTCTTAATTTTTTAGCTTTTAACTTACACAGTTAGTGATTTGTCAGCATTAAACAAAATTTAATTCTTATAAATTAAATTGATTTTTTGTTGAAATCGAGATTTAATGATTATCTCTTTTAAGTGAAGAGTTAAATAACTAAAATATTGAGTAGATTTATAGTAAATAGTAAATCTCACAAAATCGCAGGTTTTCTTGGATGAGCAGTAGCGCTTTACAGGTAGCAAAAACAGCTACTTATCTACCAGATTTAGTTGAAGTACAAAGAGCAAGCTTTAAATGGTTTTTGGAAAAGGGTTTAATAGAAGAACTACAAAATTTTTCTCCAATTTCTGATTACACAGGTAAATTAGAATTACATTTTATCGGTGAAGAGTACAGGTTGAAAAGACCTAGACATGATGTTGAGGAAGCCAAAAGAAGAGATGCTACATTTGCATCTCAAATGTATGTAACTTGTAGGTTAATTAATAAAGAGACAGGGGAAATTAAAGAACAAGAAGTATTTATTGGCGAACTACCATTAATGACTGAAAGAGGAACTTTCATCATTAATGGTGCTGAAAGAGTTATTGTTAATCAAATTGTTCGAAGTCCAGGTGTATATTTCAAAGATGAACTGGATAAAAATGGTCGAAGGACCTACAACGCTAGTGTTATCCCTAATAGAGGTGCTTGGCTAAAATTCGAAACTGACAAAAATAATTTACTTTATGTGAGAGTTGACAAAACTAGAAAAATTAATGCTCACGTTCTAATGAGAGCGATGGGTCTTTCAGATAATGATGTGGTCGATAAACTCAGGCATCCTGAGTTTTATCAAAGCTCAATTGAGTCAGCTAATGACGAGGGTATAAATTCAGAAGACCAGGCATTACTTGAACTATACAAGAAGCTACGTCCTGGTGAACCTCCCTCTGTTTCAGGAGGACAACAGCTGTTACACAGTAGATTTTTTGATCCCAAAAGATATGATTTAGGCCGAGTTGGTAGATATAAAATCAATAAAAAATTGAGACTTACAGTACCAAATGATGTAAGAACACTTACCCATGAAGATGTTCTCTCTACCATTGACTATTTAATTAATCTAGAATTGGACATTGGCGGCGCTAGTTTGGATGATATTGACCACCTTGGTAATCGAAGGGTTAGATCTGTAGGAGAACTTCTACAAAATCAAGTCAGGGTTGGACTTAATCGTTTAGAGAGAATTATTAAAGAGAGAATGACTGTAGGAGAAACAGATTCTTTAACTCCCGCTCAACTGGTAAATCCGAAACCATTGGTTGCTGCTATAAAGGAATTTTTTGGCTCCAGTCAATTAAGTCAGTTCATGGATCAAACTAATCCTCTGGCTGAATTAACTCACAAAAGAAGAATTTCAGCATTAGGTCCAGGAGGTTTAACTAGAGAAAGAGCAGGCTTTGCAGTAAGAGATATACACCCTTCGCATTATGGAAGATTATGTCCTATCGAGACTCCTGAAGGTCCTAATGCAGGACTTATAAATTCTTTAGCTACCCATGCAAGAGTTAATGAATATGGTTTCATTGAAACACCTTTTTGGGAAGTCAAAAACGGTAAAGTGGATAAAGAAGGTAATCCTGTTTATCTTTCTGCTGATTTAGAAGATGAGTGTAGGGTGGCTCCAGGAGACGTAGCAACTGACAAGGATGGAAACATAATTGCAAATCTAATACCAGTAAGATACAGACAAGATTTTGAAAAAGTTCCTCCTCATCAAGTTGATTACGTTCAGCTTTCTCCTGTTCAGGTGATTTCAGTTGCTACTTCACTTATTCCTTTCTTGGAACATGATGATGCTAATAGAGCTCTAATGGGATCAAATATGCAACGCCAAGCCGTTCCACTGCTCAGGCCAGAACGCCCTTTAGTTGGTACAGGTTTAGAATCTCAAGTTGCTAGAGATTCGGGGATGGTTCCCATAACAAAAGTTAATGGAACTGTATCTTACGTAGATGCTAATGAGATTGTCGTCAAAGATGAGGATGGTAATGAACATTTTCACTATCTTCAGAAATATCAAAGATCAAATCAAGATACTTGCCTCAATCAAAGACCTATAGTGAAAATTGGAGATAGAGTTATATCTGGTCAGGTTTTAGCAGATGGATCTGCATGTGAAGGAGGGGAAATTGCCCTTGGCCAAAACGTTTTAATTGCTTATATGCCATGGGAGGGGTACAACTACGAAGATGCAATTCTTGTGAGCGAGAGGATGGTAACTGATGATTTATATACTTCAGTGCATATTGAAAAATATGAAATTGAAGCAAGACAAACGAAGTTAGGGCCTGAAGAGATAACGAGAGAGATTCCCAATATCTCGGAAGAAAGCCTGAATAATCTTGATGAGATGGGAATTATTAGGATTGGCGCTTTCGTCGAGAGTGGAGATATCCTTGTAGGAAAAGTGACTCCAAAAGGGGAATCAGATCAACCGCCGGAAGAAAAACTGTTAAGAGCCATTTTCGGTGAAAAAGCTCGAGATGTGAGAGATAATTCCCTTAGAGTACCTAAAACTGAAAAGGGAAGGGTTTTGGATGTTCGTATTTATACTAGAGAACAAGGTGATGAATTACCTCCAGGAGCCAATATGGTTGTTAGGGTTTATGTTGCTCAGAGAAGAAAAATTCAAGTAGGTGACAAAATGGCTGGGAGGCACGGAAATAAAGGAATTATTAGCAGAATCTTACCCAGAGAAGATATGCCTTATTTACCTGATGGAACGCCTGTAGATATAGTTCTTAATCCTTTAGGAGTTCCAAGTAGGATGAATGTTGGTCAAGTTTTTGAATTACTTATGGGCTGGGCAGCTTCCAACTTAAATTGCAGGGTTAAAGTTGTACCATTTGATGAAATGTATGGAGCTGAAAAATCACATCAAACTGTTCAAGCATTTTTAGAAGAAGCTTCAAAACAGCCTGGTAAATCTTGGGTTTATAATCCTTCTGATCCTGGAAAGTTATTACTTAAAGATGGTAGGACAGGGGAACCTTTCGATCAGCCAGTTGCTGTTGGATACTCTCACTTCCTCAAGTTAGTTCATTTGGTGGATGATAAAATTCATGCTAGATCTACTGGGCCTTACTCTTTGGTTACACAGCAACCATTGGGTGGTAAAGCTCAGCAAGGTGGACAAAGGCTTGGAGAAATGGAAGTATGGGCTCTTGAAGCTTATGGAGCCGCTTATACACTTCAAGAATTGTTAACAGTTAAATCTGATGACATGCAAGGAAGAAATGAAGCTCTTAATGCAATCGTAAAAGGTAAACCGATCCCAAGGCCTGGTACTCCTGAATCATTTAAAGTCCTTATGAGGGAATTACAATCTCTAGGCTTGGACATAGGAGTTTATACAGATGAAGGAAAAGAAGTAGATTTAATGCAAGATATCAATCCGAGAAGAAATACTCCATCAAGACCTACTTACGAATCTCTCGGAACCTCTGAATATGAGGAAGATTAAATATCAAATTGAAATCTTTTTAATTTAAATTATCCAAAATGACAAACAGCAACTTAAGAACTGAAAATCACTTTGATTACGTCAAAATTTCAATAGCTTCTCCACAAAGAATAATGGATTGGGGGCAGAGAACATTGCCCAATGGACAAGTAGTTGGTGAAGTCACCAAACCAGAGACTATAAATTACAGGACACTTAAACCGGAAATGGATGGGTTGTTTTGCGAAAAGATTTTTGGGCCATCTAAAGATTGGGAATGCCATTGTGGAAAGTACAAAAGGGTAAGACATCGCGGCATTGTTTGTGAAAGATGCGGGGTTGAAGTGACTGAAAGTCGAGTCAGAAGACATAGGATGGGCTATATAAAACTTGCTGCGCCAGTTTCCCATGTTTGGTATTTGAAAGGAATACCTAGTTATGTTGCGATACTTTTGGATATTCCTCTTAGGGATGTAGAGCAAATAGTTTATTTTAATTGTTACGTTGTTTTAGACCCTGGTGATCATAAAGAACTTAAATATAAGCAATTACTCACTGAGGATGAATGGCTAGAAATTGAAGATGAAATTTATGCTGAAGATTCAACTATCGAAAATGAACCTTTTGTTGGAATTGGTGCAGAGGCACTCAAGCAATTACTTGAGGACCTTGATTTAAATCAGGTTGCTGAGGAGCTTAGAGAAGAAATTACTAACAGCAAAGGGCAAAAGAGGGCAAAACTTATAAAAAGGATAAGAGTTATTGATAATTTCATTGCAACCAATGCCAAACCAGAATGGATGGTTTTAGATGCAATCCCAGTTATACCTCCTGATCTTAGACCTATGGTTCAGCTTGATGGGGGACGATTTGCAACTTCAGATTTAAACGACTTATATAGAAGAGTTATAAATAGAAATAACAGACTGGCTAGGCTTCAAGAAATTTTAGCTCCTGAAATTATCGTAAGAAACGAAAAAAGAATGCTTCAGGAGGCAGTTGATGCCCTTATCGATAATGGAAGGAGAGGAAGAACTGTTGTTGGAGCAAATAATAGGGCTCTTAAGTCCCTAAGCGACATAATTGAAGGAAAACAAGGAAGATTTAGACAGAATCTTTTAGGAAAGCGTGTTGACTATTCAGGAAGATCTGTAATAGTTGTGGGTCCAAAATTAAAAATGCATCAGTGTGGTCTCCCAAAAGAAATGGCGATAGAGCTCTTTCAACCTTTCGTAATTCATAGATTAATACGACAAAATATTGTAAATAATATTAAGGCTGCAAAAAAATTAATACAAAAAGCTGATGACGAAGTTATGCAGGTACTTCAGGAAGTTATTGAAGGGCATCCAATTCTCTTGAATAGAGCCCCTACTCTACATCGTTTAGGAATTCAAGCTTTTGAACCTAAATTAGTTGGAGGTAGAGCAATACAACTTCATCCTTTAGTTTGTCCTGCATTCAATGCGGACTTCGATGGAGATCAAATGGCAGTTCATGTTCCTTTAGCTTTAGAGTCACAAACTGAAGCACGCATGCTTATGTTGGCAAGTAATAATATTCTCTCTCCTGCTACCGGGGAACCAATTGTGACTCCATCTCAAGATATGGTTTTGGGATCTTATTATCTAACGGCTCTGCAACCGAATTATCAAAAACCAGAATTTGGAGATAATAAGACTACTTTTGCTTCATTGGAAGATGTTATTTTTGCTTTTGAAGATAAAAGACTCAGCCTACATGAATGGATTTGGGTTAGATTTAATGGAGAAGTTGAAGATGAAGACGAAATGCGTAGTCCACAAAAAACTCAATTACTAGAAGATAATTCAAGATTAGAGATCTGGAATTTAAGGAGGGACAGATTTGACCCTGATAATAACTTAATAAGTAGATTTGTACTGACAACTGTTGGGAGAGTAGTTATGAACTATACCATCATCGATTCTGTATCTAAAACGTAATCTTCAAAAACTATTTTTCATTTACTTAAAAATCATGACTTCATCTAAACCTAAAAAAACATCCAGAGTTCGTAAAACTACTAAAAACTCTAAAAAGAATAATCCAGTTACAATGCCTGCTCTCGCTAAAACCCCACCATCATTTAAGAATAAGGTAGTTGACAAGAAAGCTTTAAAAAATTTAGTATCTTGGGCTTATAAAACTCATGGGACTGCTGTAACTGCAGCCATGGCTGATAATCTAAAGGACTTAGGATTTAAATACGCTACCCAAGCTGCTGTCTCCATCTCTGTAGATGACTTAAAAGTTCCCGAAGCAAAGCAAGATTTAATAGGACAAGCTGAAGAGCAAATATCTGCTACAGAAGAATGCTACAGACTTGGTGAAATTACCGAAGTAGAAAGACACACAAAAGTTATAGATACCTGGACTGAAACTAATGAGAGATTGGTAGATGCTGTCAAGAATAATTTCAATCAAAATGATCCTCTAAATTCCGTTTGGATGATGGCTAATTCAGGAGCGAGGGGTAATATGTCTCAGGTAAGACAACTTGTTGGTATGAGGGGATTGATGGCTAATCCTCAAGGAGAAATCATTGATTTGCCAATAAGAACCAACTTTAGAGAAGGACTCACTGTCACTGAATATGTAATTTCTTCTTATGGAGCAAGGAAAGGTTTGGTTGATACTGCCTTAAGAACTGCAGATTCTGGTTATTTGACTCGAAGATTAGTTGATGTTGC
>CACLGU010000031.1 GCA_902606505.1 uncultured Prochlorococcus sp.
TTGCATTTAAAGTTTGACAAAATATTAAATTCACTAGGAAATTTTAATTTAATAAAATTTTATGAATTTGAATCTAAAGTCAATATTGATAATAGGTTTTTGTTAAACGATAAAAGATTAAATTCATACTCTAAAAATATAGGAAAATTATCTAATGATATAAATAAAAATATAAAAAATAATGAAAAAGTATGGATATTATCTGCACAACCATTGAGAACTAGGACTTTACTTTTTGAGCACGAATGTAATACAAATTTCTTAAACAATCCTAATGATATTGATGAAGCATTTAAGTCAATTAATAATTCAACTCCTTTAATTTTAAAAAATAAGAACAACTATGAAATCGAGGGTTTTTATCTTCCGATATGGAAAGTTGTCCTGATAACAGATAAAGAATTATTTTCACAACAATCTCTTTTTAATAATGTATTCATAAGAAGAAAAAAAAGAAGTGTCAATTCAAATATAAATGTAAATAAGATTAGTCCAGGTGATTTTATAGTTCATAAAAATCATGGAATAGGAAAATTTTTAAAGATAGAAAAAATAAATATAACTGGAGATTCAAGAGATTATTTAGTCATTCAGTATCAGGATGGGAAGATAAGTGTTGCCGCTGATCAACTTGGTAGTGTCAACAGATATAGATCAAGCGGAAAAATAAAGCCAAAAATAAATAAATTAGGAGGGACAGAATGGGAAAGAATAAAAGATAAAAATAAGAAACAAATCAAAAAAGTTGCTGTCGATATTTTAAAACTTTATGCAAAGAGAGAAAAATTAAAGGGGTACATTTACCCAGAAGATGGTCCTTGGCAAGATGAATTAGAGGAATCATTCCCTTATCAACCAACACCTGATCAAATTACTGCTGTAGAAGAAATAAAATCTGATATGGAAAGCGATAAGCCAATGGACAGGCTGGTTTGTGGAGATGTAGGATTTGGCAAAACAGAAGTCGCTGTTAGGGCTATTTTTAAGGCTATAACATCAGGAAAACAGGTAATATTATTAGCACCAACAACAATCCTAGCTCAGCAACATTGGAGAACAATAAACAATAGATTTTCACCTTACCCAATAAAAGTATCATTACTCAATAGATTCAAAACAGTTAATGAAAGAAAGGAAATCTATGCAGGCTTGAAAAATAACAAAATTGATTTAGTTGTAGCAACGCACCAAATTTTAGGAAAAGAAATAGAAATCAAAAACTTAGGACTACTTGTTATTGATGAAGAACAAAGATTTGGAGTAAGGCAAAAGGAGAAAATAAAAAAAATCAAAACCAATATAGACGTTTTAACTTTATCGGCAACTCCAATTCCAAGGACTCTTTATATGAGCTTATCTGGACTAAGACAAATGAGCTTACTAAATACTCCTCCTCCATCAAGAAGATCAATAAAAACATATTTATCTGAAATAGATATGGATGTTATAAGAACTGCCATTAATCAAGAACTAGATAGAGGAGGTCAAATTTTTTATGTTCTTCCAAGAATTTCTGATATTGATCAAGCTGTAAACAAATTAAAGAATATGTTTCCAAGTTTAAAATTTATTATTGCTCATGGGCAAATGAATGAAACAGAGCTTGAAAATGCAATGATTGCTTTTAATAATGGAGAAGTAGATCTAATGATATGCACAACGATAATTGAAAGTGGATTAGACATTCCTAAAGTAAATACAATCATTATTGAAGATTCTCACAAATTTGGCCTTTCACAACTTTATCAACTTAGAGGAAGAGTTGGTAGAAGCGGTGTACAAGCACATGCCTGGTTATTTTATCCAAATATAAATAAAATTAATGACGCTGCAAAACAAAGATTGAAAGCAATAAAAGACTTTTCAGAACTAGGAAGTGGATACCAACTTGCAATGAAAGATATGGAAATAAGAGGTGTTGGTAGTTTACTAGGAGAAGAACAAAGTGGAAAGGTTAATGCTATTGGATATGATTTATATATAGAAATGCTCCATGAGGCTATTTCAGAAATCAGTGGGCAAGAAATACCTGAAGTTAACGACACCCAAATTGATCTACCAATAAATGCATTTATACCTGCAACATGGATATTAAACAGAGAAGAGAAGCTTGAGGCATACAAATCTGCTACTGAATGTTCAAATAATGATGAATTAACTGAATTAGCTACAGACTGGGTGAATAGATATGGAAACCTACCCAAACCTGTTGAGTCCTTAATTATGATAATGAGACTAAAATTATTAGCTAAAAAATGTGGTTTTAATAAGATCAAGCTCAAAAAGCCAAACATCTTGATAGAGACAAAATTAAAAAATTCTACTTTTAAAATTTTTAAAAATTCTTTGGCAAGTAGTGTCCAAAATAAATTTAATTTTAATGAAGGCGAACAATTATCAATTATCACTATAAGGGGTTTAGGCGTAACTGAAATTCAAAATCAAATTGATCAACTAATGTTGTGGTTCGGGTCTTTTGAAAGAGAAATAAATAATTTCGACAAAGAACTTATTAAAAGAGAATAAATTATTAAATAAATATATAAAATCCGCGAATCAGTTTAATTTCGGTTAGGTTTATCTAAATTTATTTGTTTTATGGGTGAATATATAGACGTCGGAATTCAAACTTCGATTTTACCCTTATCAATTATTCTTTCATCAATTGTACTTGGTATTTACGCTCTTTTTGGAGTGGAAACTGAAAATGATGATGATGATTCTGATTCTGGAAGTGGCGGCCTAATGCAACCTATTTAAGATTATTTATAACTTATTTGTTTTGACTTTCTCTTAGATACTCTAATTAACCTATAAAAAGAACCTATCATTAAGACTAGAGCAGTAAAAGAAGAAGCAAAAATAAAAATCACCAAGAATATTTCATAAAGATATGAAAAAAGTTCAATTAATAATAAAAAAGATTTATTAAATGTCGAAGGTAAATTCTGTAACAGCAAATTTTTATTAGGAATTAAGTAATTTATATAAACTAATAAAACACTCAAAATTAACAAAATGAAAGCTTCAGTAAATAGTCTTCTTTTAGATTTTCTTCTTAAATTTAATTTTCTTTTAAAAATATATTTATCAGATTTAATATTCAAATTTGGGATGTTTAAATCTGCCATGCATCAAAGGTCAAAGAATAAATTTGAATTACTCTGAAAAGAAATTAACCTATAATATCGTGTTTGTATTCAAGATGCTAATGGCTCTTTATTCTTGATTTATGAGTTCATTTTTTTCTTTATCATCAACAGGATTATAAAAATAAATAAAAGTAGAGGAGAATAGAATTAAGGAAAAAATGGCGATAAAAGGCGGCATAATGAAATTCAAAAATTTATTTTTGCTTATTAAACCAAATCTTATTTTTTTAGAAATATTATTAGGTACATCAGTTTTTTTTATTTTTACTTTTGGGGATTCATTTAACTGATCAAAACAATTTAAGGTATCTGAAAGCAATGAATTACCAATCTTTAAGATTAATGGCTTTACATTTGGTTTAGAGCTCTTGAGAACAATATTATGTATGTAAAGATTTTCGGCTTTTATATCAATTAATTTAGACTCATATATTGGGATTTCGTTTTTAATTAAAAGATTTGAATATATATAAAAAGCATTCATAATAGGCCATAAATGTTCAATTTTGCCTTCAATAAGTGGTTTATCAACTATTGTTAATTTCCATTGAGAAATTATAGATATTTGATCCTTATTTTCATTATTAGAATAATCTGGCAACCCGATTATTTCGAGACTTACTAAAGATTGATTAAATGACAATTTATTTTGCATCATATTAAAAATCGAATAAAAAATTCTTCAACTTTTGATAACCCTGATTTGAAATACAAAAAGATAAAATAAGCAACGATTTTATTATAATTTCATCATTTTCAGTTTGATTTAAAAGCTTTTTTACTCTAATACTATCTAAGTTAAATCTCTCTTTAATCAACTCAATAAATCTCTTATTAAAATCATTCCAAATAACTGAATTCTCTTCAACATCTTCTTTAGATTTCAGTATTTCTCTAATATAAGGATATAAATATTTAGACATTTCAACTGTAATTCTAATTAAGGCATCGAATTCGTTAAGTTTGATATTGTTAGTAACATAAGACTTTCTCAATGGATTATTGTTCCTTAATTTCCAAATAGTAACTTTATTTGGTAGAACATTAGATAAATTAAGCCTATTTGATAAGGCGTAAAGGGACTGGATACCATTTAAGTCAATAGTTTCTAGTATTAATAATAAAAAATCAAGCTTCTCTATAGATTTTCTTGATACCTGATTTCCTCTAGTTGAAACTGTAATTTTTCTTTATTAGAATATGGACAAATTATAACAGAATTATTAATCCATCTTTTGAAATAAAAATGAATATAACTTATCTAGTTCTTCAATAGTTAGCATTCCATAACTCCATAATAGTATTGGTAATGGAGTGTTATTTTTTATAGATAGTTTTATACCAAGTTCAATAGAGGCTTCATCTAAACCTACTACATTAAATAAATAAATTATCATTTCTCTGGATACATGATCATTCATGAGTTCAATTTAATTCTTGAGTAAATGAGAGATTTAGTCATTTGATTTAGGACTAATTTTCTTATAAAAAGAAAATTATTTAAAAGTAAAAATGATAATTTCCTTATTGGAAATAAAAAAACGTTTCTATTAGCAAAAATTGATATCAATGAGTCAGTTATGAAAATAGTAACGATAATATCTAAAATCCTGCTTGAAATGTACTTAAATTTAAATGATAGAAATTGCATTTTAGTAATATCAGTATTTCTATTAAAAAGATCATAAATAGTATTAACATCTCTCCAACAACTATTTAGACCCTGACCACCAACAGGATGAAATGTATGAAATGCATCTCCTACAAAAACTAATTTTTTAAAATTTAAAACTGGTAAATTTAAGGATAATGAAACAGGAAAAATATTAAATTCGCCAACTATTTGATCCAATTTAAATTCATCCGGCAAGATAGTTGATAAATTATCCATTAAAAAATTCTTGTCAGAATTTAACCTTTCAGTTGCCTTTAATGTACTGGAAGTCCAAATTACTTGATATAAATTTTTTTCTAAAGGTAATAATGCAAGTGGTCCTTCTTTTCTAAAAATTTCATAAGCGCGCTTTTCACAATGACCCCTAAGAGAAACTTTAAAAGTTAAACAAGACTGACTATAGGATTTTTTTATATCAACAAATTCTAAGAATTTTTTATCAAGTGAGTTTGCTCCTGTTGAAAAAAATTGATAATCAAATAATATTTTTTTACGTAACAATCTTTGTGGTGTCATAAAAAAAATATTTTCATAATTTTCAATTTCTTGAAAAAATACGTTCATGAGATCCGAATGTTTAATAACCCAGCCAATATTTTCAGCAGAACTTATATCGTCATCTAAGTCAGAAGTTGATAAATTGGTCAAAGCAGAAGTTACGCTATCTGAAATTGAAAGGGTATCAAAGCCAAATAAAAAAGGTTTTAATTTTTCCCAAAGTCTGAATTTAGATAAGATTTTTCTTGTTGAGTGAGTAATTGCATAAGTTTTATCTTTATCAATTAATCTATCTTTTGTTAATAAATCAGTTAAAAAAATATTGCAATCAAATTTTGATAGTGCAATTGAAAGTAAAAGACCTGTGGGACCAGATCCAACAATTTTAAAATTGAATTTATTTTTCATCAGATTATATATTTATCAACTATCTATTCAAATAAATATAGCAAATTTCCTCAAATGCTGGTCTTAATAAATAGGGGTACTCTCCAACCCATAAGTTAATTTCAGGAAGCCAAGCATCGGTCAAATAAAAATCTCTTTCAAAATTACGATTATCAGATGTTATTAAACATCTAATACTCGAACCTACCCTAATTTGACTGTGCTTATTTTCCATAGGAAAACTTAACCTTTCCAAATAACCATCTTCATCTTCTAATTCAAGTACTAACCAAGTCCTTTTGTTTTCGATAACCTCTAATCGACCTTGCCTATTAGATTGTTCTCTTGAACTTTCAATCTTTTCTGTTTTATAGATATCTGATATATAACCATCAAATATAGAAAAAAATTTATATTTTCTTAATTGCAAATTTTTTCTACTTGCTTCAAGAATTGGGCCCCAGATGATATACAAAAAAAACCCTACACATAGGAACAACCAGAAATTATTAGTTTGATCTCCAGTCGAACTAATAATTAATGAGATAAATCCACCAATTGAAGAAACTATTACTCTTTGAAGAATTTTCCTCGGATTCCCCAACGCGTACTTAAATTGACTTCCTGTACCAACTGCAGGAATAAGTTTTGAAATCTGACTTGAATTAATTGGAATTAACATTTTAAAAAATCAATTTTTCAAGTCCATAAACTAAAGTTTCATAGTTACCTATTTTTTTAATAGCCTGTAAAACTCCTGGCATATATGCCTTTCTATCAATAGTGTCATGCTTAATTGTGTAAGTTTCACCTGGAGATCCCATAATTACTAACTGATGAGCGAGTAATCCTGGTAATCGTACAGAATGTACATTAATTCCTGAATCTCTGAGCCCACCCCGAACACCTTTCAATGACTCAGACTCTTCTACTAAATTCTGATTAAATTTCTTTGGATATTCTTCAATCATTTCTGCAGTTTTTATACATGTCCCACTAGGAGAATCAGCTTTTTGATTATGATGCATCTCTATTAATTCGATATTGTCATAAAACCTTGCAGCCACCGATGCAGCCTGCTGAAGAAGAACCATACCTACAGAAAAATTAGGAATTATGGCACAACCTACGGATGCTTTCATAGCAAAAACAGACAAATCTTGTATTTGCGAAGGGCTTAGTCCTGTAGTTCCTACGACTGGAGAAACACCATATGCTATAGCTGATCTGGTATTTTCATATACAGAATCAGGATGAGTAAAATCAACCAGCACAGGTTTGATTTTTTCATTTCTATAATTTTGACTAACGGAACATAAGGTCCCTTCAAAATCATTTGAAACATAGACATCACAATTTTCAACATTTAATAATTCAGAAATATTTGAGCCATTGTTCTTTTCATTTATGTCAATTGCTGCAACAAGTTCACAATCTGTGGAATTTAATACAGTATTTACAACTTCGCTACCCATTCTACCTAAAGCTCCGGAAACTAGTACTGGTATAGGTTTTTTAGAATTTTCAATCATTTTTTTAAAAATTTTTTTTTAAAAGGTTGTTACACGCTATTTATATTGCACACAATAACGTCTTTTCATTCGTAGTCTGGTAGAAATACTTAAAGAAAATCAATGTTTACGCAGGTCCGCTCAGCAAATCGCAGAGTATCTCCTGTTGAGGATAACAAACACAAAGTTGTAATAAAAGCAGTTTATGTTGTCCTTGAGCCACAATACCAAAATTCCTTAACGGAAGCTGCAAAGTCAATAAATAAGATGAATGGGCCTTTAGGTATAGACCTTAGCGGCTATCTTATCGAAGAACTTAGGAATGATAGTAATTTTGAAGATTTTAAAGAAGATATAGCTAATGCAGATATATTTGTTGCTTCTCTAATTTTCATTGAAGATCTTGCTCAAAAAGTAGTTGATGCAGTATCTCCATTTAAAGACAAACTTAAAGCATCAATTGTTTTCCCCTCCATGCCAGAGGTAATGAGATTAAATAAGTTAGGTTCTTTTAGTATGGCCCAACTTGGTCAATCAAAAAGTATTATTGGAGATTTAATAAAGAAGAAAAAAGAATCCGATGGAGCTAGTTTCCAAGATTCAATGTTGAAGTTATTAAATACACTACCTTCAATACTTAAATATTTACCAGTAGAAAAAGCCCAAGATGCTAGAACATTTATTCTGAGTTTTCAGTACTGGTTAGGTGGTACTACTGAGAACTTAAAAAACTTCTTGTTAATGATTTCTGAAAAGTACGCCGTTTCAGAGGTCATAAAAGATCAAATAGAAGAATTTAAAATTCAAGATCCTGAAACTTTCCCAGATTTAGGAATTTGGCATCCTCTTGCTCCTTGTATGTTTGAAAGTCTCAAAGAATATCAAAATTGGGAAAATAATAGAAAAGACCTAAACCCTAAAGATGACAAAACCCCAACGATAGGATTAGTTCTTCAAAGGAGCCATATAGTAACAGGAGATGATGCTCATTACGTCGCTGTTATTCAAGAATTGGAATATAGAGGTGCGAGAGTACTTCCTATCTTCTGTGGAGGTCTTGATTTTTCTAAACCAGTTAATGAATTCTATTATGATTCGATAAATAAAGATCAACCTATAGTTGATGGAGTTGTTTCGCTAACAGGATTTGCACTAGTTGGAGGGCCAGCAAGACAAGATCATCCAAAAGCTATTGAAGCTCTAAAAAGGCTTAACAGACCCTATATGGTCGCACTTCCATTAGTATTCCAAACCACACAAGAATGGGAAGATAGTGATTTAGGGTTACACCCGGTTCAAGTAGCACTTCAGATCGCAATTCCAGAGCTTGATGGGGCTATTGAACCCATTATTCTTTCAGGGCGTGATGATGCTACGGGTAAGGCGCATACACTCCAAGATAGAGTTGATGTAATCGCTGAGAGAGCCATTAAATGGTCAACATTAAGGGTTAAGAAAAGAAAGGATAAAAAATTAGCTATTACAGTATTTAGTTTTCCACCAGACAAAGGAAATGTTGGTACGGCAGCATATTTAAATGTTTTCGGTTCAATTTATAGAGTACTTCTTGAAATGAAATCGAAAGGATACCAAATAGATGAACTTCCAAGTAATTCAAAAGAATTAATGGAAAAAGTAATTAACAACCCTGAAGCAATGGATGGCTCTCCCGAGTTAAATATTGCTCATAAGATGTCAGTAAAAGAATACGAAGAGTTCACACCATATTCACAAAGACTTGAAGAGAACTGGGGTAAACCTCCTGGAAACTTAAATAGTGATGGACAAAATCTTCTTATCTATGGAAAACATTTTGGAAATGTTTTTATTGGAGTTCAACCTACATTTGGTTATGAAGGTGATCCGATGAGGTTACTTTATTCAAGAAGTGCAAGTCCTCACCACGGTTTTGCTGCTTATTACACCTATGTAGAAAAAATCTGGGGTGCTGATGCTGTTCTTCATTTTGGAACTCACGGCTCACTTGAATTTATGCCTGGGAAACAGATGGGCATGAGTGAAACATGCTACCCAGATTCCCTCATTGGATCATTGCCTAATTTGTATTACTATGCTGCAAATAACCCTTCTGAAGCAACAATTGCGAAGAGAAGAGGGTATGCTTCAACCATAAGCTATTTAACTCCTCCAGCAGAAAATGCAGGACTCTACAAAGGGCTTAAAGAACTAAGTGAACTTGTTGGTTCTTATCAACAATTAAGAGAAAATAGTAGAGGTATTCAAATTGTTAATGCAATAGTTGAGACTTCTAAACAATGTAACCTTGATAAAGATGTAGAACTCCCTGCAAAAGACGTAGAAGAACTTTCACTTGATGAAAGAGATTCATTTGTTGGTAATGTCTATAAACAGTTAATGGAAATTGAAAGTAGATTATTACCATGCGGTCTTCATACTATTGGAGAAGCTCCTACAGCAGAAGAAGCGGTTGCGACACTTGTAAATATTGCATCTTTAGAGAGAGAACAAGAAGGATTGAGATCACTACCAGGTCTACTTGCAGAATCCATAAGTTTAACTATTGATCAAATTTATGATGGTAATAATAAAGGTGTACTTAAATTTGTAGAGTTAAATGAAAAAATCATAAAGACCGCAAGAGAGTCAATTTTTGCGATGGTTAACTCCTTAAAAATCGTTGATGGAAGAGTTTATTTAGAAAAATCACTTCTTTCCAAACTTTTTGACTTACTTAAAGTTTTTGGTCTAAATTTACCGACCCCTTGGCTAAGAGTCTGCAGATTAAATGGATTTAATGAAGTTAATCAAAAGGAATTGAATAAATTATTTGATTACTTACTTTTCTGTTTGGAACAAGTCTGCGCAGATAAAGAAATGGACAGCCTCATTAAAGCATTGGATGGAAATTATGTTTTACCTGGACCAGGTGGAGATCCTATAAGAAATCCAGGTGTTTTGCCAAGTGGTAAAAATATCCATGCACTTGATCCGCAATCAATCCCAACTACAGCAGCAGTAGCAGCAGCAAAGTCTGTTGTTGACAAATTAATTGAAAGACAAAAGGAAGAGCAGGGAACCTGGCCTGAAACAATCGCTTGTGTTTTATGGGGTACTGATAACATCAAAACTTATGGAGAATCACTGGCACAAATCTTATGGTTTGTTGGCGTAAAACCAAAACCAGATTCTGTTGGGAGAATCAACAAATTAGAATTAATCCCTTTAGAAGAATTAGGTAGGCCAAGAATTGATGTTGTAGTTAACTGTTCAGGAGTATTTAGAGATCTATTTATCAATCAAATGGCATTAATAGATCAGGCAGTCAAATTAGCGGCTGAGGCTGATGAACCATTGGAATCTAACTTTGTGAGAAAACACTCATTAGAACAAGCAGAAAAAGAAGGGACCTCTATAAGAGAAGCTTCAGCGAGAGTGTTCTCTAATGCAAGTGGAAGCTATAGTTCAAATGTTAATTTAGCCGTAGAAAATTCAACTTGGGAGGAAGAAAATGAATTACAAGAAATGTATTTATCACGCAAAACATATGCTTTTAATGCTGATAATCCAGGTGAGATGAATCAAAAAAGAGAGGTTTTTGAGTCAGTAATGAAAACAGCAGATGTTACATTTCAAAACCTTGATTCCTCTGAGATTTCATTAACAGATGTAAGTCATTATTTTGATTCAGATCCAACAAAATTGATTAAGACACTAAGAGATGATGGGAAAGAACCCAGTAGCTATATAGCAGACACCACCACTTCTAATGCTCAAGTCAGAACACTTGGAGAAACTATCAGATTAGACTCAAGAACAAAACTTTTAAATCCTAAGTGGTATGAAGGTATGCTCAAATCTGGTTATGAAGGAGTTAGAGAACTTTCTAACAGATTAAATTACACTCTTGGTTGGAGTGCGACAAGTGGTCAAGTAGATAATTTTGTATATGAAGAAACTAATGAAACATTTATAAATGACGAAGAGATGAGGAAAAGATTAATGGACCTTAATCCTAATAGTTTCAGAAGAATTGTTGGAACTTTGCTTGAAGTCAATGGTAGGGGATATTGGGAAACTTCAGATGAAAATATAGAACAGTTGAAAGAACTATACCAAGAGGTAGAGGATAAAATCGAAGGAGTTAAAGAATAATAATCTTATTATTTTCTGTAAATCCTATCAGCTACTTTCAGAATTTGATAATTTAGTTTAACGTTGTGAACTCTTACAATATCAATATTAAATTGAGAACATAGACAACTTATTGCCAGTGTTCCTATATCCCTCTCTTTTGGATTTTTTTCATTCAAAATTTCTCCTATAAATCTTTTCCTTGATGCACCTATCAAAATTGGCAAATTCCATTTTTTAAATACATCTAAGTTTCTCAAGATTTCCAAATTATGAATGATATCCTTTGAAAAACCAATACCAGGATCCACTATTATATTTCCTTCAGATATTTTTTTTTCTAAAGCATTCT
>CACLGU010000032.1 GCA_902606505.1 uncultured Prochlorococcus sp.
GATTAGCAAATAGATTTGGAGAAGAATTTGAAAATTTTAAAAAAAATACTTCCATAATCCCTTTCTTGGCGATACTTGAGGGGAGACAACAATTTAAGATTAAAGAATTTTTTAGGTTATCTCAAGTTGGCATATTAATTGCAATCGGCGTACTTTGGTGGTCTCATCAATTTATAAATATTGCTGTTAAAACATTTAATTCATCATTTTTGTCTGAATTTTTCAATTGACAGTTTAAAATCAAAATATAAGATCTTTAAAAAATGCCACAAGCTTCAGAAATTGCCTGGTTAATACCCGTTTTCCCACTTATTGGAGCAGTGCTTTCTGGCTTAGGACTAATAAGCATTAATAAGAAAATTAATAATTCAAGAGAAATTGTTTCAGTAGGTCTGATTTCTTTTGTTGGGATTTCTGCGGTAATTAGTTATAAAGCTTTAATTGAACAAGTTAATGGTTATCAATCAGTAGAAAAATTATTTGTATGGGCCAATGCAGGGGATTTCACAATTCCAATGGGATTTGTCCTCGATCCTTTGGGGAGTGTAATGCTTGCGTTAGTAACTACAATAACTTTGCTGGTAATGATTTACTCTCATGGTTACATGGCGCATGACAAAGGATATGTCAGATTTTTTACATATTTAGCATTATTTAGTAGTTCAATGATGGGATTAATAGTTAGTCCGAATTTATTAGAAATTTATGTTTTTTGGGAATTAGTTGGGATGTGTTCTTATTTATTAGTTGGTTTTTGGTACGACAGGGATGGCGCTGCACACGCTGCACAAAAAGCATTTGTTGTTAATAGAGTGGGAGACTTTGGTTTATTACTAGGAATTCTTGGCCTATTTTGGGCAACAAATAGTTTTGATTTTAATGAAATAGCTACTGGAATTTCCCAATCGATAACTGACCATTCGATCCCCATTTGGGCTGCTTTATTACTTTGTTTTTTAGTTTTTCTAGGGCCAATGGCTAAATCCGCTCAGTTTCCTCTTCATGTTTGGTTACCTGACGCAATGGAAGGTCCTACACCAATTTCTGCACTTATTCATGCTGCAACAATGGTTGCAGCAGGAATTTTTCTTGTAGCAAGACTTCAACCTTTGTATTCAATATTCCCCTCTATTCAGTTCATTATTGCTTTAGTTGGTACTATTACTTGTTTTTTAGGAGCATCTATAGCTTTGACTCAAATGGATTTAAAAAAAGGTTTAGCCTACAGCACAGTTTCTCAGCTTGGTTATATGATGCTCGCAATGGGTTGTGGAGCACCAATAGCAGGAATTTTTCATTTAGTAACTCATGCTTGCTTTAAAGCAATGCTATTTTTGGGATCTGGTTCCGTAATACATGCTATGGAGGAAGTAGTTGGCCATCAGCCAGTATTAGCTCAAGATATGAGATTAATGGGCGGTTTAAGAAAAAAAATGCCGTATACAGCCACAACATTTTTAATAGGTTGTGTAGCAATTAGTGGAATTCCCCCTTTAGCAGGTTTTTGGAGTAAAGATGAGATACTCGGAAATGCTTTTATATCATTTCCAGCTTTTTGGTTCGTAGGACTTCTAACAGCTGGCATGACTGCTTTTTATATGTTTAGGCTTTATTTCTTAACATTTGAAGGAGATTTCAGAGGGAAGAATAAAGAATTGCAAAAAGAGCTTCTAATAGCCTCTAAAACAAACCTAGATCAAGAAAATGAAGAAGAGCATGAAGAGCATGGATCCATACATGAGTCACCCTGGTCAATGACATTTCCCTTGGTATTTCTAGCTGTACCGTCTGTAATTATTGGTTTTATGGGACTTCCCTGGGATAGCAAAATTGCAAATTTACTAGATCCTGAAGAAGCAGAGACTGCTGCAAAAGCCTTTGAGTTAAAAGAATTTTTGCCTTTAGCAATTGCTTCAGTACTTATTGCATCAGCTGGAATCATTATTGCTTATCAGGCATATTTTGTGAAAAAAATAAATTTGTCAGTTTTATTTGCCGAAAAGTTTCCTAGCATTAACCAATTTTTATCTAATAAATGGTATTTAGATGATATTAATGAAAAACTTTTTGTTAAGGGTAGTAGAAAACTTGCTAAAGAAGTCTTAGAGGTTGATTCTAAGGTTGTTGATGGCGTCGTAAATCTTACTGGACTTGTAACTCTAGGTAGTGGAGAAGGTTTAAAATATTTTGAGACTGGTAAGGCTCAATTTTATGCTCTTATTGTTTTTGGAGGAGTAATTCTACTTGTTGCTATATTTGGTTTTCAATCTCCCCAAGTATCTTAATTACAATTGTGTGTCTTCACTGTCCATTGGGGTGAAAAAATACAGAAAATTTCTAGACTTTATTTAAGATAAATTTCTTATTAAATTGAGTACTTATTTTTTTACACATTTTGCGACACAAATGTTTGGAACTTTGGGAGCTGGATTGTCTCATTTTCCTTGGTTATCTGCCTCAATTTTATTCCCAATTGGTAGTGCATTTGTGATACCTTTTTTCCCGGATAAAGGGGATGGCAAAGAGGTGAGATGGTTTGCATTGTCTATTGCATTAATAACTTTTTTAATAACTGTAGGTTCATATATAAATGGCTTTGATATTAGTAATGAAAATGTTCAACTTAAAGAAAAAATTAGTTGGCTCCCTGATTTAGGTCTTACTTGGTCTGTTGGTGCTGATGGCATGTCTATGCCTTTAATATTATTGACTAGTTTTATAACTGCTTTAGCAGTTCTTGCTGCATGGCCAGTCAAGTTCAAACCAAAGTTATTTTTCTTTTTGATATTGGTTATGGATGGTGGGCAAATCGCTGTGTTCGCCGTACAAGATATGCTTTTATTCTTTCTAACTTGGGAACTTGAGCTAATTCCCGTTTATTTGTTACTGGCTATATGGGGTGGCAAAAATCGACAATATGCAGCAACAAAATTCATTATTTATACAGCTGGAAGTTCTATCTTCATTCTTCTTGCAGCTTTAGCAATGGGTTTCTATGGTACAGAAATTCCTAACTTTGAGTTTTCTCACTTGGCAGCTCAAGATTTTAGTCAAAGATTCCAAATATTATGTTATGTAGGGCTTTTAATTGCATTTGGTGTGAAACTACCAATAGTACCTCTTCATACTTGGCTACCAGATGCTCATGGAGAGGCGACAGCTCCTGTTCATATGCTTTTAGCAGGAATTTTATTAAAGATGGGAGGATATGCCCTTTTGAGATTTAATGCGCAATTATTACCCGTTGCTCATGCTCAATTTGCCCCATTATTAATAGTTCTAGGGGTTGTCAATATAATTTATGCTGCATTAACTTCTTTTGCACAAAGAAATCTCAAAAGAAAAATTGCATACAGTTCGATAAGTCATATGGGTTTTGTTCTTATTGGTATAGGGAGTTTCAGTAGCCTTGGAACAAGCGGAGCTATGCTGCAAATGGTTAGTCATGGATTAATTGGTGCAAGTTTGTTTTTTCTTGTTGGTGCCACCTATGACAGAACAAAGACTCTTAAACTTGATGAAATGAGTGGTGTAGGCCAAAAAATGAGAATAATGTTTGCCCTTTGGACTGCGTGCTCTCTGGCATCCCTCGCTTTACCTGGTATGAGTGGATTTGTTTCCGAATTGATGGTATTTACAGGATTTGTTACTGATGAAGTGTATACACTTCCTTTTAGGGTAATAATGGCCTCTTTAGCTGCTATCGGTGTAATACTTACTCCTATTTATCTACTTTCTATGTTACGCGAGATTTTCTTTGGTAAAGAAAATCCTAAATTAATCGAAGAACGAAAACTTATAGATGCAGAGCCAAGGGAAGTTTATATTATTGCTTGTTTACTTTTGCCGATTATCGGAATAGGTTTGTACCCAAGATTAGTTACTGAAAGTTATATTGCATCTATAAATAATTTGGTCGATCGAGATTTAAATGCAGTTAAAGGTACAGTAAAAACAAATATTTTTTCAGGAACTAAAACAAATATTATTCTAAAAGCTCCAACAATATAATTTTTTAAATTAATGCAATATTGTTTGGCATTAAATCAATTAAAAGATATCTTGTGAGTAGATTTTATCTTTTTCAAAATATCTTATTTAAATCCTATTGATAGGCAACAATTAGGCCCTAGATTGTTGATTAAGTTTCTTCAAGACGCTGCAGGAAAAGGTGAGCTTGATCCATGGGATATTGATGTAATAAGTGTAATTGATAGTTTTTTAGAGCAGTACTCCCATACTTTTAATCAATCTTCAAATAGTCAAATCTCATATCATAAGGATTTAGCTGAGACCAGCGAAGCATTTTTTGCGGCTTCTGTACTAGTTAATCTTAAGGCTCAGGTTTTGGAATCTGATGTTTTCAAAGAAAATTCTTCCGATTTTGAAGATGAATTTGACTTGGATGATCAAGATTGGATTGATAAAGAGTTTGATATTCCAAAATTTCCTGAAAAATATCTCAGGAGAAGATCAATTGCACAACCAATTCTTAAACGTACAACAACATTGGGAGAACTTGTAAGTCAGTTAGAGTCCATAGCAGAAGTTATTGAAACCCAAGATCTTCTGCTAATGAGGAGAAAAAGAAATAAAAAATATTCTGATAAGGCTTTAATTTCTCAAGTAAAATCTCTAGCACATCGCGAGAAACTTCCAGAAACCACCAAAGCATTAGGGAAATTTATTGATGGATGGGAAAAAGCATTACAATGGACAGACTTTGAATATTTAGTCAAGAAATGGCAAACAGTAGTAAAAAATGATTTAGATAAAGATCGTTTGGGAGTATTTTGGGCTTTGTTATTTTTATCATCTGAAAACAAAATTGAAATTAAACAAATTAATTCCTTATATGGCCCAATTCACATTAAAAGAATAATACCTGATGGCGGCTTAGCTCAATTGCCTATAGAAAATCTTGAAGTGAGTAATGCCTCTTCATCGGCTGCTTAAAAGCTTCATAAGCAATAACGTATAATTTAGAAAAATGGTTTTGTATTTATGAAGGCAATGATACTTGCGGCAGGTAAAGGCACACGTGTTCAGCCTATTACGCATGTTATTCCTAAACCCATGATTCCGATTTTGCAAAAACCTGTTATGGAATTTCTCTTGGAACTTTTGAAAGAACATAACTTTAAGGAAATAATGGTAAACGTTTCACATCTGGCTGAAGAAATTGAAAATTATTTTAGAGATGGGCAAAGATTTGGAGTAGAAATTGCTTATAGTTTTGAGGGAAGAATTGAAGATGGAGAATTAATTGGTGATGCTTTGGGATCCGCAGGAGGATTAAAAAAAATTCAGGATTTTCAAAGTTTTTTTGATGAAACTTTTGTTGTTTTATGTGGTGATGCTTTAGTTGATTTAGATTTAACTCAAGCTGTTAAAAAACATAAGCAGAAAGGAGCTATTGCCAGCTTAATAACAAAGAAAGTAACTAAAGATCAAGTATCAAGTTATGGTGTAGTAGTTTCTGATGAAAATGGAAGAATAAAGGCTTTTCAGGAAAAGCCACCAGTTGATCAAGCTTTAAGTGACTCTATCAATACAGGAATTTATCTTTTCGAACCCGAAATTTTTAATTACATACCCTCAGCAGAGAAATTTGATATTGGAGCTGATCTTTTTCCTAAACTTGTTGAAATGGATTTACCATTTTTTGCATTACCAATGGATTTTGAATGGGTAGATATTGGAAAAGTTCCTGATTATTGGAGTGCTATTAGAAATGTATTGCAAGGTAAGGTAAGACAAGTGCAAATACCAGGTAAGGAAATAAAACCAGGAGTTTTTACCGGTTTGAATGTTGCAGCTAACTGGGAAAAGATTAATATTACCGGGCCTGTTTACATAGGAGGAATGACTAGGATCGAGGATGGAGCAACTATTATTGGCCCCTCCATGATTGGACCAAGTTGTTGCATTTGTGAGGGAGCAACTATAGATAACTCAATTATTTTTGATTATTCTAAAATTGGTAAAGGTGTAAGACTAATGGATAAGTTAGTGTTTGGTAAATATTGTGTTGGGAAAAACGGAGATCATTTTGATTTGCAAGATGCATCTTTAGATTGGTTAATTGCAGATTCAAGAAGATCTGATTTGACTGAACCATCGCCTCAGCAGAAAGCTATGGCGGAATTATTAGGTACTGATTTGATTAATATTCCAGACTAAGATCAGCTTTTTCAATAATATCAGGAATTAAATGCTCTGCTTTTACGGCCATTAGATGAACACCATCTGCGATATTAATAAAATCATGAGCTTGTTCAGCTGCAATTTTAATACCTTCTTGTAAAGGGTCTTTAGCATCTTTGAGACGATTTAAGATATTTTCAGGGATGTTTGCGCCCGGAACGTATTTGTTTATAAAGAGAGCGTTTTTGTAAGACTTTAATAGGAAAACACCTGCAATTACAGGAATTTCAAGAGGATTGCTAATTTTTTCACAAAAATCTATCAAATTTTCTTTTTCCATAACCATTTGAGTTTGTACAAATCTGGCTCCAGCCTCTTTTTTCTTTCTAATTCTATTTTCTAAACTTCTTTTATTTCTGCAACTAGGATCAGCTGCAGCACCTGCAAAAATAGATGTTTTTTTATCGGAAAGTTCTCCGAGAGTAGGATCAATTCCTTGATTGAAAGCCTGAATTTGTTGAAGTAATCTAACTGACTCAAACTCATGTACGGCTTTGGCGTCATGCTGATCCCCAGCTTTTACTGAATCACCGGTAATGCACAAGATGTTTCTAATTCCTAAAGCATTTGCTCCCAGAATGTCTGATTGTAAAGCAATTTTATTACGATCTCTGCAAGAAATTTGCATTACTGGTTCTATCCCATTTTCCAGTAATAGTTTGGACATTGCCAAGCTGCACATTCTCATTACAGCTCTGCTTCCATCGGTAATGTTAACAGCATGTACCTTATCTTTCAAAAGTTGTGCTATCTTAAGAGATCTTATGGGGCTTCCACCTCTTGGCGGCATTAACTCTGCCGTAATTACCTTAGATCTTTTTTCTAAAGACTTCTGAAGTTTTGATTTCAATTGCTTTTGTTTCCTAGTTAGTTAACAAGTGTACTGAGATTGCTAAACTTAATTAATATAAAAAAGGAACTGTTTAAATGCAAATGGTTGAAGAAGAAGTAAACAACATTGATATGATGGGTCTCTCAGCAAGAGAGATGGAAATCATTGATCTCGTAGCTGATGGGCTTACAAATCAAGAAATCGCGGTAAAACTTACTATTAGTAAAAGAACTGTGGATAATCATGTAAGTAATATGTTTACAAAAACTGGATCTAAAAACAGAGTAGCACTTTTGAATTGGGCAATGGACAACGGCAAGATTTGTAGAGATGGATTTAATTGTTGTACACTCCCAGACTCTGATCAAGATTAGTATTATTATTTACTTTTTTTGTATCATTAACCAAATCCATTAGACAATAATTTGTAGAACCTAATTCGAAGAGTTCAGCATATGCAATACATGCATCCTTGTCTGAATCAACAAATCTCAATATTCCTTCTTTGTCGTAAAGACCATACATCTGATGTAAATAAAAATAACTTTCTTAAATATAAAGAAAATATAAAATATCAGATGCACCTTTGACTACTTACTTTTGAAAGTTGTTAGATAATCCTCTTTCCACTCTGAAAAAGGATTGTTAATGAGATTGAAATTGGAGTAATGGGTTAGCCCAGTAATTTCTTTTGAAATGAAAGATGGCAGAATTAAATCTTCCTCTTCGCTAGAAAGTTCAATTTCTGCAATTTTAAGAGGATAATTATTTTCTTTAAAGCAATCTATGATCCAAGATTTTTTTTCAATTTCTAAAAAGAATCTATCTTTTTTAATTGTATTTGAAAGATTTGAAAGTATTGTTTCAGCATCGTTTCGTGGAATGGAGTACTCAAATTCAAAGTTGGTAAAGCCCTTGATATGTTTTTTTAGTGCAATTTTGGAATTTTTGCCTATCAACCTTATTCTAATTATCCAACCATCTAAAGTTTTGGATAAATATCCCTGTTCAATAGGAATTTTTTTATTTATGAATTCTTTCCAATTATCATTTTTTAAAAGAAATCTTCTTTCTATCTCTAAGGCCATTTAATGTTTTGAATTTTTTTGAGATAAATCACCTTTCCAATCTAGTTTTTTAATTAGGGTATTGTAGTAAGTAGTGCTTTTTTTGAATTTTATTATTTTGCAGGGTGATTGCCCTTTTTTTATCTCACAATAATAATTTTCCTTAATGGTCATACATTTTGAACCGTCTCTCCATAATTTAATTTCCCCTTTACTTTTCTTTACAGGTTTGATTATTACCTTACTTGTATTAGGTATGACTATTGGCCTACTAGCCAAACTCATCGGGCATATAGGGTTAATTATCATTGCATCAATACTAGGGTGTACTATTGGCCCTCCTGCAGCCATTGAGTAGGCTGTTGAGCCAGTAGATGTAGATATGATTAATCCATCGCCTTTATATTCGTTCACCTTCTCGTTATCTATTTCAATTTGTATTTGGTTGGTTGGAGAAATGTCTTCTTCAACAGATTTAAAATAAAAATCATTTAACGCATCGAAACTTTTTATAATATTTTTCTCAGAAATTGTCCTATTAATACAAACATTACAATTTAATCTATTGCGAAAGTCAATTGTATATTCTTCTTTTTCAAGTATTTCAATAAAGGATTTATCAAACAAAAAATCTTTTTCTTGCGTAAGAAAACCCAGATTTCCACCAATATTTATGCTCAACAAAGGAATATCATAATCAGCTAAAGCATTTGCACATTTTAGGAAGGTTCCATCTCCACCAAGAACTATGCCAATATTTGGTTTTAATTCCTGATTACAAAAATATTTATCTATTTCATCTTTAGAAAAATCACTTTCAATTCTGTTTGATTTTATTTTTTTAGCTTTGAGGACTTCTTCACAGAATTTTGAAGCCTCTTTAGCGATAAAACTATCTGAACGATATACAATAAGCACTAATGAAAGTTTCATTTAGTGTTTTTACCATTTTAATAAATTAAAACTTTCCATATCTACAGTCACCCTATTCCTATAAAGAGATAATAAGATAGCTAATCCAACTGCTGCTTCTGCGGCAGCAACAGTAATCACAAAAATTGTAAAAACTTGTCCTTGAATTAAATTATTATCAACATAGGAAGAAAACGCCATTAAGTTTATATTTACTGCATTGAGCATTAACTCAATGCTCATAAGAACTCTTACTGCATTTCTGCTATTTAATAATCCCCAAATACCAATACAGAATAGTGCTGAAGATACTATTAAAAATGCTTGAATAGGAATTGACTCTAAACTCATCATAAGAAAGGTGAAAGGTTAGTTTTTATTTGTAAGTAATGGTTCTGATGATTTTTCAATTAACTCTTGATCAACAGGTAATCCAGTGGAAATGTCCTTGCTCATTACATCTCTTCTAGCTAAAACAATAGCTCCAATCATTGCCATTAAAAGTAAAACTGAGGCTACTTCAAATGGGAGTAAATAATCACTAAAAAGATGTTCACCAATTCTGATAGTTGATTCTTCACCGATAGAGTTTTGAGGACTTGATAGGCTCCATATATTAGTCAAGTCAACTCTTATTAAAAGGCTAAGCAGTGTTAGACATATTGATGTCGATATAATTCTTCTTGATTTAATGTCATTGATTGGCTTTAAATCTTCTTGTTTATTGACTAGCATTATTGCAAAGATTATTAATACATTAACTGCACCCACATAAACTAGAACTTGTGCTGCAGCAACAAAACTTGCATTTAAGAGAAGATATAGTCCTGCCACACTCATGAAAACTCCTCCAAGAAGAAAGGCGGAATAAACAATACTTTCGAGCAATACAACACCTAGTGCTCCAATCAGAATCACTAAAGATAAAATTGTAAAACAAATAATTTGAGTTGTTATTGCGATGGACATAAATTAATGGAAATTAATTGTTTGGGTTAGAAAGTTTATCTTTATTTTCATTGGATTCTGATCTCATCCAATCATAGACTTCTTCAGGTAATTTACCAACTCTAGTATCTGAGCTTGGGACTTCATGAGGGTCCATGACACCCTTAGGAAGGTAGGCAAGTTCTCTTAGAGGTTTAACTGAAGGATCTGTTGTGACGTTTGTAGGTAACCTACCAAGTGCAACATTATCAAAATTTAGATTATGTCTGTCAAAAGTAGCTAATTCATACTCTTCGGTCATTGAAAGACAATTAGTTGGACAATATTCAACGCAATTTCCGCAAAATATACAAACTCCAAAGTCTATAGAATAATTTCTAAGTTCCTTTTTTTTGGTTTCTTTGTTCATTACCCAATCAACTACTGGTAGATTTATGGGGCACACTCTCACGCAAACTTCACAAGCAATACATTTATCAAATTCATAATGTATTCTTCCTCTATATCTTTCAGAGGGAATTAATTTTTCATATGGATATTGGACAGTAACAGGTCTTCTTCGAAGATGATCAAAAGTAACTGATAAGCCATTATATAAATATTTGCCAGCATTAAAGGCTTCTTTGATATAGCTATTAATTTGTTGAAGGAAATTTTTCATTTTGAAGAATTTACTTAGTTTTTTTATTTTAGTGGATTAAATTTAAATTTAAGTATTTTTACTTAAGTTTAACCACCAAAGAATTGTGGGAAAGCAAGTTTTAATCCTGCAGTTATCAAAAGATTAGCAAGAGAAATTGGAAGAAGAAACTTCCATCCAAGATCCAACAGTTGATCTATTCTTACTCTAGGAGTTGTCCAACGTAATAATATTGCAATGAAAACTAAAAGATATGCTTTCAATACAGTCATTACAATTCCTATTGATGCAGTGAAGACTTGTATTAAGGGTGCATTAATGGGCAAATTTAGAAACTTGGCTATTAATTCAACTGGAATAGGAAAACCCCAACCTCCCAAATAAAGTATTGATACCAATAATGCTGAAAGGATTAGGTTAATGTAACTACCAAGATAAAACAATGCGAATTTCATCCCTGCATATTCAGTTTGATATCCTGCGACTAATTCTTCTTCAGCTTCAGGTAAGTCAAACGGAAGTCTCTCACATTCTGCAAGAGCACAAATCCAGAAGACTATAAAACCAACTGGTTGTCTCCATATATTCCAACTTAGGATTCCAGCACCACTTTGTTGGTTAACAATATCAATAGTACTTAGAGAATTTGTCATTAGTACGATAGCCAGCACAGATAAAGCTAAAGGAATTTCATAACTTATTGATTGAGCTGCTGCTCTTAATCCCCCCAACAATGAATATTTATTATTTGATGCATATCCACTCATAAGAAGTCCAATTGGCTGGATACTGCTTAAAGCGATCCATAGAAAAATTCCAATACCAACGTTACTTATTAAAAGGTTTTGTCCAAAAGGAACAATTAGCCAGGATAGAATCACTGGAACAAGAACTAATATAGGCCCTGCTGTGAAGAGAATTCCATCCGCTTTAGCAGGAATAATATCCTCTTTGACAAGTAACTTCAGACCATCTGCAATTGGTTGGAGGATGCCAAGCGCCCCTGCATATTCGGGACCTA
>CACLGU010000033.1 GCA_902606505.1 uncultured Prochlorococcus sp.
TGTAACCTCATTCGAAGTAACTTTAAATTTTAAAGATATTTCTGAAGAAATTAAAATTGGAATGACTGCAGATCTTGAATTTAGAGTCAAAAGTAATGAAGAAAAAATCTTAGTGCCAACAGTTTCTATTGTCACTGAACAAGGTGAAAAAGGAATTTTGAAAGTTGATAAAAACAATTCTCCCAAATTTGAAAAAATCAAAATTGGTATTAGTAGTGGAAATAAAACTTCAGTAATTGATGGATTAGAACCTGGAGAGCAAATCTTTATTGATATTCCACCTTGGGCTAAGAAGAGAAAATGAGTTTAAAATCTGAAAACTCTAAAAAACCAATTTTACTTTTAGTCGATGGTCATTCACTTGCTTTTAGAAGCTTCTATGCATTTAGCAAAGGGATTGATGGAGGTTTAACAACTAAAGAAGGATTCCCAACAAGTGTGACTTATGGATTTCTAAAAAGTCTTCTGGATAATTGCAAAAATATTAGTCCTGAGGGTGTTTGTATTACGTTTGACACCGAAAAACCAACTTTCAGACATGAATTAGATCCAAATTATAAGGCCAATAGAGATGTGGCACCAGATGTTTTTTTTCAGGATATTGAACAACTAGAAAACATTTTAGAAGAAAGTCTTAATTTACCAATTTTTAAATCTCCCGGTTATGAAGCAGATGATCTCCTAGGCACAATTGCAAATGATGCTTCTTCAAAAGGATGGTGCGTGAATATACTTTCTGGAGATAGGGACTTGTTTCAATTAGTAGATGATCAAAAAGATATTTATGTTCTTTATATGGGTGGTGGTCCATATGCGAAAAGTGGTAATCCAACTCTTATGAATGAAAATGGAGTAAAAGAAAAATTAGGTGTTGTGCCAGAAAGAGTAGTTGATCTTAAAGCCCTAACTGGTGATAGTTCTGATAATATTCCGGGTATTAAAGGGGTAGGTCCAAAAACTGCAATTAATCTACTAAAAGAGAACGACACTCTTGATGGGATTTATCAGGCTTTGGACAAGATTCAACAGAACAATGATAAAAAATATAAAGGATTCATCAAAGGTTCAGTTATAGAAAAGCTCAGAAACGATAAACATAATGCTTTTCTTTCCAGGGATTTAGCAAAAATAAATACTAAGGTGCCTTTAATTTTAAGTGATAGTTATGAATTAAAAAATATAAATCAAGAACAACTTTCAGAGTCACTGCAAAAACTTGAACTATCAACACTACTTAGACAAATTAATATTTTCAATTCAACTTTCAGCAAAGGTGGTTTTGACAAAAATAATGTAGCTAAAGAGGAGGAGAATCCACCAAAAGTCTCTAGTAAAAATGAATTAGAAAATAGTGAAAATAAAATCCCTAAAATTAAGATAATTATTGTAAATGATTTCGAATTACTTGATAAATTAATTCAAAGATTAGACAAGACCAACGAGATAGTTTCTTTAGATACAGAGACCAATAGTTTAAATCCAATCGATGCGGAACTTGTTGGGATAGGGTTATGTCTTGGAGAAGAAAATGATGATTTATTTTATATACCTCTTGGTCATCAAACAAAAAAAGAGACCCCCAATCAATTATCAATTGAAGATGTTTTCTCAAAACTAAGAACTTGGATAGAAGATCCGAAAAAAGAAAAGGCACTCCAAAACTCTAAATTTGATAGGCAAATATTTTTTAATCATGGACTTGATCTTAAAGGCGTAACCTTTGACACCTTGTTAGCAGACTACCTTCTTAATAACAAGGAGAAGCATGGATTAAGTGAAATTAGTTTTAGATTATTTGGATTTAAGCCCCCTTCATTTAAAGAAACAGTTGGTAAAAATAAAGACTTTTCATTTGTTGATATTAATGAAGCAAGTATTTACTGCGGTTATGATGTATTTCTAACTTATAAGATTGTCAAAATTTTTAAAGAAAGATTTTCAAAGGAAAAAGATGAATTAATCAAATTGTTCGAAGAAATCGAGCTGCCTTTAGAGCCGGTATTGTCTCAAATGGAAATGAATGGAATAACCATCGATATCCCTTATTTAGATAAACTCTCAAAAGAACTAAAAAGTACCTTAGAAGATATTGAAAGTAAAGTTTATGAATTAGCAGAAGAAAATTTTAATCTATCTTCACCAAAACAACTCGGTGAGATCTTATTTGAAAAATTGAATTTGGATAAAAAGAAATCACGCAAAACAAAAACAGGATGGAGTACAGATGCGGTAGTTCTTGAGAGATTAGTCGACGAGCATGAAATAATCCAACATTTAATAAAACATAGAACTCTCAGCAAATTACTTAGTACTTATATTGATGCTCTTCCAAATCTTATTAACGAAAAGACAGGAAGGGTTCATACAAACTTTAATCAAGCTGCTACAGCAACTGGAAGACTAAGTAGTAGCAATCCTAATCTTCAAAATATTCCGATTAGGACTGAATTCAGTAGGAGAATCAGAAAAGCATTCTTGCCTGAAAAAAATTGGAAACTTTTATCAGCTGATTATTCTCAGATCGAATTAAGAATACTTGCTCACTTAGCGGATGAAGAAATATTAATTAATGCATTTCATGAAAATGATGACATTCATTCTTTGACTGCAAGATTAATTTTCGAGAAAGAAGAAATATCATCCGACGAAAGGAGAGTTGGGAAAACAATAAATTTTGGAGTTATCTATGGTATGGGTATAAAAAAGTTTGCCCGTTCAACAGGAGTAAGTACGCCAGAGGCAAAAGAATTCCTAATAAAATACAAAGAAAGATATTCAAAAATTTTCAAATTTCTTGAACTCCAAGAAAGGCTTGCCTTATCAAAAGGTTATGTAAAAACAATTTTTGGTCGAAAAAGAGAATTTAAGTTTGATAAAAATGGACTTGGAAGATTAATAGGTAAAGATCCTTACGAAATTGACCTGCAATCTGCAAGAAGGGCTGGCATGGAAGCACAGTCATTAAGAGCCGCAGCTAATGCACCAATTCAGGGTTCAAGTGCAGACATTATTAAAATTGCAATGATACAACTAAATAAGAAATTCATAGAAATGAATGTTCCCTCAAAAATGCTTTTACAAGTTCATGATGAATTATTGTTTGAAGTTGAACCAGATTCTTTGGAAATTACGACGAAATTAGTAAAGAAGACTATGGAAGATTGTGTGAAATTAAATGTGCCTCTTTTAGTTGATATTGGTATTGGAGACAATTGGATGGAGACAAAATAAACCTTATGAAATACTTAATTTAAGATGATCAAACTTTTTAATACTTTAAGCAGAAGAGTTGAGGTTTTTAAGCCTATTGATGATGTAGTAAAAATTTATTGTTGTGGAGTAACTGTTTATGATTTGTGCCATCTTGGTCATGCCAGAAGTTATATAGCTTGGGATGTATTGAGAAGATTTTTAATTTATAGTGATTACAAAGTGAAGTATGTTCAAAATTTTACAGATATTGATGACAAGATCTTAAAAAGAGCGAAAGAAGAAAGCAGTTCAATGAATGAAGTATCTGAAAAGAATATCATTGAATTTCATAAAGATATGGATTCTTTAGGGATAATGCGACCGGATAGTATGCCAAGAGCAACTAATCATATATGCAATATCTGCTCTTTCATAACAATCCTCGAAGACAAAGGTTATGCATACTCTAGAGATGGAGATGTTTATTATTCTGTTTTTAAAAATAAAAATTATGGAAAGCTTAGTAATCAAAATATACAAGAACAAAATATAAATCAGCAAGGAAGAATGGCTAATGAGGAAAATAGTAAAAAACTAAATCCGCAAGATTTTGCACTATGGAAAAAAGCCAAAGATGATGAACCATTTTTTGATTCGCCATGGGGTAAAGGTAGACCAGGATGGCATATTGAATGTTCGGCGATGGTTAAAGATGAATTAGGAGATACTATTGATATCCATTTAGGTGGTTCTGATTTAATTTTTCCTCATCATGAGAATGAAATCGCCCAATCAGAAGCAGCAAATGGCAAAAAGCTAGCAAACTATTGGTTACACAATGGGATGGTCAATGTAAATGGACAAAAGATGAGTAAATCCCTTAAAAATTTTAAAACTATCAGAGAGCTAATTAAGTCAGGTATAAGCCCTATGACTTTGCGATATTTTGTTATGACTGTCAATTATAGAAAACCACTTGATTTTACTGAAGAAGCCTTAAGGAGTGCTTCAGAAGCTTGGAAAAATATTAATGTAGCCCTTTCTTTTATGGACCTTACAAAAGGTGCTTTTAAATCTATTGAAAAAAATGAATCTCTCGAAGAAGAATATAAAGCGAGAATAAGTTTTGAATTATCTCAAAAAAAGCTTAAATTTTCTGAGTCTCTTGGAAATGACCTTAATACAGCAGGTGCTATTGCAATTATTTACGATTTAGCGAAACCATTAAAAAACTTTTTAAACCAATTTCAAAGGGTTGAAGGTTTTAAAATAGACCTAAATGAAAAATTCTTTCTATTTGAGAATTTTAAAACTCTTGAAAAGTTGACCGAGGTACTTGGTCTTAAAAAAGAGGTTTTAGTAAAAGAAAGTAAAATAAAAGAAGACGAAATATCATCGCTTATTGATGAAAGATTGAAAGCAAAAATGGAAAAGAATTATGCGAAGGCGGATGAAATAAGGAATTTGTTAAAGGAAAAAGGTATTGAACTTATTGATCAATCAAAGGAAATAACAACATGGATAAGGGTTTAAATTTTAAGAAAAAAACCAATTTGAGATTTTTGTTTTTTAAATACACCTTTAAATGGGAAGATATTAGAAATATCAGAGAAAATTGAAATACATTACTGTGCTCGGTTCTACTGGTTCAATAGGGACTCAAACTCTCGAAATAGCTTGTGAGCAGCCTGATAAGTTTAAAGTCGTAGCTCTTTCTGCAGGAAGAAATATTAATTTATTAACTGAACAAGTTAAAACACATAAACCAGAGGTAGTTGCAATTGAGGATGAAAGTCTTATAAAAGATTTAAAAGATAATATTAATAACTTAGATTTGGATAATGCTCCCTTGGTTTTGGGTGGAAAGCAGGGGATTAACGCAGTTGCAGCATGGGATAAAGCAGATACTGTGGTAACAGGGATAGTAGGCTGTGCAGGCTTAATTCCAACAATGTCAGCAATTAATGCGGGGAAAAATATTGCACTTGCTAACAAAGAAACTTTAATTGCGGCAGGACCAATTGTTATTCCTGCAATAAAGAAAAATAATAGTAGGCTTTTACCTGCTGATTCAGAACACTCTGCTATCTTTCAATGTTTACAAGGATTACCTAATTATGAAAATGCAGATTTTTCAACAGGAGAGATACCTAAGGGTTTAAAAGCCATACATTTAACAGCTTCTGGTGGTGCTTTCAGAGATTGGTCCGTAGAGGATTTAAAGCATGTCACAGTGGAAGATGCGACTTCTCATCCTAATTGGGATATGGGAAAAAAAATAACTGTAGATTCAGCAACTCTTATGAATAAAGGATTAGAAGTTATAGAAGCTCATTATTTATTTGGGACCTCTTACGAAAATATCGAAATAGTTATCCACCCTCAAAGTATTATTCATTCAATGATTGAGATGGAAGATTCTTCAGTATTAGCTCAATTAGGTTGGCCAGATATGAAACTACCCATTTTATATGCGATGAGTTGGCCTGAAAGATTTAAAACAAATTGGAAAAGATTAAACCTAAGTGAAATTGGAAAATTAACTTTTAAAGAGCCAGACGAGTTTAAATATCCATGCATGGGACTTGCCTATTCCGCAGGAAAATCTTCTGGGACTATGCCTGCAGTCTTAAATGCTGCTAATGAAATGGCTGTTGAACAATTCCTTAAAGAAAAAATTTCTTTTCAAGAAATCCCAACATTTATAAGTAAAGCTTGTGAATCACATATGGAGAATTTGAATTTGAGTCCCGAATTGGAGGATATTCTTGAAGTAGACAATTGGGCCAGACTTTTTGTTAAGCAAGAAATTAAAAAAGGGAAAAAATACGTAAGTATTGGATAAAAGTGAATATCAGAAGTTACCTAACTAACCATTTCTTACGACTATTGGATGCTGAACTTACAAGCAAAGTCCTTCATCTTTAAACTTTATACCACTCTAAATTCTCGTTTCATATTCATTTCAGGCAAGTCATTCATTGAATCTCTCCATTCCTGGGCCCATTCACTTTGACTATGTCTATAAATTCTAATTAGTTCATCTACAGAAGAATCATGATAATCAACTCTAAGGTCTAAAAGGGGAAAGCCTAGTTCTCCGCTTACCTTTAAGGCGCTTGAGGTTGAACGGGGGCTTCGTCTATCTCCACCTATATTTTCTCCTGCATTAAGAGCATCAAGTAGTCTTTTCCCTAATTTAATATTTGGATCACTTTGTTTAAATACATCAGCCATCACCTCAAGAACGTCAATATTCTCTAGAAAATTGCCAGCTACAGAAAAGTTTTCTCCAATTATATGTCCGCTTGTCTGAAAACATTCTTGACCTGTCCAGCATGCGCTTCTCCCATACTTATCAATTAAGTGAACCTGTCTTTTTTCCCTACCAAAATCTTCTTTAATTAAATCTTCCAAAACAATTTTTGAATCAGAGCAGGATTGGAGTAACTCAAGACTTCTTAATCCTAAATAAGGATTAGTTTGCCCTTGAGTTGCAACAGCACCAACCTGTGATCTAACAAATGAAACTGTTGAGCCAACAGCTATATGACAAGAAGAAACTGCAACACCAAATCTATTTTTTAAAGGATCAAAACCAATAATTGAAAATGTCATTTATATCAATAGAGGCTTGTCTAAAAAATTATTATCTATGGAAAATATTGTATTCAATAAAACCTCAATACCATTAGCGCATTGATCAAGAGAAGTATATTCCTTATAGGAATGACTCAGACCATTCCTACTTGGGACAAAGATCATAACCATAGGACAAATCCTACCTATTTCTTGTGAGTCATGACTTGCTTTGCTTGGTAAGATTCCAGTTTTAAATCCCAACTTTTCAGATTCATGAAATGAAGATCTCACTAATTTAGGGCATGACTTAGTGGGAATCACTTCAAATTGAGGTTCTATCTGTACTACGCATCCAGTAACTTCTTGAATTTCTGAGCATAGATTCTCAATTCTTAAACTCATTTTCCCAATTACATCTTCATCCAAATCTCTCATATCTATAGTGAATACTGCCTCTCCTGGAATAACATTTGCCGCATTGGGATGTAATTTCAATTTACCAACTGTTGCGACTGCACTTTCAGAAGTAGTTTTAGCAATCTGTTCAATGCCAACAATAATTTTAGAGGCGGCCAAAAGTGCGTCATTTCTATTTGACATCGGTGTAGTTCCTGCATGATTTGCCTGGCCTGTAACCTTAACCGTTATTCTTTTTTGACCTACTATTCCATTAACAATTCCGATATCCAAACCACCATCTTCTAGAACCTTTCCCTGTTCAACATGTAATTCAAGAAAAGCGAATATATCTTTTTTACTTCTTGCCGCATTTTTAATCTCAAGCCAATTTCCACCAATCCGGGAAAGATTACTAATTATTGAACAAGAATTACTGGTAATAAAATCTTTTTCGTTTACGGATAAATTACCTGTAAAGCCTTTACAACCAATCATTGTCGATTCTTCATCAGCAAAGACAACTATTTCAAATGGTCTATTTAATTTAATGTCATTTTCCTGAAGTAAAAAAGCAATTTCAATTCCTGCAATTACTCCTAAAGTTCCGTCGTACTTACCTCCCTTTGGAACAGTGTCGAGATGAGATCCAGTAACAATTGGAGGTAAATTATTATCATGACCATCTAATCTTGCAATAATATTTCCTGCGGCATCTATTCTTATTTTTAAACCTAAGTCTTTAAGGGTTTTCATAAAAAAATTTCTTGCATATATATCATCATCAGAAAAACCTCTTCTTGAAACAGAGCCATTCTCAGAAGCTCCGATAGAAGAAAAAGAATTTATCAATTCTTGGATTCTCTCCCTATTTATTACCTGCGGCTCTAGGATATTTAACCCAGCGCTGTAGCTCATACTTCTATTACTTAAACCTACTTAAGTTCTCTTATTTTTCAAATAAAACCTGTATTGGTTTACACCTTTTAAGAAATTAATTTAAGGAACGAATTCAAACTCTCCAACCCAAATTATCAGCCATCTTTTGAGCCTTATCTGGGATATCTTCAATTATAAAAATCTTATATAAGATCTGAACGCTTAAAAGATGATTGATTATTGCATCCAATTGTACTTTTTCTGAGGCATCAAGCTCTGAACTAAAAAATTTATTCAGCAAATTATTTACTTCTGTTTCATCCAAGATTCCAAATTCTCTAATCCTCTCAGGACTTAAAAACTCATCCACAATTTCCTGCATAGAACTTAAATTATCTTTATCTGCATGGGAAGGGGGAGCCATAAAAGGAAATTTTTCACGTTTATATAATGATTCAGGCAGCAATCCTGACATGGCTTCTCTTAAAACATACTTCTCGACATTGTCTTTAATCCTTAATTCAGGGGGGACAGCAACAGCAGCTTCAGCTAGGTAATGATCTAAAAATGCAGGTCTTGCCTCCATTGAATTTGACATATCCACTCTATCTCCTCCCCATGTGAGAATTTGGCCCTCAAGCATAGTCTTCATCCAAACGTACTGAGCCTGATCAATTGCGTATCTATCTTCTAACTGTTCAAGATCAAGTTCTCCAAAAATTGCTGCTCCAGGATCATAATCTTCCGTTAACTCTTTATATTTACTTGAGACTAGACTTTTTGCATAAGTTTCACATGCAAGCCAAGGTTGAAGGCAACTTGGCGTAAATCCTAAGAATTCCTTGAAAGATTGATTACTTATCTCTTCATTAGCTAACATCGCGCCCTTGAAAATATCATTTGAATTTTCTAGATTTTCTTTAAGATTCTCAGATTCTGCATTAGAAATTCCTACCCCATAGGTATACATATCTTTTCTAAAAGCGGGATAGCCACCAAACAATTCATCTGAACCCTCTCCTGTCATAACGACCTTATAATCGAGCTCATTCACTCGTTTACTCATAAGGTATTTGGCAATTGCAAGGGTGTTATAAATAGATCTTTCAGTAAACCAAAGAACCTTTTCAAAATTACCATACAAATCATCCCCATTTATTTTTAAAATCTCATGATCTGCATTTGTGGCGAAAGCCATCTCTTTTGCTATCGAAGTTTCATCATATCTTTCATCACTGAAACCAATCGTGAATGCCTTTACTGATTTTTGACTTATGGCAGAAGCCAATCCCAAAATTGAGCAACTATCAATTCCACCGGATAAATAACAGCCTACCGGAACATCAGCGACCATTCTTAATTCGACAGCTCTCAACAATTCTTTTCTAATATTTTCAATAAAATATTCTTCACTTTTTTCTCTTTCATAAGCGTTTTTCTTTGGGAAATTTATATCCCAGAACTTTTCCTCTGTTATCTGAAATTTATTATTTAATCTTTTGACCTTAAGAATATATCCAGGCTTAACTTGTTTAACACCTGCAAATGCCGTAGAGCCAGGGACCATAACCTGCATCAGTTGATGAACCAGTCCTTCTCCCGTAAATTTTCTTTCAACTGATGGATGGGCAAATAGTACTTTTAATTCAGAGCCAAATATTAAAGAATCATCGGTCTCAATCCAGTATTGAGGTTTAATCCCAAATCGATCTCTTACAAGATAAAGACAATCCTGATCTGCATCAAACAACGAAAAGGCAAATTCTCCTCTCAGATAAGATAATGACTCATCAATGCCATATTTCTCATAAAGTCTAAGCAATATTTCCGAATCACTTTTTGAAGAAAAGCTTATGCCCTGAGCAACAAGATCAGCCCTGATTCTTTGAAAGTCATAAAATTCACCGTTATGTGCCATCAAAATATTATTTTCGGCACCGCCAATAAAAGGCTGTCTAGCTCGATTTTCATTCAAATCTATTATTGATAGTCTTGCATGACAGAACCCTACAGAAGCGTCAACTGATAATTTATATCCGAAACCGTCCGGTCCACGATGGCTTTGAATAGCAGCCATATTTACAAGAATCTGAGGTTCAACAGATTTATCTTTTGATTTATTAAAAACCCCCCCTATTCCACACATCTATTTAAATGACATCCATTACTCTTGTTGTTCTATCCATCAGACAGGTAAGTAATGCCATTCTTACAAATACTGCTCCTCTTGACTGAGCAAAATACCAATTTTTTGAGGTCTGATCAAGTGATGTTGACAATTCAGGTCCACGAGCAAGTGGATGCAATATTATGGAATCTTTTTTAAATGGCAACTCACTATGCAATTTAAATGAACTTCCATGAACCTCATAATTTTCTCCCACCCATGCAATTGCATTTATATAGGTAACGTCCAGAGAAGGCAATACTTTTTGCATATCCGTCT
>CACLGU010000034.1 GCA_902606505.1 uncultured Prochlorococcus sp.
GTTACTTTTGCAAGATTCATGCATTGAGATTAAGGTACATATTCCAGTAAAACAACAATTTGATAAGAATGAAATATTTAAAATACTTCCTGGGAATGATTTTATAATTGCAGGTGACGATGAAATAGATGAAAAAGTTATTAGAGAAGCAGCTCTAAAAGGTCTAAAGGGAATCATTAAATGGGGAATTGGGGTTGATAATATTGACCTTAATGCAGCCATGGATTGTAAAATACCAGTTTTCAATACACCAGGCGTTTTTGGAGGTGAGGTTGCAGAACAGGCTCTCAGCTTAATACTTAATTTAAGTAGAGGGACAAATATTATTGATTCAAAAGTAAGAAATGGCGTGTGGTATAAATTTGAAGGAAATTCCTTGCAAAACAAGCATTTAGGAATAATAGGTTTTGGATCAATTGGGAAAGCAATTGCCCATCGAGCAAAAAGTTTTGGGATGAAGATTAATTTTTATGATCCCTTTTTTAAAAAAAAAATATTAGATCAAAATAATATATCTAATGTGGAATTTGATGAGATATGTAAAGAATCAGATTTTATCGTGATGGCATGTTCATTAAATGAGAAAAATAAACATATTATTAATGAGAAATCTATCTCTAAAATGGAAAGAAAGCCATATATTATTAATGTAAGTAGAGGTCCTCTCATTAATGAAATAGATTTAATTAAAGCTCTTGAGAATGGACAAATTAAAGGAGCAGGATTAGATGTTTATGAAAATGAGCCGTTGCCAGTTAATTCAAAATTGGTAAAAATGTCTAATTGTGTATTAGGTTCTCATAATTCTTCTAATACGATTGAGGCAGTTGAGAGGGTTAATGAAACCATAATTGATATGGTAATCAAACTAAAAAAAAATAACATTAGCGCAGAATTATTTAGAGAAAGAAGGGTGGTATGAAATATCCAAAAACTGACTATCATTGCTTAGTTGATAAAAAAGTTATCGTAACAGGGGGAGCTACAGGAATTGGTGCTGTAATTGCTAAATATTTTTATGAACAAGGTGCCCAAGTTTTTGTTCTTGATATCTTGAAAAAAGAGGCTAATGAATTAATAAAATTAATGCCATCAACAATCAAGTTGAAAATGCCAAAATTTTTTTATTGTGATCTTTTAGAAACTGATTCAATAAAAAATACATTTAAAGATATTTATTATCAATATGGTTATTTAGATACGCTCTGCAACAATGCGGCAGATGATGAAAGACATAACTGGCAAAATATTTCTTCCTCAGAATGGGATTATTATCAAAATATAAACCTCAAAAGTCAATTTTTTTGTATTAGAGAATTTGTTCAATTTGTAGATAATTCTAAGGGGGCGAGCATAATATGTATGGGATCAATATCATATCTAAATGGAACAGTTGAAATTCCAAGTTATAGTATCGCTAAATCAGGTTTAATAGGCTTAGTTAATACAATGGCAAAGATTCTTGGTGAAAGAAAAATCAGGGTTAATTTGATACAACCAGGTTGGACAATGACAAAGAAACAACTTTCAAAATGGGTTAATAAACAAGCTAGGGAATTAATTTCTGAAAAACAATTATTAAAAGGGGAAATTTATCCTGAAGAGTCAGCTAGATTGGTTTTATTTTTAGCATCGGATCAGTCTAAAATGATTACTAAGCAAATAATAAACGTAGATGGAGGATGGGTATAAAATTTAAAACTATTAATCTAGAAATTAATCAATTTTTTTTTATAACTTAGATTTTATTTTTTTTAGGATCTCCGGGAATTCTGATCTGTTTAAATTATCTCTCTTTAATAATTCATTTAAAACTGGATCAAAAGAGAGTTTTTGATTATTTTTAATGCTTTTAAGATATTTCCACTGATTTACTTGATCATGTCTAACTGAAGAAAAACAATCTTCTGCAAATTTTTCTTCATCTCTATCACAACCTTTTTTATAACCTTCCATAAATGAGTCCATGTAAAAACTGAACCCAGTAACATGTATCTCTTTTGCGCCCGCATGTAATAAATCAAAAATTGCTGAAAAGCCGGTATTCGTTCTACATTTAGTAGCTCTATTGAGTTTCCCATATTCTTTATAGTCAAAGATATGTAAATTAAAGTTATATTTTAGTTTTAATTTTGTTATGTAATTCACTCCCTTACTTAATCTATTTGAATATGTTTTCCCATTGAAGTCTGATCTTGGAATAGTGCATACCCACTTTACATTATTTTTTTTTAGTTTTTTTAAGTCTATAAATCCTCCATTATCATTATGTTCAATAAGACAATTAAACAATATATCTGTTTTTGAACCAATCTTTGAACTGTTATTTTCTACGAGTTCCATTCCTCTATTTACTCTAGCTGTTAAGTCATAATTATTTATAGTTTTACCAAATTCAAAAAGATTTAAATAGTTTGCTGGACCAACAAGCGCAACTTTTTTATCTTTCACGAAGGAACTAAAGTTATTCCCTTTGAATAAATTTTGAATTCTGGATTGCATAATATTAATATTTAATTTATTAATTCTAATTTAAAAGAAAGTGGTCTAAAAATTTGTTTCTGAAATATTTTTGATTAACTTGAATTTCCAATTATATCCTTTATAAATAACTTTCATTTCCTCTGGAAGTGCGCTATTGCAATCAAACATATCCCAATGTACTGGGAATAGTTTTTTGATTTTTAATTCATCGGCTAAATGAAAAGCTTCTCTAATGCTCATATTACCAATTATCCCTCTTCTTCTTCTAAAAAAATTATCTTCATTTACAGGAAGAATTGCTAAATTAATATTTGGAAGATTTTTTAAGAAATTTATAATTTCTTGATTTACAGATGTATCGCCAGCAATATAAATTCTGTGATTATTGTGTTCGATTAACCATCCTATTGCTTTTGGGAAACCATCATTTGAAATAACTATTTTTGGATGAGCGGCAGGCACTGGCAGAGCTTTTATTCCGTTTCCCAAATCAATTTGAGAATCTTTTAAATCTATAATTCTTGAATTTTCAATATTCCACTTTTTTAATTCTTCCCTTACTGGAAATGGACCTATAAATTTTGCATCAGGATTATTTTCTGCAATTATTGGAACCGTATGAGGATCACAATGATCAATATGTTCATGAGTGAAAAGTATAAAGCTTACATTTCTTATTTCCTCTGGTTTGTAAATAATGGGTACTTTTCTTTTTAAATCCGAGGAATCAATTTCTTGAACTGAATTGCTTAAGTATGGATCAACTAATATGCAATTATCTTTATGATTTAATTTTAGCCCTGATTGTCCTAAATACTCTATTTTCAATTTTTTAAAAAAAATACTTAATTAATGTAACTTAATTTTAAGACATTTCTTCAAAACTTCCCTCCGAAACTATCTTACCTTTATGCAATTTGATGATTCTATCGCAATTTCTAAGAGTAGAATAACGATGTGAAATAAATAATATCGTAATCTCTTTTCCTAAATTTGCTAAAGAATTAATTATTAACTCTTCAGTTTCATTATCTAATGCGCTTGTAGCTTCATCAAAAACTAATATTTCTGCTCTTTTATAAAGTGCTCTTGCTATTCCAATTCTTTGGCGCTGCCCTCCACTAAGTCTTATACCTCTTTCTCCTGTCATAGAGGAATATCCATCTTTAGATTCTTCTATAAACTTTGAAATGCAGGCTTGCTTCGCAACTTGTTTTACTCTTTCAAAATTAATTTCATTTTTGGGAATCCCAAATGCAATATTTTCTGTAATTGTTGCATTTGTTAGAAATATGTTTTGAGGTACATGTGAAATTGATAATCTCCAAGAAGTTAAAAGCTTTGGCTTCAAAGGATCATAAAGATTTTGACTATCAATTAATATTTCACCATTGCTAGGCCGAATAAGACCCATTACTAAATCTAATAAAGTACTTTTTCCAGAACCTGTTTTACCAATTATTCCAATTCTCTCACCTTTATTTAAAAGGAGATTTATATCTTTTAGTACAGGTCCTGTTTTTTGATCATAATTGAAAGAAATATTATTGAATCTTATATTTTTTTTAAAAGTATAAGGTTTTATTTTGCCAATGAGATTTTCTTTAGGTATTTTATTCTCTAACAATTTTATTACTTTTATTAATATCGCTTTTGTGCCTTTAAGTGATGCCCAAGATTTATATATAATTTGTGAATGCGGGATTAGTTTTTGTGCACCAAGAGCTAATGCACCAAGTAAGGGCAAAGAATTTGAAAAGCCGCCTTTTAAATTCAGAAATAAACCTAATAAAGCAATAATAGAAATTCCTGCGGGATCAACAAATGATTTGGGTAATATTGAAAGTATTGCTATATTTGTTTGCGTAATTCGTAATGGCTTATCAAAACTTTTATATATCTTTGAATGAAATTCTTGATTATTTTCTAATTTAATTTCTCTTATTGAACCAAAACCTTCCTGAATATTTTTAATTAATGCACTTCTGAGCAGGGTTTTTTTAAGACCTAGTTTTTGAAGAGTCCTATCACTTAATTTTAGAGATATAAAGTAAATTGAAAAAATTATACTAAATGTAATTATTGATAATGATCCATTTATTACTAATAAGGTAGTTATAAGGCTTATGGCAACTATTGAAGAAGCTATTAAATTAAGAAGTGGTGTTATGACCATATTTATTAAATCATTTATATCAGCAGTTAGAGTCGCTATTAAATTAGAGCTATCAATTTTTAAATAATATGAATAGGGTTTATATAGCAATCTTCTATATACATCTACGCTAAAGTCTGAACCAAGTTCGGCTCCTAATTTCTTTATTTGCCATAAAGTGTAGATTCTAAAGAAGCCAGCAGCAAAGGAAAATAATATAACAAATGCTGTGATTATTGATAAAATTAAAAAGGGATTTATACTACCTAAATCTATAGGTAAAAATGAAAAAATTTTGTGATTAGTTAAGTATTCTGGTTTGGTTAATATTCCAAGAAAGGGAATTATTAATGATAAACTCACCACCTCACTAAAAGTACTGGCTACAATAACTCCAGCAATATAAATGAATTTTATTTTTCTTTTGCGATGAATTTTATGCCAAAGTTGTACTAAAAGATAAATAATATTTCTTGATTTTATTTTTTTATTTATCATTTTAAATTTATTAGGTATTAACATTAAATATTTTCTAGATAATTCTCTAATGTGTTTTTTGGAAATTGCTTAAATTTTGATATTTTTGATAAATTGTAGATTTTTATGTCATATTCTTGGGAATAATAATGCACAGCATCAAGTAATTTATTAATTCTTTTATTAGCTGAAACCATCTTGGTCTCATCCAAATGCTCATTGCCTAAATAATTTTCATAGTGATTTTTTGCGTTAATTTGATAACCATCTTGGCCAATGATGGCAATTTTTTTAAAATTAAAATAAAAACAAATTTGAAAAAGTGGAGTTGTGGCGCAGTTCCATAAGAATTTATCGGGCACTTTAAAACGTTTGAAAGCATCTTTAGGGAAATCTACGAATCGATCCCATAAAATTGGTTTAACAAAATGACTATGATCATTTTTTTTGAGGAATTTATCATACCAATCGTTAATAAAGCATTCAGTATTTTGATTCTTTACCATATATTGGACATCTTTTTGTACTAATAAAGCTTTCTCATAAGAACCTAAATAATTGATTGTCTTTCTGAATAGTTTTTTATATTTTTTACCTTTTAAAGGTTCACAAAAAAAAGCAGTGTATAAATGTGGATTCCAATTATTTTTTCTACATATACTCGCTATTTGATTTGTTGTTAGTGTAATTAAATTATGATTTTCTTTTATTAATTCGAAGTCTATTTCTGAGATAGAGGGTCCATTACCAAAAATTAATGCAGACTTTCCTTTATATTTTTCTTTTAAGTTTTCGAGTTTATTTTTTAATTTTTTGTTAAACATAAAAATATTTTTTAATTTTCATTTATAAATAATGCCTCAGCTGTATTAAATTGCCATTCATAATCAATATCGAAAACCTCGTATTCTGGAATTTCAAAAAGTGCTGGGCTATTTTTTCTGAAAGGGGGTTTAGCCATCCAAATGCCGTCTTTAATTGTATCTAATCTCCCTGCATATAAACAGTGAGCAGCTTCATATGTTTTCCCAACAAGTTTTGTATTAAGAACATCTGCTTTACTTGGCCATTTGGTAATTAATTCACCATCTATATTCCAAAAATAATTTTTCTTTGCAATTACACTAAACATAGATTCATAATTACTATTTTGGTAGGCTTTTATAAAGTTATCTATTGTTTCAATCTTTAAAAGAGGACAACAACCACTAATCACTACTGAATATTTATAATTCAATTTGTCATGATATTCCATAACTTCTTGCATAGGGCCTTCAGAAAAGGCAGATTTCTTACTTCTTTCAAAAAGCTGTAAGTCATTTGATAAAACAATACTTTTTATCTCCTTCTCATATGCAGAAAAGTAAAAATTTGTTTTGGGTATGATCGATGAATTATTGATTTTTTTGCATATAATATCTACCAAGCTTGAACCAGCAAAGGGTTTTATCATTTTCCTAGGTACTCTTTCTGAAGAAAGCCTTGCCTGGACAATAAAGCAAATATCATCAATATTTTTCATTTAATAATTTACCAAACTGTTTTTCCACCATCTATTATCATATTTTCTCCAGTCATATATGAGCTAGCCTCAGAACACAGAAATACAATTGCACCTTTATACTCATCAATTTCCGCCATTCTCCCCATGGGAATTATATTTGATAACTTCTCTACAAAATCAGTAGGATGATCATTAAAAACTCCTGTGGGACTTAAACAATTGACTCTTATATTTTTTTTAGCAAAATAAACAGCTAGATATTTAGTAATACCTATTACTCCCCACTTGGCAGCTGAATATGTAATTGGCTTTACATTTTGTTCATTTTCTGGGAAGCCCTCTTTTTTATATATTCTTTGATCAGGGGCAATTACACCGAGGTCAGAGGAGATATTTAATATTACGCCTTTCCCATTTTTGAGCATAATATTTGAAATTGCTTGTGAGCAAAAAAATGTGCCATTTAGAGCGGCATCTATACCCTCTTTCCAAAAATCTGGAGTCATATTCTCAAAACGTGTCTCAATGGTTAATCCAGCGTCCTTTTTTACTTTTGGATCTTTTGCCGCATTATTTATCAAAATGTCTACCTTATCAATGTTTTCAATAGCCTTTGAAATTGATTCTGGGGAAGTTACATCCATATATATGCCTTTTGCTGAGCCTAATCCATATTTTTGATTTAAATATTGAGCTTTTTCCTCAACTTTATCAACATGATGATCAGCAAGTATTACAGTACCTCCAAAATCTAAGATTGCTTCTGCGTGTTTTGGACCTAGTAGTCCACCCCCTCCAGTAATTAGAGCAACTTTATTAGTAAGATCAAAAATGGAGCGCATATCTCTCTTTGAAATTATCTCTGTAATACTTAACTATATCCTCTTCTTTACCAGTTTTGCCTCTGGCCATTTGTAATGTGAATAAATTATCATACTTAAATTTTGCAAGAGTGCTAAATATTAGATCGAAATTTGTATCGCCTGTAAAATTACATACTGAATTTCCGCCATATTCTCTATCTTTTAAATGAACATTCGTAATTTTATGTATGGTATTTTTCAGATATTCTTCATGTCCATACCTTTCTGCAGTAAGATTTCCCGTATCGTAGGTAAAATAAATATTTTTTGAATAATTTATTAATGATTTCGTATAATAGATTTCACTATCACTTTCTATATTTATAATTAATTTACTATTATTTTGACCACATAAATTTAAATAATTTTTTACTATATCTAAATCTTCTTCTGACTTTAATCTAGCTTCTTCAACGAGAGGTAGAGTTATTCTATTAATACCAATTTTTGCTAGAAGAGGAATTAAAACTAAAACATTTCTGTAGAAATATTCAGGATCAAAAATCGATTCTGATACTACATTATCAAAACATACTGAAGATATTTGTTGTACATATACTTGATCAATCTTACTAGTAAAAAGAGGATTATTGAGTAGTTTTTCTTTATTCAAGTTCCATTCAATATGATTTAGAGAAAGTTTATTGATTAACGTGAATTCATCCTGCCAATTTTCTGGAGTAGTCTGATGACCTTCTTTTGGGACTGTTAATCTGCCTTGAATAATTCCAAGTTTCATAAATTTATTTGTTCAACTAATTCAATATAAAACTCGTTATTGGGATCTTTCATAAAACATACAAGAGCCTTTTTATCTTTAGATAATGAAGGCTCACTTAGAAACTTAACTCCATTTTTTATCAGATCTTTATAAGTTATTTCTAAATTTTTTACATTTAAGGCAAAATGACTACATCCTATTGATGTCAATGAATTTTTAGAAGTAATCGAGTGGTCCCCAAAGTCTAGAAATTCGATCATAAAATGTTCGTTTTTTAATTTTACTGTCCTTACTTTTAAATTATTAATTCCTAATATTTTCTCTATGAAATCACCTTTTTCTATTTGATCAACGCATATTTTAAACTTAAAAAACCTTTTGTAAAAATCTATAGAAGAATCAATATTTTTTGTAACTATGCCAATATGTCTTAGAGAATTTTTCATTGAATATCAAATCTATTTAGTGCAATTTCTTTAAATTCCATTGTACTGTCAAAACTGCTCAGAAAAACAACTACTTCTGCAATTTCATCTGGATCTAGAAAAGTATTGAAATCTTGGTATGTACTTAATGGTATTTTCCCCATATTAGTTTTGATTGAGCTTGGACTAATATTGCAAACTCGTATTTTGTAATCATGTAGTTCTTTAGACATTGATCTACTAAATCCTAATAATGCATGTTTAGAAGAGCAATATAGCGAAGTTAATTCTCCTCCATTATATGCAGATGAAGAACCAATATTAAAAATTCGGCCCCACTTATTTTCCTTCATATTTCTACTAAAAAGTTTTGTCAATATTATTGGTGCAAAAACATTTATGCTGAAAATTTTTCTAATTAGATCTTCATCAATTTCTTCGAGAGAAGATTTTACAAATAATCCTGCATTATTAATTAATATATCTATTCCACCGGAATCTTTTAGTATATTTTTGTAAGCTTCTTTTAT
>CACLGU010000035.1 GCA_902606505.1 uncultured Prochlorococcus sp.
GATTAGACAATCTGGATTATTAGTTAATTTTTTTGGAGGTTTTATAGGCTCTGTAATTGGAACTTTAACAATACTTTTTCTCTATATAAATGAATATCTACCATTAGATTTACTAAAAATTAAGTAGTATATTCGCTATTAATTTCCACCTTGAGCAAATAGTATATACACCTTGCTGTAATCCATTGGGATCATTAGAGCAAGTTTTTAGAAAATAATCACACCATAATCACAGTCGGTAAAATAATAATCACAGTTTTTGCTTTTTAATTAAAACCCATTGAAATAATTAGGATTAATTTATGTGATCTGATTCATAATCGCAGAATAATCACATTTATATCAAAGGTTGGTATTCATTTTTAAGAGGGGGGATGAGAATTTCCTACTTGTTCTATATAAATAATTTATAAATCTAGGAATCTAGAAATATTACACACTATTAATTTTTTTTGGGATTTGTAGGTATAAACACTTAATTTAGAATGATTTTTACTCTAACTTATTCAAAAATTTTTTTTACCCATGAATAACAAATTCAAAAAGAGGATTGCTATATTTTCGGCAACAATATCGCTATGTTCTTTTCTAACTCCATTGAACGTAGCTAAATCTGATGAGATTGATACAGTTACAAGACATTTCTCTTACGCAGTCGCTGAGGACGCCTCAAACCCCGGCCAAATGAACCTGTATAAAGTAAGCGCAGCTGGAGCTGCTTCGCTGATAGAGGCAAATCTATTCCCTGATGGTGGGCCAGGAACTTTTTCTGCTAGTGATATGGCAGTTGATAATGTTTTAGGAAAAATATATTTTAGAGAACCTCCCAGAGGAGGGGGGGTTCCTCTACGAGCTAGAGTATTTGACGTAAAAACTGAAACAGTGACAGGCTGGAAAGAATTAACAGGTTTCGCTTCTGGTGCTCAACCAATTTTTGTTGGCATGCCAGATATAACCAGTGAAAAAATTTCAAAAAAGTGTACCTCCTCGAATGGCACGACCTGCGATTCAGGAACAAGCAAAATAATAACTCTTGGTGGATCAGGAAGTGATGAGATAGCAAAAATAGATGATTCAAGTGTTTCTGTAGGAGGAGCTACTTTAGCAAAGAAAAATTCTGATGGGTCTGTTCAAATAGGGGCAGATGGCAATGATATCGACGTTGTAGAAGATGGTCTTAATATTGATGGTGCTGCTGTAATTACAAAAAATGCTGATGGTTCGGTTCAGATTGGAGCAGATGGTAATGATGTTGATATTACAGCAGAAGGTATTTCTGTAGGTGGAGATCCTCTTGTAAGTAGAAAAGGGAATGGGGAATTACATATCGGTAAAAACTCTTGGATAACAAAAGAAGAAAATGGTAGGCAAAAAGTTTACGCGAAAGATGCTGAAGGTAATCCAATTCCAATCGACTATACAAATGGAACCAAATTGCTTATTAATGGAAGAGATGTTGAACAATCTATTAATAATGTTGGAGCATTAAGTGCTGCTTTAACTGGTTTACCAAGCGTTCCGACTGATACAACTCTTGCCTGTGGTTTTGGCACTGGAACTCATGGAGGTGATTTTGCGTTTGCTGGTGGGTGTGCCTCTAAAGTTAACGAAAAATTATCAATTAACTACGCGGCATCAACGATTATGCCTGGACAAGAGTACGCAGGTGGTTTCGAAGATACCTTTTCAGCAAGAGCAGGATTTGTTTGGAAATTAGGAAAACCAGTAAAACCGACTCTGATTAGTCTTAAAGAGAAAAAAGAATTTGAGACTCAAATTAATACTCTTGAAGAAACAAACAAACAACTTCTAGCAAGATTAGAAAAGTTAGAAAAAGTCGCACTTGGAAGTATTCAATCCAAAGATTTGGCATCAAATCAAATTGATTTCAAGTCACTCAACAGAAACCTCAAAAAAAATAAATTTTAAGATTTAATATGAATAATTTTTAAAACAAAGAGTTCAAACGACAAAATAAATGAATTTTTTTCTCAAAATAAAGCACTTTTAGCAAGATTAGAAAGATTAGAAAAAGTAGCACTTGGAGATATTAAATCAAAAGATTTAGCAACCATAAAACTGCCATAATTTAGCAGAAATAATAATCACAGTATTATCACAGTCTCAAAAGGTGTGTATTCTTTTTGAGATTTTATATAGTCATATCAATTGATCCCAAAGATCACAAAAACTACGTCGTATACTCGCTATTTATTTCAACATATTTTTTAGAAAGATCGCACCCCCAAGCTGTACCTTTCGATTCGCCAGAATTTAGATTAATCATAATTTTTACAATATCATCTACTAAATATCTACCTTTCATTCTGGACTTAATATAGTCTGTGACTTTTTGTGGATCATATTTATTTAACTTGCCTTTTTCCAAAATCTGAGCGTTTCCTATACACAAGTCAACGTCATTAAAATTAAATTTAACTCCAGAATTACCTGCAGCAGAAATGATTCGTCCCCAATTCGGATCACAACCATGTATCGCAGTTTTTACCAAGGCAGAATTACAGATAGATTTCGCGAGAATAATTGCATCATCTGTATTTTTTGCTCCTTGAACCAAAACTTCTAATAAACAATTTGCTCCCTCTCCATCCCTTGCAATATTTTTTGCCAAGTTCTGACATACAATATCAATCCCTTGTTGGATAATTGGAAAAAACCTTTTTTCAATTTTCTCTCCTGCATTTATTCCAACAAAAGAATCATTTGTGCTTGTCTCTCCATCAACTGATATTGCATTAAAAGATTTTTGAACCGCAATAGCAATCATTTTGTCCCATTCTTCTTTTTGAATACCCGCATCACAGGTTAGAAAAGCAAGCATTGTAGCCATGTTGGGGTAAATCATTCCTGAACCTTTTGCAAATCCTGCTATTTTTATTTTTCTACCTTGAATAATCGTCTCTATTGACACTTTTTTCAAAGTCAAATCAGTAGTTAAAATTGCTTCTGCTGCATTTGCAAAATTATTACCCTTTAAATCACTAACTAAATTCGGTAAATTTTTTACTAATTCATTTATTTGTATTGGAACACCAATTACACCAGTTGAGCACATTAAAACTTCTTCTTCTTTTATACCTAAAAGTTCAGCAATCTTTCCTGTAGCAATTTGAAAATGTTGAATGCCAAGATTTCCCGTACATGCATTTGCTTGACCAGAATTAATTAGTATTGCTCTTACAAAACCTGAAGTTGTTTTAATCCTTTCCTCACAAATATCCACACAAGAAGCTCGAACAATTGATTGAGTAAACATCCCACTAAAAATACTTCCTTTTGGAGCGAGTAGTAGTGCTAAATCTTTTTTATTAGAAGCTTTTAAACCAGCAGATATCCCAGCAAAAAGAAACCCCTTGGGTGTTACCTTACTGTCATCAACAAACGACCAATTGGAATCTAACTGGCTCAAACTTTTTGGTATTTTAATTCATACTAACTACTCTTTAATACTAAAGAAACTAAGTAATTAGATTATTATTAATTATATGGATATTCTTCAAAAATTAAAAAACAACCAAAGAAGGATTGGTTTAACAGGAGGTATTGCAAGTGGGAAGACAACCATAACTAATTACATAAGAAAACATAAAAACATACCAATATTAGATGCAGATCATTTTTCAAGAGAATTAATCAAACCAAACACATATGGATATAAGAAAATTTTAGATTATTTTGGAAATAAAATTATTGATAATACAAGCAATTCAGAAAGGGAAATAAACCGAAAACTTTTAAGGAACATTATTTTTAAACATTCATCAAGCAAGGAATGGATTGAAAAACTACTTCACCCCTTAATTAAAGAAAGAATGATAGAAGAATGCAGTCAATACAGAAATAATCAAACTATAGTATTGGTTATTCCATTATTGTTTGAAGCAAAATTTGAAGATATTTGCACTGAAATATGGTTAGTTAAATGTCCTAAAGAAATACAAAAGAACAGACTTATCACAAGAGATAAAATTAGCGAAAAAGAAGCAAATGAATTGATAAATTTTCAATTAAGTTTTGAAGAAAAAAGAAAATTCTCAGATATTATTTTAGAGAATTCGGATGATCAAAATAAATGGATCAATACGATAAAAGAGCTTCTTTAAGCTTTAGCTATTTAATTTTTCCATAAGAAGTTTATTTGCAAGTTTAGGGTCAGCTTTACCTTTTGTTCTTTTCATAAGTTGACCAACAAAAAAACCAAGTAACTTAGTTTTGCCATTTTTAAATGCTTGAACTTCATTTGGATGTTCATTTATAAGTTCATCAATTATTGGTGAAATACTTGAAGAATCAGATATCATTGCCAACCCTTTTTCTTCAACTAATTTTTTCGGGGAAATATTTTTTTGAATAAGTTCAGGTAAAATTTCTTTTGCAATTTTTCCACTAATTATATTTTTTGAAATCATGTTAATCATTTCAGCAAGATTTTCAGGGCTAAGCTTTAATTCACTAAAACTTAGTTTGTTTGATTTTAAATAGCCCACAATATCACTTGTTACCCAATTTGAAGCTAGTTTAGCCTCAGCACCATTTGCTACTGTTGCTTCAAAAAAGTTTGCCATACTTATTTCATCAGAAATTACCCTTGCATCATATGCAGACAACCCAAATTGACTTATGTATTTATATCTTTTCTTTGAAGGTAATTCTGGTAGTTCTTTAAACCATATTTCTTGTTGAGCTTTTGTTATTTCAATTGGACCTAAGTCAGGATCAGGAAAATATCTATAGTCACTGCTACCTTCTTTTAATCTCATACTTTTCGTTAATTGCTTAGCTTCATCCCATAACCTTGTTTCTTGGAAAATTTTTCCTCCATTTTCATAAACTTCTATTTGTCTGGCTATTTCATAATCACAAGCCTTTTGAATTGCAGAAAATGAATTCATATTTTTTATTTCCACTTTGGTACCAAAAGGAGCATTAGGTCCTTTTCTAACTGAAATATTGACATCGCAGCGTAATGAACCCTCTTGCATATTTCCGTCTGATACCCCTAGATATCTAACTGTTCTTCTAATCTCTGAAGCATATTCAGATGCCTCTTTACCTGATCTAATATCTGGTTTACTTACAATCTCACAAAGTGCTATTCCGGCACGATTGTAATCAACTAAAGAATACTTAGAGCCAGCTAATCTATCACTTCCTGAATGGACTAGTTTTCCGGCGTCTTCTTCCATATGTAGCCTTTCTATACCAATTTTTTTTATATAAGGATCTTTGTCCTTTTCAATTATTTCAACCTCTAACCAACCATTTTCAGCTAGTGGCTCATCAAATTGTGAAATTTGATAATTTTTAGGAAGATCAGGATAAAAATATTGTTTTCTATCAAATTTACAATGTTCTGCAACATTTAAATTTAATGCTAATGAAGTTTTTACAGCATACTCAAGAACAGTCTCATTCAGAACTGGAAGAGTTCCTGGTAACCCACAAACTACAGGATCTATATGCGTATTAGGTGCATCACCAAAAGCTGTAGACGCAGATGTGAATATTTTACTTTTCGTATTAAGCTGTACATGAGTTTCCAAACCAATCACAGCTTCCCAAGATTCTAAATTGTTCATTATTAAAAGTCTCTTTATTAATATTATTGGATATAAAGGAAAAGAGGACCAAAACACAAATAAAAATATTAATTTTTAAATGGCACAAGATACCAAAAATTCAATATTAATCATTGGAGGTGGACTTTTAGGTTTATCTATTGCTTATGAATTTTCTAGAAATAACTTCAAAGTTTTAGTTTTAAGCAAAAACAGAAATGAATCAGCTGGATTTGTTGCTGCAGGAATGTTAGCTACTCATGCCGAAGGGCTCGAAGATGAATTACTAAAATTTGGCCAAGAAAGTCAAAATCTAATTCCAAAGTGGATACAAAGTATTGAACAAGATAGTAATATTAAATGCGGTTTAAAAAAATGTGGCATAGTAGTTCCTTTTAAAAACAAAGAAGATCTTGAAGAGTTTCCCACTTATGAATATGGAAAATATTTAAATCACAAAGATCTTCAAACAGAAATAAATGGAATGAATTCTATTTGGAAACATGGTTTACTTTTTGAACAAGATGGTCAAATAGATAACCGAAGAAAACTGATGCGTGCTCTTGAGAGAGCATGCTCCTTGAATGGAGTCGAATTTCACGAGGGATCAGAAGTAAAGGATTTGACTTTAGAAAAAAACAAAATTACTGGTGCAAAAGTTTTATGTGCCACTGGGGAACAAAAAAAAATTAACTGCCAAAAAGCAATTATATGCAGTGGTGCTTGGAGTAAAAAAATTTTTAATAAGATTCCAGTCTTTCCTGTAAAGGGACAAATGCTATCAATACAAGGTCCAACAAATTTTTTGAAAAGAGTTATTTTTGGTCCAAAAACTTATCTTGTTCCTCGTGATGATGGACTTATTATCGTTGGAGCGACAGTTGAAAAAGATTCAAAATTTAATCAGGGTAATACTCCTGATGGAATTAAACAACTGCAAGAAGGCATTCGCTCCTTATTACCAGAAGCTATTAATTGGCCACAAATGGAACATTGGTGGGGATTTAGACCTTGCACTCCAGACCTTAAACCAATAATTGGGAAATCAAAAATTGAAAACCTTTTTATAGCTACAGGACATTACAGGAATGGAGTTTTGTTTTCTGCAATAACAAGTGATCTTCTTTTGAAAATAGTTCAAAATAAAAGTCTCAAAAAGACAGAAAAAATCTTTTTAAAGAAATTTAGTTTAGATAGATTCGATATTTAAATTTTAATTTTCAGATCGCCATTTAGAATCAGAAGTTTCCCACTCACATAATTCCTTTTCGTTAAACCAAAGATCAATTTCAAATTTTGCTGTGTCTTCTCCATCAGAACCATGAATAATATTCCTCCCAATATCAAAAGCTAAATCACCTCTTATTGTTCCAGGCTCTGCTTCAAGAGGTTTTGTTGCACCTATTAGTTTTCTAGCACTCAAAATAACTCCTTCGCCTTCCCACACCATTGCTATAACAGGACCGCTTGAAATAAAGTCTACTAAATTACCAAAAAAGGGTCTTTCTCTATGTACTCCATAATGGTTTTGAGCAAGATCTTTTGAGGGAATTAATTGCTTTAATCCAACTAATTTGAATCCTTTTTTTTCAAATCTGCCAATAACCTCAGCAACATATCCTCTTTGAACTCCATCTGGTTTAATTGCAATAAAGGTTCTCTCTTTGGTCATTTAGTTAATAATCACTCTATGTATATTCAACTTTTGGGTGGTAACTTGGCAAGTAATCATTAAAATAAAAGATATTGTTTTGAGTTATTTTCAAAAACATTTATTAATTACTAAGACATAAATTGACCAATTTTGAGCCGAAAAAGTTAAAGAATATTTGGACTATTGAAGATAGTATTTCGACTTACAACATAGACAAATGGGGAGATAAATATTTTTCTATAAATTCCAAAGGAAATATATCCGTATCTAAAGATTTAAAATCTGAAAATAAGATTGATCTTTTTAAGCTTGTCAAAGAACTTAAAAGTAGAGAAATCAATCCTCCATTAATCATAAGATTTAATGATATCTTGAATGATCGAATAAATGCATTAAATGACTCTTTTTTAAAAGCAATAAAAACTTATAAATATAAGAACATTTATCAAGGCGTTTTTCCTGTCAAATGTAATCAACAGAAAAATGTCCTAGAAAAAATAATAGAGTTTGGGAGCCAATGGAATTTTGGTTTAGAAGTGGGAAGTAAATCAGAACTATTAATTGGCCTTGCACTTCTTGAAAACCAAAGTTCATTATTAATATGCAACGGATATAAAGATAAGAAATATATTGAGATTGCTACTTTGGCCAGAAAACTCGGCAAAAATCCAATAATAGTTATTGAACAGCGAGATGAGGTAAAAAGAATTATTCAAGCAGTTCAAGAACTTAACGCGACTCCATTGATAGGAATTAGAGCAAAGTTATCAAGTAAAAGTAGCG
>CACLGU010000036.1 GCA_902606505.1 uncultured Prochlorococcus sp.
TTTATCTTCATCACATAGTGATTTATTTATTTTGTTTAGCTCATCCACTACAGGATTTACCCATGTAGTTAATTCACCAGGACCATTGGAAATTATAACTACTGCAACTGATTCTTTTTTCATTGCAGTTAAACCAGAATACATTAAATGCGGACGGCGAGACTTGAACTCGCAAGGCCGAAGCCACACGCTCCTTAGACGTGCGCGTCTACCAATTCCGCCACGTCCGCATAGGGTTTTCAGCAGCCCTGGGATGCTTAAAACTTAAAAATATCATACATTATTGGCTGAATTAAGAATGTAGTTCGAAAAGAGTTTTTTTGAATATGATAAATAATTTTTCTATTGCATAAAACAAATATTTATACATATATAACGTTTTAGGTTGTATTGTAAAAAATGTCCTCTGATCACTAAAAAATTTTGTTGAATACTTTGGCAAATAATTTTTTATTTTAAGTCATTTCATTTCTTCAATTTTATTTTCATAATGGTTGAAAAAGTTTTAATTGCTAATCGTGGAGAAATAGCTTTACGAATTGTAAGAAGTTGTAGAGAACTAGGTATTGCAACCGTTGCAGTTTTTAGCACTGTAGATAAAAAAGCATTGCATGTTCAGCTTGCTGATGAGGCGGTTTGCGTAGGAGATTCATTAAGTAATAAGAGTTATTTAAATATTCCAAATATACTTGCTGCTGCTACATCGAGAGGAGTTGATGCTATTCACCCTGGTTATGGATTTCTTGCGGAAAATGATAAATTTGCTGAGATGTGTAATGATCACGGCATAGTTTTTATTGGCCCATCTCCCAAAGCTATTAGATCTATGGGAGATAAATCAACAGCTAAAGAAACTATGGATGCAGTTGGAGTTCCAACAGTACCTGGTAGTAAAGGCTTGTTATCAAATGTTGATGAGGCTTATAAATTGGCAGATGATATTGGCTATCCGGTAATTATTAAAGCCACTGCTGGAGGAGGTGGAAGAGGTATGAGGTTGGTTGAAAACTCTGATAATCTAGAAAAAATGTTTAAAGCAGCTCAAGGCGAAGCAGAAGCAGCTTTTGGTAATGATGGTTTATATATGGAGAAATTTATAAAGAAGCCAAGACATGTAGAAATTCAAATTTTGGCGGACAGGGCGGGTAATGTTGTTCACTTAGGAGAGCGAGATTGTTCAGTTCAAAGAAGACATCAGAAGTTACTAGAGGAGTCTCCTAGTCCTGCAATTAATACTGAGCTAAGAAAAAAAATGGGGAACGCAGCTATTGCTGCTGCAAAAAGTATCGGCTACGAAGGGGCGGGGACAGTTGAATTTTTAGTTGATGATGATGATAATTTTTATTTTATGGAGATGAATACTAGGATTCAAGTTGAACATCCTGTTACTGAAATGGTTACAGGAGTTGATTTAATAGCTGAGCAAATTAAAATCGCAAGCGGAGCAAACTTGGAATTTAATCAGGATGATATCCATTTAAATGGTCATGCCATTGAATGTAGAATCAATGCTGAAGATCCTTCTCACAATTTCCGACCATCACCCGGAAAAATAACTGGGTGGCTTCCTCCTGGTGGCCCTGGTGTAAGGGTGGATAGTCATGTCTATACAGGCTATGAAATCCCTCCTTTCTATGACTCATTAATTGGTAAATTAATAGTCTGGGGGAAGGATCGTAATACTGCAATTAAACGTATGAATAGGGCTTTAAATGAATGTGCAGTAACTGGTATTCCTACAACAATTAACTTTCATCTAACATTACTGAATAAATCTAAATTTAAGCAGGGTAAGATACATACTAAATATGTAGAAGAAGAATTATTGCCTAATTACTGAGAAATAATTAAGTGATTTCTATGAAATATGTGTATGCAACGCAAGTTTTATAAGCCCTTGCTGACCGACTAATATTTCTCTTAAAAAGCTTATAAATCCGATCCAAATTACAGGTCCAACATCAACGCCTCCAATAGGAGGTATTAGTTTTCTTGTTAAATTAAGAATAGAGCTTGATGGTATTGAAACTAATAACCATAAACCTTTACTTAAATCAATTTTTGGGTACCAAGTAAGTATTAATCTTATTAGAAAAACTATAGTTAGATATGAAAGAGAAATTCCTAAACTAATATCTAAAATTTGAAGAGAGTTTACAAGCAAGGAAATCACAATTATTTAATTCATCTTAATAAATAACCCATTGAAACGTATTTAATTCGTATTATAAATTGAGAATTTAATATTTAAAAAGTGTTTCAAATCTCAAATTTATTACTAGTCGCAGATTTTTCTGCTGAAGTTGCAAATAATTCTGCAGTGGGAATGATAGGTAGTTTTATTGCTGCTGCCTTACTTATCGTTATTCCTGCCACTGCATTTTTGATTTTTGTCAGCCAGAAAGATTCCCTCGATCGTACTTCTACTGGAAGACGCTAGTTTTTGTAGAAGTTTTAAGTACACTATATATATAGGGGATATAAGTAACCCTTTAAAAAATAAATTTTTGGAGAAAGAATGTGGTCAATGCTAGTCTCAATTGGGCCAGTATTGTTGGTATAGTACTCGCGGTATGTGGAGGAGGCCTTTATTTTTTGAGGTCCTTTAAGCCTGCCTTGGCGCGGGATTATGATGTTTTCTTCGCAGCAATTGGACTTTTGTGCGGAGGAATATTATTTTTTCAAGGCTGGAGGTTAGATCCTATCCTTCAGTTTGGTCAGTTTTTATTAGCAGGAACTACAGTTTTTTTCGCATATGAAAGTGTGCGATTGAGGGGAGTCGCTACTGATCAAGCTAGAAGGTCATCTTATTTTGATGATGATCCAATTTCTGATGTTCCAAGAAATTCTAGAGGTCGATTCAATGACGATTATGATAGGTTTGAAGAATCTGAAAGACCATCTAGAAGATTTAAACCTCAAGAAGATGAATTTGAAGAAGACTATACGGAGGGGAGATCTCGTAGGAGGAATGTTTCAAGAGCCATACCCTCTGCTGCAGCAAGTAGAAGTAGGCCATCTACAAGGGAAATAAGTCAGTTTGAAAATGACGAGCCTTTAAGAAGGAGAAGACAGACTTCTGAAGATAGAAATAGGAAACAACCAGAAACAAATAACTTTGGTGAAAGAAGAAATTTGTCTCGCGATGAGGTTAAAACAGGTTCAAGACCCACAATGAATCGTACAGTTTCTCGACGAGATAATACCTCTACCCCTAGCGATTCTTCTCCATTAAGAAAGAAACCTACTAGATCCCCTATTAGAGAGCAAACTTCTGCAGCTCAAGTAGAAGATGCTTCATTTAAAGATGCTAATCAAGCGAAAAAAACACGTGAAACTCGTAGAGTAAGCTCATCAGCTAGATCAAGTTCAAAAAATCAAAATAGTAGATATAACGTTGGAACAAACAAGAAAAAACCAAGAGATAACAGTTCTAGATTTGATGATTAATTATAAGATTCCTGCCCATTTTAAAAACGATTGTTTACTAAATAATTCAATTAATATTATTGCAAGGAAGCCAATCATTGCGAACCTTCCATTAGTTATTTCAGAATAACTACTCCAACCAAATTTATATTCATCTTTAATTTCTATAGATTCTTCATCTAATTTATCTTCTCTAATTTGTTCATCGATATAATTTGAATCTTTCTGTTGTTCTACATAACTATCATTCTCTAAATTAGTGACTTCTGAGTTAGTTTGTTCTTCTTTAGAATTCATTTTTTTTGCTAATCCTTAAAATTATACTTATCAGATGTCAATAATTTCCAGTCACCTTGTCCATTTAATTCTAAAATATTCTCGTGAAAATCTTTTAAGCTAGGTCTATGTCCAACACTAATAAGAGAAAGTTCTCGTTCCTTTAGTAAATTATATAGTTTTTTTTCAGTGTTAATATCTAAAGCACTTGTTGCTTCATCAAGTACTGCAAATCTTGGAGAATTTAGTAATAGTCTTGCAAAAGCCAATCTTTGTTGCTCGCCTAGGGAAAGAATTCGTGGCCAATCTTGTTTGATATCAAGATTAGGATACCGATCCACTAAAGTTTTTAAATTTACTTCATGTAGTACAGAAGTAAGATGTTCATCACTAAATTTCTTAACTTCTGTGGGATAACATAATTGTTCTCTTAAAGTACCAAGTAACATATATGGTTTTTGAGGTATGAATAATAATTCCCCAATTTTTGGTTTTTTAATTACTCCATGATCGGGTTCCCATAAACCACTAATCATTCTTAGTAAAGATGTTTTTCCGCACCCAGAAGGTCCTACAACCAAAAGTGATTGATTATTGTCTATGCTTAAATTTAAATTTTTAATTATTGTTTTATTTGATCCTGGTGGGCAAAGGTCAGCATTATTAATAAGAATTGAGGGATAATCTGAAATAACGTTTTGATTGCTTGTTGGGCTGGTTTGACTAATGGATTCAACTTTTGATTGGAATCCTTCTAATCTGCCAATACCAGCAGTAAATTTTGCAAGTTCTTCGATTTGATTAACAATGAAAAATAACGAACCTTCAACCATTCCAAATGCAAAGCTTGCCTGAATAAAGCGCCCATAATCAATATCACCTTTAAAGTAAGGGATTGCCATTATTAAATATGGAAAGAAATTTCCAGCATAATTAATGGATCTTCTCATTACGTCTATTATTACTCTCCATATAATCAGTAAATTAAAGTTTCTCACCACTTCTCCTAAGCGTCTTTCAGTTTCACTTCGCTCAGGGTTCTCCCCAGAGTAAAAGGCTATTGATTCAGCATTATCTCTTATATGTACTAAGCCGTATCGAAAATCTGCTTCATATCTGAGTTGATCAAAGTCAATCTTTACAAGATTTTTTCCAGCAATTAAAAGGATAGAAGTTGCAAATGCAGCGTAACCAAATAAAGAAAAAGTAAGTGTTGTACTAATACTCCATAAAATAAGAATATTAAGTGAAAATGTTAGTAGTGCATCAAAAATACCTAATGTGAAAGAGAGACTTTGCCCGGTAAAAGCTCGGGTATCATCTGTGATTCTTTGATCAGGATTATCTACATCGGTTTGTTCTTCATCATTGGGATTTAATTGGTAATAAGCTTTATTAGTCATATAATCTTTGACTAAACTTTTTGAAAGCCATTCTCTCCAAATTATTCCTAACTTATATGTAAAAAATATTTGGGAAACACGTATTGGTAAAGCCACAGCGAAACAACAAGCGTAAATCCCTAATATCCGATAAAACCCATCTTCTTGTTTTTCTACCAAAGCATTTGTTAAATCTCTTGCAATGAATCCAATACCTGCGTTTATTCCATTCACAGCTAAAAGCATTAAGACAATTATTGCAAGAAATAACCAATGTAACCATCTACGGTTTTTTAATTGACGTCTTAAGCTAAAAAAGCTCCCTGATCCAATTAAAAACAAGGCAGAGAAAAGCAATCCCCAGTTGCCAGCCCATATTGAATTGACAGTACTTACTACACCTCCGAAATACTTTTCAAGAAAAATTGGTTGAAAGCTCTCAAAAAAACTGATTATTCCTGTAAGACCAACAAGTACTATTCCACCAACACAAAATAAAAGAGAAATCAAAAGCCATATGAATTGAAATCCATTACATTGATCTATGGGAAGAAAAAACGGCTGAGATAATTTTCTTAATTTTTGTAATTGGTTTAGTATTTTGGATTTATTATTAACTGCTTTATTCATCACTCTACAAGTTTTATAAGGTAAATTATAACTTTTAGCAGTCTATTGACCAAAGCCAATAAATGAAAGTGCCCAGTCAGGTAAATTTAAGTAATTCAAAATTGTCATATCGAAGTTATGAATTTTTGGAAAAGATTTATCTAATGCCCACCATAAAAGAAAAGGCAGATTAAATAAAATTTGTAATTGCCATTTATAAGTTATGACTTTCCAAATTTTTATTAACTTAGTTTTGAGTGAATCGTCTAGCTCTTCCCAATTATTTGTAATTAGATTGAATAAATTTTTGGATTCTGTTTTTAAGGAATCTGGTGTATTCATTTTGTTTTTACTTATTTATAACCCAAAAACATTTCTTTCGAGAGTTTTAACCTGGGGGCCAATTCATTTTTCTTCCAGATAAAAAATGAATATGTAAATGAAAAACTGTTTGTCCCGATTCTGATCCAGTATTAATTACTGTTCTCCAATTAGTTAAATTTTTTGATTTAGCTATTTTGCTACCAACAAAAAGTAAATGCCCTAATAAATTTGCATCCTCCTCAATACAATCTAATAAACTAATAATTGGCTTTTTTGGAATCACTAAAAAATGTACTGGTGCTTGCGCTTGGATATCTTTAAAAGCAATACAAAACTCATCTTCATAAAGCTTATCGCAGGGTATTTCTTCATTAATTATTTTTTGAAAAATTGTAGTTTCTGTCATTAGATTAATTAATAGAAATTACATCTTTTTTGTTAAACCCTTCCTTTATAAGCTCTTTGTTCAAATCATCTGTTGATGTAACTCTATCAACAAATAATATTCCGTTTAAGTGATCCATTTCGTGTTGAATACACCTCGCTAGAAGTCCATCTGCTTTCATTTTACGTGGTCTACCCATTTCATCTCTAAATTTTAATTTTATAGTTGAGGGTCTTACTACATTCAAATAGACGCCAGGTATACTCAAGCAGCCTTCTTCGTATGAATTAAGGGTTGTTCCAAAGTCTGTAATTTCTGGATTGATTAATATCAGAGGTTCTGCTGCTGAATCTTCAAAATTTACATCTATGACAAGAAGCTCTTTGTTGATACCAATTTGAGGTGCGGCAAGTCCAATTCCTTTAGCTGCATACATGCTTTGAAGCATTTCTCTAGCAAGTTTTCTAATCGAATCGTCAACCTTAGTTATTCTTTTGGAATTTTGTCTTAATACATCATCACCAAGTTTATAAATATCTAGAGATGGCTTACCTGTTTGTTCTTTTGCAATTTTTCCTGAGCTTCCATTTGTTCTTGACTTTTTTGCAAGTTGTGAAAAATGGTTTGCCACGTTTAAAAAAGTTTTTAATTAAGAGTTTAGCTATAAAAATACTAGCACTTTAATTTACTTTCTTTATATTTTTTTTAAATGAGTAATGATGATAAGTTAAAAGTTAGGCAAACTAAATCTAAAAAAAATGCTTTCAAGGAATTAACTATTATTAGGGATACCATTTTTTGGATTGATGTTGTTGGGGAAGGTCAAAATGAGAATGCCATTTTTGCAAGACCATTTAATAATAAAGGGGCGTTTCCTCAGAAATTAACAAGTAAAAAATTTAACATTAAAAATAATTTTCATGGATATGGTGGTAAATCTTATAAATGTGTAAATTTTAAAAATAATTTTTATTTGATATGGATAGATCAGAATACTAATGCATTGTGGTTTCAAATTTTTAAAGAGGCAGTGTCAAGTTATAGCAGTCAGAATAAATATCTCGATTCAATTCAAGAACCTAGACAGCTATCTAATTCAATTGATGGAAATTTCGATTCTTCATTTGTAATTTCTGAAAAAAATTTTTTGTATGGTATCTGCGAGATAAATAATAGAGATTATTTATTTTCTTTAAATTTAAAAAAAACTAAACAAGATATTCATCAAATAAAAAAATTTAAAAATTTTGCTGGAGAATTATCTTCTAATACTTCTGCTAGATTAATTTCTTGGATAGAGTGGGATTCTCCATACATGCCCTGGGAGAAAAATGATCTTTTTTTTG
>CACLGU010000037.1 GCA_902606505.1 uncultured Prochlorococcus sp.
ATCCAATTAATTCAACACCACTTTGCAATTTTTCTTGTAACTTAAATGAATTTTTATTATTTTGTTTTTTATCAAACACCATTCCATTAGTGAATAATCTTATAGGTCTTTTCTTGTTTATTAATCTAGTAGATGATAATTTAACGATAGATGTTGTCATTTCTGGCCTAAGACATAATGAATTATTACTTACTATTCCAACAAGCTGATTTTCTTCAAAAACTCCACTGCCCTTTATCGTCTCTAAAGTATTTATAAATGATGGTGAAACCTCTTCATAACCCCATAGCTTATAAATACTATTTAAATTATTTATGATATTAGAGTTATTTTTTACATCAACTAATTTAATTTCCTTTATATCTGTCATTTTAATATTTAGCGAATTTTAGGTATAGAGATTTTTATTAAATGGAGAAACTTTATCTAGTTCATTTTTTAATTCTTTTTCAAGGCTGGGAGAACAAGCTAGAATTCTTCCAGAATTTAAATTAAATTTGCCTGATGGATAATCTGAAATAATACCACCAGCCTCATCTACAATAATAGCACCGGCCGCCAGATCCCATACCTCCAATCCTCTTTCCCAGTATCCATCGACCTTCCCTGAAGCAACAAATGCAAGATCAACCGCTGCTGCGCCTCCTCTTCTGACACCTCTAGTTTTATGTGTTAAATAACAAAATTCAGCATAATTATTATCCTCTGTCTCAAATCTGTCATAAGAGAAACCAGTTACAAGTAGACTATCAGAAAGCTTAGAAGGATTCGATACTTTAAGTTTACTACCATTGCAGAATGATCCTAAACCTATACATGCTGAATATAGTTCATTTAAATAAGGTACTGATATAGCTCCTATTATTGGCTTGTTTTTATATACGAGACCAATAGAAGTTCCAAAAAAAGGATATCCATGGGAATAATTTGTTGTACCATCTAATGGGTCTATACACCATGTTAAATCGGAGGATTTGTTTAATTTACCAGATTCCTCTGCATTGATAGATATGTTTGGGGTCTCTTCTAATAAATAATCTTTTATCTTATTTTCTACTTCCAAATCTACATTGGTTACTAGATCACCTTTCCTACCCTTTGAAGATATTTGCTGAATTTTATTGTAATTAATTTTTAAAATTTCATTACCAATTTGAGCGGATTTCTTAGCTATTTCATAAAGACTAGACAAGTTTACTTGATTAGCAAGTTCATTTATTTCATTTAATTCAAACATGGTAATTAATCTTCCTCAAATTCCCAAGGTGGCGCAACTCTTGTATTGCCTCTCCCAAAATATTGTCCAAATTGTAAATCGTAAACTTCATCTTCATATGTAGTTTCCACAAAAAGATCTGAGGTTGCTTTTGCGACACAAAGCAGTGCATAACCATAATCTTTTAACTTTTGAGATACACCCATGGCTTCTGGTTGTTGCAAAGTACCAGATATTATTTTAACTGCACAACTTGTACAGCAGCCATTTCTACATGAAAATGCAAGTTTGAAACCTTTCTTTTCAAACTCCTTGAGTATGTACTCATCAGTATTTACCTGCTCTTGGTAAACCTTTCCGGTTTCCTTATTTTTAATCGTGACTGTGAAAGTCTTTTTCAAATAACTTTCCTCAAAAATGGGATGATCAAGGGTTAAAATGGTTATCTTGGGAGAGGTGGCCGAGTGGTTGAAGGCGCAGCACTGGAAATGCTGTATAGGGGCAACTTTATCGAGGGTTCGAATCCCTCTCTCTCCGTTTCATATTAGTTTATATTGGTTAACAACATCAACACCTTTGTCTGTAAAGGATGTTTTAAAATTGATATTAATATTTTTTTGACAAGTTATAAATAAACTTATTTATTTAAATTAAGTTGAAAATATTTGATTTTTACTATTATATGTAGATATCTAAGATAAAAATTAATTTAATTATTAGTAAATTTTGCTTTAATTTAGCGATCTAAAATCATGGGGCAAATAGTTGGAATTGATTTAGGTACTACTAACTCTGTTGTAGGAGTTATAGAAGCTGGTCGCCCAATTGTTATTGCAAATTCTGAGGGTTCTAGAACTACACCTTCCATAGTTGGATTTACAAAAGACAAGGAAATAGTAATTGGAGACCAAGCTAGGAGACAACTTGTTTTAAATCCTAAGAATACCTTTTATAACCTAAAAAGATTTATTGGTAGTGACTGGGATGAATTAGATGAGAATAGTATTTCTGTTCCTTATAATGTAAAAGCTAATAATACTGGAAGCGTTAGGGTTCTTAGTCCAAATACAGAAAGAGAATATGCACCTGAAGAGTTAGTAAGCTCTTTGATTAGAAAATTAATAAATGATGCTGAAACATATCTAGGAGATACTGTTGACTCTGCAGTTATTACAGTCCCTGCTTACTTTAATGAATCTCAAAGACAAGCTACAAAGGATTCTGCAATATTGGCTGGAATTAGAGTAGATAGAATTTTAAATGAACCTACTGCTGCGGCTCTAGCTTATGGTTTTGAAAAAAGTTCTTCTAATAATGTTTTGGTTTTTGATTTAGGAGGAGGAACATTTGATGTTTCATTATTAAAAATTTCTAATGGTGTATTTGATGTTAAAGCCACTTGTGGTGATACGCAGCTAGGAGGAAACAATTTTGATTCAAAAATAGTTGATTGGCTTGCAGATAAATTTCTATCTAAACATGATGTTGACCTAAGAAGGGATAGACAAGCTTTACAGAGATTAACTGAGGCTGCTGAAAAAGCTAAATGTGAATTGTCAGGGTTGCAAAAAACAAAAATATCTTTACCATTTATCACAACAAGTAAAGAAGGGCCGTTACATATCGAAGAAACCTTGGATAGAAAAATATTTGAATCATTATCGCAAGATTTACTAGATAGATTATTAGATCCTGTGCAAATAGCTTTAGAGGATTCTGGATGGAGCGCAGAAGATATTGATGAGGTGGTTCTTGTAGGTGGCAGCACAAGAATTCCAATGGTTCAACAATTAGTAAAGACTCTTGTTCCAAATGATCCTTGTCAATCTGTTAATCCTGATGAAGTCGTAGCAGTTGGAGCTGCGATACAATCTGGAATTATTAGTGGCGATTTACAAGATTTACTCCTAAATGACGTTACACCCTTATCTTTAGGCTTAGAAACTATTGGTGGTCTTATGAAGATACTCATTCCTCGTAATACGCCAATACCAGTTAGACAATCTGATGTTTTTAGTACGTCCGAAGCTAATCAATCATCAGTGGTTGTTCAAGTACGGCAGGGAGAAAGACCATTAGCCTCTGAAAATAAATCACTTGGTAAATTTAGACTATCAGGTATACCTCCAGCTCCTAGAGGAATACCTCAAGTCCAGGTAGCATTTGATATTGATGCTAATGGTCTACTAGAAGTAAGTGCAACTGATAGAACAACTGGAAGAAAGCAAACAGTTACAATTTCTGGAGGTTCTAACTTAAATGAACAAGAAATAAATTCGATTATTCAAGAAGCTAAAGCAAAAGCTAATGAAGATAGGAAAAGAAGATCTGTAATTGATAGAAAAAATAGTGCTTTAACCCTTATTGCACAAGCTGAGAGAAGACTTAGGGATGCTTCATTAGAATTTGGTCCATATGGTGCTGAAAGGCAACAAAGAGCTGTTGAATTAGCCATTCAAGACGTTGAAGAGTATATAGATGACGATGATCCTCAAGAATTAGAAATTTCAGTAAGCGCTCTACAAGAAGCATTATTTGGCTTAAACAGAAAATTTGCGGCAGAAAAGAAAACTGATAATAATCCCTTACAGGGCATTAAAAATACATTTGGATCATTAAAGGATGAACTCTTTTCAGATGATTATTGGGATGAGGATCCTTGGGATAATCAAATGAATAGAAATTATAGAAATTCGAGGTATGGTAATTCTAGGGACGATGATCCATGGGACAATGACTACTTCCTCTAAAAAAGACTATTTGTCGATTTTGGGTTTATCCCCTGATTTCGATGATAAAGAACTCAAAAAGGCCTTTCGAAGAGAAGCAAGAAAATGGCATCCAGATTTAAATAAAAATGATCTTAATGCAGAAGAGAGATTTAAATTAATAAACGAAGCGTATGAATATTTACGTAATCCTAATATAAGAAAAAATAGTTCAGATGAAAATATCCAGAATGATTACGAAAATAATAATTTCAAGACAGGGTTTCCTGATTTTCAAGATTATCTTGATTCATTATTTGGATATGAATACCCACCAAAGAATTACGAGGAAAATTATGATGCGCCACTTGAGGATGAATCGACAAATACAAATAATGATGAATTTGATCATTATGAATACCCTACAACCTCTCCAGAAGAGCCTCCTCCAGTTAAACTCGACCAAGATATAGAAACAGTTATTGAATTAACTCCTGATGAGTCCTTAAATGGAGCTTCAATTTTAATAGAACTTGAAGATGAAACTGTAGTAGAGGTTGATACACCTCCTTTTGCTGGAGATGGATGGCGATTAAGACTTGAAAATATTGCAAGAGGTGGTAAAGATCATTATCTACAGTTAAAAGTTCAAACGGAAAGCGGTCTAAGAATTGATGGTTTAAGAGTTCTTTATAAATTGGAGTTATTTCCTCATGATGCTCTTCTTGGTTGTGCAGTAGAGGTTCCTACCCTTGATGGTAATGTCACACTTCAAGTGCCACCAAAATCATCTACGGGTAGAATGTTACGTTTGAAAGGTAGGGGGTTAACATACAAAGATAATGTAGGTGATCAATATGTTGAAATTTTGGTAGTTATACCTGCTGATATTAATGATGAAGAAATTGCTTTATATACAAGATTACAAGAATTATCACTTTCTGATTCTTAATCAAATATTATAAAATAAGAAAAATAGATACTTATGAACATATTTGTTCTTTTATATAATTCAGGAACAGATAAAGAAGGAATTCATTCAATAGAACTTAAAGGAAGGACCATCGTTCTTATGTTTGAAAATAAGGATGATGCTACAAGATATTGTGGTCTATTAGAAGCTCAAGATTTTCCTTTGCCCACAGTTGAAATGATCAACATAGAGGAAATAAAAGATTTCTGCATAAAATTAGATTATGAATATAAATTAGTAGAAAAAAATTTTGTACCCAAAACTGCAGAAGATAGATTATTAATTTCACCACCTCAGAAAAATCTAGAAGTTGAAAATTGGGAGGAAGACAAAAGTAATAATAAAGATAACATTGATATAAATACCATTAAGGAAAACCTTGAAAAGTTGCTTTAGCTATTAAAATATCAGAATAATTATTTATCAAATAAAACATGACAAAAGCACTATTTGAAACAGAAGTTGGGAACATTAATATAGAATTTTTCTCTGACGACGCACCTAATACAGTTAAAAACTTCACCAGTTTAATTAGTGATGGTTTTTATGATGGTCTAGCATTCCACAGAGTTATTCCTGGATTTATGGCTCAGGGTGGATGTCCTAATACTCGTGACGGAGTAACTGGTATGCCTGGAACTGGAGGTCCTGGATATAATATTAAATGTGAAATTAATTCTAATAAACATCTAAAAGGCTCACTTTCTATGGCTCATGCAGGAAAGGATACAGGTGGTAGTCAGTTTTTCATAGTCTATGAACCACAGCCTCATCTCGATGGAGTTCATACTGTTTTTGGTAAGACTGATGATATGGATGTAGTTCTAAAGCTTACTAATGGTTCAAAAATTCTAAAAGCAACTTTAAAATAGTGATTTAGCCTTCAAAAACAATACTAAATGTCTCTTTATCTAGATTAAATTTTCTTGTAGATGAATATAAGATTTCATTATTAATAGTAAATTTAGTATTGATTAATTTGATGCTACTTTTTGGGTGTAATGCCTGTTCAATGTTTCTAGAAACTATAATTCCAATTTTTGTACTATTTTCATAATTGGATAAAAACTCAATTAATAATTCTATGTTCTTTATCTCTTCATCAGTAATGTTGGAATTGGTTCTTTTCTGATCATGTAAAATTCGCCATATTAATTTTGGTCGATTCCAAAAAGCCAACAACCTTGGAGTACTTTCTAGTTTAATATTAATGTTCTTTTCGCTACAGAATTTAATAACGTTATTTTTAATTGGAACTAGATCAATAGATTTATATTTTCCGTCAAGAAAAATTGATATAAATGGATCGATATTTCTGAAGATAGGATTTTCTTCATCAATCATGTGGCCTAATTTCGTTTTTTTTACACTCAAATATTCTGCATTATTATCGTTTGGACAAATTACTAATGGAACTCTTTCAATAACCTCTATTCCATAACCACCTAATCCAGCAATCTTTCTAGGGTTGTTTGTAAGTAATTTTAGTTTTTTTATCCCTAGATCGGTTAATATCTGTGCTCCAACTCCGTAATTTCTTAGATCAGCTGGAAAACCTAATTTTTCATTTGCTTCTACAGTGTCTAATCCACCATCCTGTAAACTATAAGCTTTTAGCTTGTTTATAAGACCAATACCTCTACCTTCTTGTCTCAAGTAAACAACAACTCCCTCTTCCTCCTTTTCTATCCTTGATAATGCAGCCTCTAACTGGGGTCTACAATCACAACGTAATGATCCAAAAGCGTCCCCTGTTAAGCACTCTGAATGCATTCTTACTAGGACAGGTTCGCTTAATTTTGATGATTTTTGTTTAACTAATGCTACGTGCTCTGATCCATCAAGTTCATTAACATATCCATAGGCTTTGAAATTACCAAAAATACTTGGAAGTACAGCATCGGATTTTCTAAATACAAATCTCTCAGTTTGAAAACGATAACTTATTAAATCAGCTATGGATATTAATTTCATTCCCCACTGTTTTGCATACTCTTTAAGTTGTGGAAGTCTTGACATGGAACCGTCAGGATTTTGTATTTCGCAAATCACTCCAGCGGGATAAAGACCTGACATTGCTGCAATATCTACTGCCGCTTCGGTATGACCTGCCCTTTTTAATACTCCACCTTGCTTAGCTCTTAATGGAAAAATATGTCCTGGCCTTCTTAAATCATCAGGTTTTGTATTTGGGTTTATAGCAACTTGAATTGTCTTTGCCCTGTCTTCAGCGGAAATTCCAGTAGTAACATTATTTTCAGGTCCAGCATCAATAGAAATAGTAAAAGCTGTTTGATTTTCATCTGTATTTCTATCTACCATTAATGGTAAATCTAAAGAGTCAAGTTTTTCACCATTCATAGCTAGACATATAAGACCACGTCCCTC
>CACLGU010000038.1 GCA_902606505.1 uncultured Prochlorococcus sp.
CAGTTGGATTTAAATAAAAATTTTTTAATTTAGATTGTTAGTATTAGACGGGATTTTCAAGTAAAATCGCATCTCCAGAATTTTCTACAGCACTCTCTATAAAATCAGCAATTCTTAATGCTCTTGAGGCTTGCTCACCATCTACCTCAGGTATTTCTTTGCCCTGAACACACTTAAGAAAATGCTCTAACTCTGCATAAAGAGGTTCAATAGAGGTTGTGCTAACTTCTTCAACATATCCGTCATTTCTATAAACTAATTCTCCATGTTCTGCAGTGTATGATTCATGAGACTTTCTATGGATTTGTAGAGAGTGATTTAAAAAATCAGTTTCTACTAGTCCTTTTTGGCAGTGAGCACTTAAACTCCTAATTTTTTTGTGACTCATTTTGCTGGCAGTCAAGCTTGCAATAACATTATTTTTAAAAACCAAAGTAGCATTGACATAATCTATTAATCCTTCACTATTTCTGCCTCCAACTGCGGCTAATTTTTGTATTTTAGAGTTGACGAGTTCTAAAATTAGATCAATGTCATGGATCATTAAATCCATCACTACAGATACATCATTTGCTCTATCTGCATGAGGACTATGTCTTCTTGCTTCCAAAACAACAATTTCTTCATTATGAACTATTTTATTTAATTCTCTAAAAGCAGGATTAAATCTTTCAATATGCCCAACTTGTAATAGACAGTTACTTGCATTAGCGGCCTCTATTAAAGATTTTGCTTCTAACTCATTAGCTGCAATTGGTTTTTCAATGAGAACGTTAGTACCTCTCTCAAGACAATCTAGTCCTACTTTTTGATGAAGTAGTGTTGGGACAGCGATACATATAGCATCAACTTTTGGAATTAAGTCTTTATAGTCTTTGAACCATTCACATTGGAATTGTTCAATAGCTAATTTGCCTCTCTCTTCATTAGGATCTGCCACCCCAATGAGATTTGCATCTTTGAGCAAACTTAGTACTCGAGCATGATGCCAACCCATATTCCCTATACCTATGACTCCAACCTTTACTGGTGATGAGGTTGGCTGCATAATTTCAATTCCCTATATTAATTATCATTATCCTCTATCGGGAGTCACATTTAGCTTTTGGGAAGAATTATTTTTACACGATCAATTTTTGGACCTGACATAGAAATAACTTCAAATTTAATGTTATTAAAATCTAAAACGTCGCCAATTTTTGGAACCATTTGAAATTTTTCTAACATAAATCCAGCAAGAGTATGATAATCAGTACCTTCTGGAATTGAACATCCTATCTTTTTATTGATTTCAACAATTTCTGATTTTCCAGCTATTGACCATTTTTTAGAGAAATTATCTAACATTCTCATATCTGAATAAATTCTATTATTGAGCATTTCCTCTCCAACTATTTCGCCATTTAGATCAGCTGCAGTTATAAGTCCTTCTGTTCCACCGTGTTCATCAACTACTAGTAAGAAAGGATTGTAGTCTCTTACTATTGGAAATATTTCTGCGAGTGAACATGTTTCTATTATTTTTGTTACAGGTAAAAGGAATGGCTCTAATAATGTATTGGCTTCCATTTCACCTTTTGATATTGGCTTAGCTAGATAACGTAAATCTAATACACCTAATACATCATCTAAAGACTCACCAATCACAAAGAAGCGAGCATGTCGAGTTTTATCTACTTGTTTCATAAGTTCTGAAAAGGTTATATTTTTTGGCAAAGTTACCATTTCAGATCTTGGAATCATCACTTCTTTAACCTGTGTATCTTTTAAAGCAAAAACTCCTTCAAGAATATTCTTCTCATCTGGTTTTAAACCTGTTACGTTATCAGTTTCTATAAGAGTTTCTAATTCTCCAGCAGATAAACCCGAATTTAAAGAATCCCATTTGTTATTTAAATTGAACAAGCCTAAACAGGCGCTTGCAAAGAATTCTATTGTTTTCACTATAGGATTCATAGCTTTTCTCACGGCATCGAATATTGTGGTTAACCTTAATGCAGCAGATTCTGGATTGTTAATTACTAAAGCTTTTGGAATTAGTCCAGAAACAAGAGTAACAACTAAAACAACAAATAAAAATAATAGAAGATCATAAAATCTATTTGATAAAATATTGCTTTTCCAATAATCATTAGCCAGGTTATTGCTGAGCCATCCAATTGCAATTAATGAAATTGTTACTCCAAATTGAGAAGCTATTAGTGAAGATCTAAAACGTTTTTGAATTTTTAAAATTGAAAAAGCTCCTTTCTTTTTTTCTTCTATTAACCTTAAAACTTTACTTGGCCTTATTAATAAAAAAGAGAGTTCACTCGCTGCGAAAAAAGCTGGTAGAAATAAAAGAAATAAAAGTAGAGTTATTTTCATTCAATGACAAATGAATAATGGGGGTGGCGAGGATCGAACTCGCCTTAGCCAAATTATGAGTTTGGTGCATTCACCAGATTGCTACACCCCCAAGGGAATTTATGTAATTTTAATTACATTGAATTTCAATATACAATATAAAAATAATATTTCAAAAAACACCTCATTAGGAAGTTTTTGTGAGATTTCTTTTTTTTCTTCTAATCTTTAAATATAAATTAAACTTTTACTAATGGGCAAATTTTCGGATAAGTATGATTTAAATAAAGCAAAATTGTTAAAACAGTTAATTGAAAAATCTTACAAGAAAGGAAACTTCACTTTATCTTCAGGAAAAAAAAGCAGTCATTATTTGAACTGTAAACCAGTGTCATTAAATGGTGAAGGCTTAAACTTAATAAGTGAATTATTTTTAGATTTAAAGGACTCAAAGTCAAAAGCTGTTGCAGGATTGACATTAGGTGCAGACCCTATAATAAGTGGATTAATTGTTAAAGCAGCTTTGAATGGACTAAACATTAATGGTTTAATAATTAGGAAAGAAATCAAAAAATACGGTACCAAAGCTGGAATAGAGGGTCCTATATTAGAAGAAGGAACTTTGGTAACTGTCTTAGAGGATGTGGTTACAACTGCTGGTTCAGTAATAAAAGCTATAAAAAAATTACGAGAAAATAATTATGTTGTTGAGGAAGTTTTGTCTATAGTTGATAGGCAAGAAGGGGGATTTGAAGCCCTTGAAGATGAGAATGTTAAATTAAAGAGTCTTTTTACAATAAAAGACTTTTTATAATTATTTCAAAATGCAAGATATTAAAAAAAAATTTTGGCTTGAAAAATTTGATTGTTTTTCAATTACTGGAAAAGATGCTAGAAAATTTTTGAATGGAATAACAACTGGTAATATTCTTAATTCAGAAAATAAAGTTATCAAAACTTGTTGGTTAACTCCAAATGGCGTTCTAAGGTCATTAATTGAAATTATTTTTTTAGAAAGAAGCTTAGAAGTTATTATCTTGGCGGGTAACACAAATGAAATCATTGATTACTTTAATCAAATTATTTTTCCAGTGGACGATGTACGGCTTAGTGAACCTTCCTTGATAAATAGAATTCAGGAAATTGATGAATCTAGTTCATGGAGAACTTACCAGCCTATTTTCTTCAAAACAGAAGATAAAGAATTTGAAATATACAAAAATAAACTAAATTTACTAAATCCCAATGATTTAAAACTTTGGAAGATTAATCAAGCAATACCCTCATTAGAAATGGAAATAAACGGAAAAAATAATCCTCTTGAGCTTGGATTACAAGATCTTATAGATTTTAATAAAGGTTGTTATTTAGGACAAGAAACAATGTCAAAAATAAAAAATGTTTCTTCTTTAAAACAGGAAATAAGAATTTGGAAATCAATTAAATCTAATTTCAATTTAGACTTATTAGATAAAAATTTATATACAAATTCTTCAAAGGATATTTCTGTAGGCAAAATCACTAGTTTTTTTAAATCAGATTGTCAAATAAACGGTTTAGCTATGATTAAAAGAAAATATTTAGAGGAAGAAAGTTATTTTTTTTCAGAAATTTTTGGAAAAATTATTATAAATAAATCTGTAGGATCAATTTTTCTTTAATCGATTTTTGATTAAATATTCTGCAATTTGTAGAGTAGCAAAACAATCATCTTTGTTATATTGAATAATTTTTTTTAAAAATATTTGGTTTTTTGTAATTTGATATTGAATCCACCAATAAAGTGCTTTAGAGCCACTTACATTTTTCTGCGTCCATTCAAATCCAAGCCAATTAGAAACATTTTTTAAGCCATAGTTTTTTAGTGGTAATATCCAAGACTTTCTTATTAAGGTATGTAAGTCAATAAATCTGCCGGAAAGTGAATCAATTTCTTCAAAACTAAAATTTAGTTCTTTAGCAATATTAATTATTGAGATTTTTTCAGTTTCTCCGTAATGCAAGACTGGCCATTCCTTGTGTGAAAAAAGTATTTCAATAATTTGCCTGTAAGATTCTCCTTTATTGTTTTTAAGATTTAAGATTGGTTCATAAATAAGATCTTCTTTTTTTATAGACAAATTATTTACTTTTAAAAATCCATATAAAAAATCATGCTTTTCATCTGGATTTGACTCAATATCAAATATATAAAATCCAGAACATATTTTTTCTAATAGATCTTCCGTATTATTTTTATTAGAAATGAAATATGGTTCTCCAGAAATATATGCTTGTGCTTGCTTTACAAATATGGATGCTTTTTCATACTTCTGATTTTTTAATTTAGATAATTTCTCCCCAAGTTGTTTTTCGCTGTACGAAGCTAATGTTTGGGTATTAGTTATTCCATTTGCTTTGAGTAACGATGCCGTTTTGGAACCTATTCCATCTATATCTGTTAGATATTTATTTTCTTTTGCTTCTTTGTCACAAAATTTTTGCCAAGAACAAATAGTACATTTTTTTCTATCTTGAGTTATTTCTGGTATAGATCCCTCCAAGCATTCATTCAAATTTAATAAAACATTTAAAACTTTTTTTCTTAATTTTTTATTTAAATAAATTTCTTCAACTTTAACTTTTTTATAAAAAGTTGAAATTACTAATCCTTTCTCAATTTTAGATTCTTGAAAAGATTCCAAAAGCATGGAACAAAAAGCTAAGTCGAATAAATGTTCTTTAGTTGTTTTGTGGCCTAACTTATAAACAGCAGGTAAATATTTATATTGTCCCCATTTACTTTTACCTTTAGTCTTTAAAAGTAATTGCGGAAGTGCCTCTGCGTTTATATTTTGGAAAAGATTTCCTTTGATTTTTAATCCAATTACCCCTTGAAAACCATTTTCACAGGCTTTTAATCCTGTATATATTTCACCATTACAAAATTCAGAGAAAATTTGAAACTGATTAATTTTATCTATAGCTTTATGGGGAGACCAAACTTCATAAGATTTTTTGCCCTTAAAATCGAGCCATGCTTTTCTTTTGCATCTTGTAAAACTTTTTAAATGAAGAGAATTCAAATTATTTTAAAGGGCGGTTTTAAAATTTACTCATATAAATTAGTATAGATAATTAAAAGAAATCAAGGAAATTTCAAATTGACAGCTGATAAATTAGATAAGATAAAATTTGGAACTGATGGTTGGAGAGGAATTATTGGTTTTGACTTTAACCTGTCCAATCTTTCGAGAGTTGTTGTCGCTGCATGTCATGAGTTGCATTATCAATTCTATAAAGAAGTTAATTCAAAGAAAATTATTATTGGATATGATCGTAGATTTATGGCTTGTGAATTCGCCAAGCAAATAGTGCCTTTTGTAAGAGGATGTGGTTTCGAACCGATCTTGTCTGATAGCTTTGTTACAACACCCTCTTGTAGTTTCTATGCCAAAGAAGTCGGTTGTCTAGGAGCGTTAGTAATTACAGCAAGTCATAATCCATATAATTGGCTAGGTTTGAAAATAAAGAGCTTTAATGGATGTTCTGTTGACGAATCTTTTACAAGTGAAGTTGAAAAAAGATTAATGCTTGGAAATTCAATTGAAAAAATAGATGGTATTAATCAATTGGTAGATATTAAGAAATTTCATTTAGAAAGAATTAAATCCCTTTTTGATATTGACTATATTTCCAAGAGATTAAAAAAAATGAAATTGAGAATTTTTGTAGATTCTATGCATGGTTCAGCTGCAAATTGTATGACTGAGATTTTTGCTTCTAATGATTTAGAAGTTATTTCAGAAATTAGGAAAGATGGTGATCCTTTTTTTGGAGGAAAACCTCCTGAACCTCTTTTGAATTATGCAGATGATCTAAAACAAATACTAATGAAAAATTCAACAAATGAAGTGAAAACTTTAGGAATTATATTTGATGGTGATGGTGATAGAATTGCGGCAATTGATGAAAAAGGAAGATACTCTAGTACTCAAGATTTACTCCCATACTTTATTAACTATTTGGGCGAAATTAAAAATAATTCTTATCCAGTTTTAAAGACAGTTAGTGGTTCAGATATTATTAAAAATATATCAGAGAGTCAAAATAGACATGTTTTTGAACTTCCAGTTGGCTTTAAATATATTGCTGAAAAAATGATTAAAGAAAAAATACTTATTGGAGGAGAGGAATCTGGGGGAGTTGGTTTTGGTGA
>CACLGU010000039.1 GCA_902606505.1 uncultured Prochlorococcus sp.
CCAGTACTACTTGTTTCTAAAAATTCTCCATAAATTATTGCATTTTTCATTAATTTTTTTTTTAATTATAATGATTAATTACTCCTAGATTTTAACATCTACATCTTTTAGAATAATAAACTATTGGAGTATAATTAGTTTCTAACTTGATTTAGTTAATGCTAAAAGATATAAGCTTTTTGATAATAGTTCCTACTTATAATTCTTTCCATGATTTAAGGAGATTAAGAAATTCTCTAATAAAGCAAACTTTTAAAAATTGGAAAGTCATCTTTATTGATGCTATTAAATCTTCTACTGAGCATAAAAAGTGGCTGATGGATTGTTCTCAATCTGATCCTAGATTTTTTGTAACTGAAGAGAATGATCAACATAAAGGTATTTTCCCCTCTATGTCATATGGACTTAAATTCGCTTCAAAAGATGATTGGATAATATTTGTTGGTTCTGATGATTGGTTTACTTCATCGAATAGTTTAAAAAGCGTAGCATTAAGAATTTCTAATTCGAAAAAATATAAATTAGACTTACTAATAAGTCAAACTAAATTCGTAGATAGAGAAAAAGGAAGAACATTAAGGATAAATAAGGTTCCAAAGATTCGATATGCCAATAAATCAATTTTGTCCAGATTAATGTTTTTTGGTTATATGCCAATTCATCAATCCGCTTGTTTTTCTTATAAAACACTCTCTCAAATTTTCCCATATTCTAAAAATTACTATATTGCAGCTGACAGTGATTTGTTTTTCAGATTACTCACCCTAAAAAGGTTGAATCTGTTTTTTCTTGATGAAACCTTTATTAATATTCAATCTGGAGGAATAAGTCATCAAAGACTTTTAAGAAGAATTAAAGAAGTTATATTGATATATTTTGATTTTTATAGTGTCATTTTCTTGATTCCATTTTTATTTAGATATTTCAGGAAATTATTTACACGTTTAAGGTTTATAATCTAAAAATTATGAGTTGATATAAAAAATTAATGAAAAAAATTTTAGTGACAGGAGGAGCTGGGTATATTGGGATACATATTTGCCTTCTATTGCTGGAGCAAGAATTTGATGTTGTTATTGTAGATTCTCTCACAAATAGCAATGAAAATTCAATTAAAAGATTATTTGATTATAAGAACAAAAATTTTGATATAAAAAATTCAACTTTGCAGTTTTATAAAGGTGATATTAGAGACCTTGAGTTTTTAAGAAAAGTTTTCTTAGAATCCAGAAATTCTGGTAATTCTATTGATAATGTAATTCATTTAGCTGGTCTAAAGTCAGTTTCCCAATCAATTGATTTCCCAGGCAAATATTGGGAAGTTAATGTCTATGGAACTCTGCAAATATTGAAAGTAATGGAAGAATTTGAATGTAAAAATTTTGTTTTTAGTAGTAGCGCGACAATTTATAGCCAAATGCAAGAATCGCCTCTTAATGAAAACGCTCAAATATCTCCAATTAATCCGTATGGGAAGACAAAAGCAACTGTTGAGGAAATACTTAAGGATTTTTCAAAAAATAAAAAACAATTTTGGAATTTTATTTCACTTAGATATTTTAATCCAGTAGGAGCACATCCCTCTGGAATGTTTGGCGAGGACCCAATTGGCATTCCTAATAATCTTTTTCCTTATATTTGCCAAGTTGGATCTGCTCGCAGAGATACACTTTCAATCTTTGGGAATAATTGGCCTACTAATGATGGAACTTGTATTAGAGACTACATACATATTATGGATTTAGCAGATGGACATATCGCAGCGTTGAATTTTTTAAATGGAGAAATTGATAAAGTTGGCTCTTTTATTGCTGTTAATTTAGGAACAGGAGTAGGGACATCTGTTTTGGAACTTGTAGAGATTTTTGAAAAAGTCAACAAACTAAAAATAAATACTCATTTTACTAGTAGAAGATTAGGCGATAAAGCTGTAGTTTATGCAAACCCAGAAATGGCCCATAAAGTTTTAAATTGGACTTCCAAAAGAAATATTGAAGATATGTGTAGGGATGCCTGGAATTGGCAGCTTAAGAATCCATCTGGCTATTGATTGCTTTGAAATTAATATTTTAAATTTTTCATATCCCTGAACCAGTTGATAGTCTTTTCTAGGCCATCTTCAAAAGATATTGTAGGTTCCCAATTCAACATTTTTTTTGCTTTTTGTATATCTGGTTGTCTTTGTAGTGGATCATCTTGAGGAAGAGGTTTGTAAAAAAAATCTAAATTTGGGTTTATTTTTTTTCTTATGATTTCTGCTAATTCTAAAATGGTTATTTGATTAGGATTACCTATATTTACAGGGGTTCTTACACTACTGTTCATTAGCTGCATCATGCCACCGATTAAATCATCTACGTAACAAAACGAACGAGTTTGATCACCATTTCCATAGATTGTTAAAGGTTCATCTTTCAATGCTTGCCATATGAAGTTGCTTATAACCCTTCCGTCGTTGGGACGCATTCTTGGTCCAAAAGTATTAAAAATCCGTACTATTCGAACATCCAATCCATGAATCCTTTCATAGTCAGAACAAAGTGTTTCAGCTATTCTTTTACCCTCATCGTAACAACTCCTAATACCATTTGGATTAACATTTCCGTAATAATTCTCATTTTGAGGACTGTATTTAGGATTACCATATATTTCACTTGTGCTTGCTAGCAAAAATTTAGCATTAACTCTTCTTGCCAATCCAAGCATATTATAAGTTCCCAGAAAACTTGTCTTAGAAGTTTTAATAGGATTGTATTGATAATGAATAGGGGATGCGGGGCAAGCTAGATGCCAAATCTTATCTACTTCTAGTTGAATAGGTTCAGTAACATCATGCCTAATGATTTCGAAGTTAGGATGATTAATCCATTTCTTAAGATTTAATTTTGTTCCAGTGAAATAATTATCTAAACATAAAACTTCTTCACCTAATTCCATTAATCTATCAATTAAATGTGAACCAAGGAAACCTGCACCTCCTGTAACTAAATTTCTTTTCAATGGATAATTATTCAAACTTTTATTGATACTAAACAAGATTAACATTTCATAAGAATCATTCAAAAAAGTGATAAATTACTGAATTAATAAAAAATTAAAGTTAGATTATAGTGATTTGAGATTGAAATTATTTTTAATTTATTTTTAGAAAGATATTAGTTCTCTTTAGTTATCAGAATTTATAGTATTTTGATGATAGATTAAAATTTCAAAATCATTTAAAATAATCTTTTAAATAATGACTTTTGAAATAAGAAAAGTTTGCTGTATAGGTGCAGGTTATGTGGGCGGACCTACCATGGCTGTATTCGCTAATAAATGTTCTAATATTCAATTCAAAGTTGTCGACATAAATCGTGCAAGAATTAATGCATGGAATAGTAAGGATCTGTCACAATTACCAATATTTGAACCAGGATTGGAGAAATTAATTTTTAAATGTAGAGAAAAAAATTTATTTTTTACTACAGATATCGAATCTTCGATTAGTGAAGCTGATATGATTTTTTTATCTGTTAACACACCTACAAAAACAAAAGGTATAGGGGCAGGAAAAGCTAGTGATTTAAAATGGGTGGAGGCTTCAGCAAGACAAATAGCTGAATTCTCTAGTTCGCATACTATTGTGGTAGAAAAAAGTACTTTACCAGTAAGAACAGCAGAAACTATCAAAAAAATATTAGAAAGTTCGCAAAATAATCAAACAAAATCATTAACTAATAAAAGTTATTCAGTTTTATCTAATCCAGAATTTCTTGCAGAAGGAAATGCCATTAAAGATCTAGAAAATCCTGATCGTGTACTAATTGGTGGTGAAGATAATAAAGCCATATCAGCTTTAGAAGGAATTTATCTAAATTGGATATCTCCAGAAAAAATAATAAAAACTAATCTTTGGAGTTCTGAACTTTCAAAATTAACAGCCAATGCCTTTCTTGCTCAAAGGATTTCTTCAATAAATTCAATTTCTGCGATTTGTGAGGAGACTGGCGCAGATATTTATCAAGTAGGTAAAGCTGTTGGTCTAGATAGTCGAATAGGTAATAAGTTTTTAATGCCAAGCCCAGGTTTTGGAGGAAGCTGTTTTCAAAAAGACATACTTAATTTGATATATTTATGTGAATTCTATAAATTAGATGCTGTTGCTAAATATTGGCAAGGGGTTATTGATATAAATAAATGGCAAAAAACAAGAATTTCTCAATTAATAATTAATAAACTTTTTGGAAATGTTTCAGGAAAAAAAATTGCAATTTTGGGGTTCGCATTTAAGTCAAATACAAATGATATTAGAAATTCTCCCGCAATTGATATTTGCGAAGATTTGTTAGAAGAGGGTTCCTCCTTGGCAATCTATGATCCAAAAGTGACGGATGCACAAATTAATAATGCACTTGAAAATAAAATTCAGAGATTTAAAAGTTCTGATGAAAAAAATTTATTAAATATTTATTCCTCAATTGATGATGTTTTTAAAGATTGTGATGCTGTTATTGTTTTAACCGAATGGCAGGAATTTAGTTTTATCGATTGGGTAAAATGTGCAAAGGTTATGAGAAAACCTTCATGGGTTTTTGATACAAGATCTTGCGTAAACAAACAAGAAGTACTTAAAGCTGGATTTAATTTTTGGAGAATAGGTTCTGAAACTCATCATATTTTGTAAGAGAAAAATCAAAAAATAATTTTTTATGATGATAAAATCTTTTTTAAATCAAACAAAATTTAAATTTATATTTTTTGGAATTATCAATACTATTTTGACTAATCTTATACTCCAGATTGGTTTGCTTTCACTGTCAACGGTTCTTGCGACTTTTTTTAGCCAGACGTTTAACTTTCTTTTTGGATACTATATCTACAGCACGAAGGTATTTAGAGTTGGTTCCTTTAAATTGAAATTTTTTTTGAAGTATATTTTACTCATATTATTCTCTTGGAACGCGAGCTGGCTAACAATTGATTATTTATTTAGTTATGGAATATCAAAAAATCTTACAGCTGTTTTAATCATCCCACCTTTTGCATTATTTTCGTATTGTATTCAGAAATATTTTGTTTTTAAGAATTAAATCTTTTAAAAATTATCTTTTATTACAAACTATATAATTTGAAATTATGAAGAAATCTAAAGAAAAAATACTTTTATCAGTAATCGTTCCATGTTTTAATGAAATTAAAACCCTAGAGGAAGTAATAAAAAAAATTAAAAAATCTCCAATTGATTCATTGGAAATAATTGTAGTAGATGATTTTTCAACAGATGGCTCTAGGGACATTCTAGGAAAAATTAGCGATGAGGATGTTATTACTGTTTTTCACGAAAAAAATAAAGGTAAAGGTGCTGCTTTATCTTCAGGAATAAATATCGCAAGAGGAGAAATTATTATTATTCAAGATGCAGATCTAGAGTATGATCCTAATGAATTTCCACAAGTGATTGGACCCATTATTGATGGTAAGGCCGATGTTGTCTACGGGAGTAGATTTCAAGGAGGTCAACCACATAGAGTTGTATATTATTGGCACCGATTAGGAAATGGATTTTTAACTTTTTTGAGTAATGTTTTTACTGATTTAAATCTCACTGATATGGAAACTTGCTACAAAGCATTCAGAAGTTCTCTAATAAAAAAAATTAAAATAGAAGAAAAAAGGTTTGGATTTGAACCTGAAATCACAGCTAAGGTATCCAAATTAGATTGCCGAATTTATGAAGTAGGAATTTCATATTATGGAAGAACATATAAGGAAGGGAAAAAAATTGGATGGAAAGATGGCGTTAGAGCTATATACTGCATATTGAAATATAATTTATTTAGATAATTATATTTTTTCGCATATGTCTAGCAATATTTTTCCACGATTAAATTTATTTCTGCTGCCTTTAAAAGATTCTCTTCTTTGACAATTAAACCCTTCTCTATTTTGTAAATAATCAGGATGGGAAACAATCTGCGTAATATTAAAATTATCAATGCACTCACTCTGATTGTAATTATTATTTATAAGACAAATATCTAATTTTTCCCTTGAAATATAGTTCCTAGGAAAATAAAATCTTGGTGCTCTTGTTACATTGTAAAAGATATTTCCTTTTGTATTTTTGTTAATAAAGCTTGAAGGGGCATATCCATAAGAATGATTCGTTAATGCTTTATCTAGATTAAGTACTGATTGAATGTTTTGGTTTATGGAAATAGATAGGAAACATATTATTAGAAGTAGTTGGAAATTGACTGAAATTGATAACAAAAAATTAATATACTTGTTTCTTTTAATTATATTGAGATTCTCTGAGAAAAAAGTAAATAAAATTAGAGGAAAACAATAATAATCCCCTCTCCCTTGGCAAAATAATATCAAAAGTATAGTCTGAAAAATAGCTACATTACATATGGCATTATTTTTTGATCTTAAATTATTAATACTATTGTATATAGATAATAAGATTATTATAAGTATTGAAGGACCTAGTGAACTACTTAAATCAGAGACTTTAACAGGGAAAA
>CACLGU010000040.1 GCA_902606505.1 uncultured Prochlorococcus sp.
TTTAATAAAGTATTCCCTAGATAAATTTATAAAAGTACTATCTGGCGAACATTGTTGTATAAAAATAGTGCCCAAACATTTAGAGTTTATAGCAGTTAAATTGATCAAAAATCTTAATAAATCAGAATACTCTATAAATTTAAAATTTAAAATGTAAATCAAATTTTTAGAGTTATAAATAAATAAATAAACAGAAGATAAAAAAGATATTAAAGAAATGCTTACAAAGTTTTCAAATTTTATTCGAGAATATTTATAAATAATTAAGCCTAAATATAAGGGCCAAAAAAGTGTTGATTCAGTAAATATGCCAATAAAATACAAAATCAGTATATGTGATAATTTCAGTGTTCTTGTAAATGAAATTATTGAAAATAGAAGTAAAACAAAGAATGAACGCTCTTTAAAGAAAAAAAATGCACCATGGGCATCTCTAACAAACCCTTCGGGATCTCTAACAAAAGGTGAATATATACCAAAATATTTTATAGCTATATCTTCTATTATCAAGCCTATTAAAATATAAATATAAAAATTACTAATTTTTAAATTAGAGTAACCAGAAAGTTTGATCCTGGAGGCTAATAATGAGAAAATTAAAAATGTTGAAATCTTAAGTGTTGATAAGGTATCACTAGAAATTAATAATGCACATATTAAAAAAATTAGATAAATACTAACTGTAAATAAATCAAATCTAGAAAATTTTTTCTTAAACTTACCAAGGAATAAAAAAGGCCATGGTAATGTATCAACAATCCTTAAACCGTGAAGTTGAGAAGTAAGAAAGAAAAATTTCATAATTGATTTTTTAAAAAATTATCAATTAAAAGCTTTTATTAAAAAAAACATATTTAATCTTATAGCCAAAATCTATCATTTTGAAGTATTTTCTGCAATTCCCTTATATAGCTTAAATATCTAATAATACAATATTTAAGTTTTCTATATTCAGAATGTAATTATTTATTTTTTTTAATTAATAGTCTTTGTAATTTTAAAACTCTTTTGATTTTTTTCTTTTTTATATTCCTTGATAATTATATTGATCCATTTACCATTATCATATATTGAAAAAGGGTGATAAAGTTTTTTCATTTCAAGATCAAGGATAGAGCTATCAATTTTCTTGTAGTTTTTAAGGTAATTATCAATTTTAAAGAAGTCAGACTCATTTCTTATGACTAACAAATTATTCAAAATAATTTCGCTATTTAAGTACTCTGGATGTCCTATTACTATGGAAGGCTTTCCTAATTTAAGGGCATCTAAAGCAAGTGAGGAAGATATTGTTATCGCACCTTGAGCATTTTTAATTACTTCAGTGACAGATTGTTTTGGTGTAGAGATAAATTTCCCTGAAAAAATAAGTATTTTTATAAATTGTATTAATGGCCTTTTTGTAAAATAAGAAGGATGAAACCTAAAAAGTAATTTTGATTTTATTTTCTTTTGAAATGACTTAATGTTTTTTAAGTCATTTATGTATTCTAAATCATAAGCAGATGTTGAAGATTCTGGCCGGTAATGTTCAGTGTAAATAAGGTATTCTTTTGAATCAGAATAACTTTTGAAATTTATTAATTGAAGAAAAATATTTAGTAAAGATTTCTTTATATAAAGTAATCTGATTTTCAATAAGACTTCAATACTTTTACCTGAATATGGGAGTAATTTGTCTTCTCTATTTACAATAGGCCAGAATTTTATCATTCTTGTGAGATCTAGATAAAGTGATGTTTGCTTAAAATTGGCTAACTTATCAAATGTTCTTCTTTGTTCTGGAAACAACTTATCCATATAATCCTGTTTAAGATTGACCTTATTTTTAAAATTACTATTTAAAATAGTTTTCTTATTTTTTTCTAAATATACAGATTTAGCAATCCTTCCCATTCTAAATTGATAGTGATCTATTTTATTTTTTTCTAAATAGTCAATTATTACTCTATTAAAAAAGTTATTTGGACCTTCACTTACTAATATATCTGGCTGATAAGTAAAATACCATTTTTCAAAACTTTGCAATATATTGTTTGCGGTTTTGTTTAGTCTATTTAAACTGGGTTTCTGCAAATTAAATTCGTTTTGTCTATCTTCATCACAAATAAAAAATTTTCTTATTTCTTCATCACTTAAATTATATTTATTTATCTCTTTATAATTTTTTAGATATACATAACTTGTATTGATATTTTTGAATATGTTTGAATAACTTTTTTTATCTGTAAATAGAAAGAATTCACTATCGCTTTCCTTCATGCAATTTTGAATAATATTTTCGAATAATAAGAAATATGTTCCAAAAAAGGCAATTTTCATTAAATGCTTAAAATTAATATTAATAATAACTTATCAAACAATAAAAATTATTAGAAAAATTTTTAAAAATAAGTGTCTGTTATAAATATTTATTTGGAAATTATTTATGAAGTTGTTTCTTTTTATAAACAATACTATCTTTAATTAAAATAATACAAAAATGTTAAATCATTTTTTGGAATTTATATGGAGCTTATTTATTTGTATAAAATCAAACAAGATTTCTTAAAATTTTATATTTTGCTCCTAAAGAATTAGAAAATATGGCGAAAAAAAATGTTCTAATTTTAGGTGCTACAGGACAAGATGGAAGTTACCTTTCAAAATTATTAGTAAATAAAGGTTATAACGTTTATGGTTCAACAAGAGATGTTTGTAGTGCAAATTTAGATAACTTTAAAAAATTAGGAATTGATAAAGAAATAAATTTAATTTCAACAACTATTAATGATTTTAGAAGTCTCATACTAACTCTTGAAAAAGTAAAACCAGATATGATATTTCATTTGGCTGGTCAAACAAGTGTTGGCCTATCTTTTGAATTGCCATTTGAATCTTTAAATTCAATTGCTATATCAACTCTCAATCTCTTAGAAACAGTAAGATTCTTTGATACTAATATCAAATTATTTATACCATGTAGTTCTGATTGTTTTGGAGAATTATCAATTGATAATCCCGCGAATGAAACTACACTACATAATCCACGAAGTCCATATGCAATTTCTAAATCAGCATCATATTGGTTAGCAAAATCTTACAGAGAATCTTACGGTATGTTTATTTCTGTCGGATTTCTATCTAATCATGAATCTCCATTAAGAGGAAAGCACTTTGTTACATCAAAAATTTTAAGGGAGATAAAACTTATAAAAAATAAAAAAATTTCTGAATTGTATTTAGGCAACCTTGACATTATAAGAGATTGGGGGTGGGCCCCTTCATATGTTGAGGCTATTTATAGGATAATGATGCATGATTTTCCTGATGATTTTATAGTTAGTACTGGAAAATCTTTTTCATTAAATTATATGATTGAGAAGTTATTTGAACTTTCTGGTCTTGGAGATTATCAAAATTTTATAAAATTAAATAATTCCCAAATTAGACCAAATGAAATTAGAGCTTGTTATTTAAATCCATCAAAAATAGAAAAATTACTTAATTGGAGACAAGAAATTGATTTTGAATCTATGATACATAAACTAGTTAAAGAAGAGCTTTATTGAATTTCATATAAAGCAGATATTGTATATTTTTAATTTAAGCATTAGTTTATTAAATTCAATTAACGCAAATGATATGATTTAATCAAGAAATTTAATTAAACATGGGATTAGATATTAATGATTATAATTTTTAAAATATTTAACGCGAAATAATAAATATTATGAAAAACACTAACAATTGACAGGAATGAAGATCACTTACTAAATCCTTAAAGATGGATCAACCCAAATACAGGTTTTACCGAAAAATAATGTGAACCTATCTTAAAACATGAATTTAAACCAACAATTTTGATGATTATCTCGCACCCATCATTTAAGAGGTAATTCAAACCTTTCATGCAAGACAAGCAAACACCAATTCTAGATTTATTAAAAAGAACTTTTAAGTTGCTCTTTTTTATAGATTTTTCTTTAATTAATAAAACTGTTTAATTAGGCCAGAAATCATCAACAAAAACTATTTTGTCTAAATATTTCAATACTTGCTTAACGATATTAATTGTTTTTAATTTCTTTTATGACAAGGTATTACACCACATATTTTTAGAGGAATAGTTTCTATACAAATAAAGATAGTTAAATTAGAATATCAAAAACATACAACAACAGTTGAAATTAACTTTAAATAACATTATATTATTTATTTTTATTTTAGCTGCATATACTATTTACCTTTTATCTAATCGTGACTACAGCGGAGTAGGTTCAGATTTTAATTTTTATTTTAATAGATTGCTTTACATAAGAGAATTTAATATTCCTTTTAGTGATTGGTTTTCAAATTCAATAGAAAGTTATGAAGAGTCAAACTTAGAAAGAGTAAGTAACTTTGTTCCTACCCCTTTCTACTGTTTGATTTTTTTAGGGCCTTTATTAATACATGGCTCAGATTTTTTATTTGCGATTCAGGGTATATCAATAGCATATTTAACATTCAGAATTATTAGAATTTATTTAAAAGAAATATATTTTTGTATTAACAAAAAAATATTGAATTTAATAATGATTATAGGATCTTTGAATCCAGCTTTTTTGAAAGATTCTTTAACTTCTGGACCAGTATCTGTTTGTAATCTTTTCTTGCTTTACGGTCTTTTTTATAGAAGAAATATTTTTCTATCTTCATTACTATTTGCCTTTGCATCCATGACCAGAAGCACTTACATAATATATTGGATAATAATGCTTATATCTTGCCTGATTGTAGATAGATCATTAATTAAAGGATTTTTAAAGATTACTTCTTTTTCTTTATTAACTTATATTATTTTTTATATATTTTTTTATAGCACTCATACTGGGTCATCATTTTTATATATCTGGAGTTCTGGTCTGCACAATAATTCTTTTTATGAGGATTATTTTGTGAAAGAATTGTCAAAATATTTTGAGGTTTTTACAGTGGCAGACATTATAAATTTAGATATATCATTACTTGATTTTTTAAGATTAATATTTTCAGATTTTAAAATTGCGTATGGCACTTTTGTTTCTTGGATATTTAAAATTCTGTCCTCACTTGGCTTCCTTCACGGTCATTTACTTAATGATATGAGATCTATCTATATTCAAAGGTTGTCAACTCTTACATACTTTTTACTTATTATTGGACCAGCTTTTAGCGTTTCATCTTTCTCACTATTTACTTTTTATAAGGATAGAAATTTTTGGTTAAAAAAAGAAAAATTGATACTAACTTTTGCTTTCTTATTCTTGATATTGCATTCATTTCTTATGGGATTACCTCGATATATGATTCTTAATTATTGGATTTTTATAGCATTTTTTCTGAGATTCACAACATGGATTAAAAGTAAAAGAAACCAACAACTGATAGAGTAATTAATAAAAGAATTTAAAATAATTTTCTTACAAAAATTTTTATTTGTATATCAATTACAATTATTTAGATAAAAAAGATCTATGAAGCAAAAGATAGCAATAATAATTCCTTGCTATAAGGCACAAGGTAAAGTTGGTCAATTTATAACTAATTTAATTAGAGTTTTCTCTCAGCTAGAACATAAATGTAATTTTTTGATTTATTTAGTAGATGATAATTGTCCTTTTGAAAGTTGGAGAGAGGCTATTAATTTAGAGGGAGTAAGAATTATTCATCATTCTTTCAATAGAGGAGTAGGAGCGTCAACTATGACAGGATTTAGAGCAGCTTTAGATGAAGATAATGCTTTTTTTATAAAAATGGATGCTGATGGCCAACATCCGTCTGAATATTTAATTGAGTTAGTTCCATACCTTCTATCTTTATCTCCTCATAAACTTTGCATAGTTAAAGGGAGTAGATTTTCTTTACATGTTAAAAAACAAAAAGTACCTTTTTTAAGAAGGTTTGGATCATTTGTTCTTGAACCTATGGCTAGACTTTCACTTTCTTACAAAGGTATTACAGATATAGCAAATGGTTTTATTTCATTTAATAGAATCACAATTGAATATTTAGTCTCAAATAGATTTAAAACTCAAATTAAAAATAGGTTCTTATTCGAAAGTAGTGTCTTAACTGCCTGTAGCAACTTAGGTGCTGATGTTCATGAATTTTATATGCATTCTGTTTACGGAAGTAAATGGAAAAGTTCTATGAAAACAATTGAAATGATTATTCCAATTTTATGTTTTTGGCTTAAATCAATATTTTTAAGAATATTTATTAAATATTTTTCAAGTCTTAATTTTGGATCATTATTATTAATTTCATCACTAATTAATATGGTAATTTCTGTTTTTTTACTTTTGAATAAAATCCTCCCAATGATATTAACAAAAATTTATGTCACAGCTGGTAATGCCTCTGGATTTACGACTTCATTCCT
>CACLGU010000041.1 GCA_902606505.1 uncultured Prochlorococcus sp.
AAGGATTTCCAATTAGTCTCGCAGTCGAGTAGAAAAGATCATCTATTTTAATTAAACCATTCTCTTTAAGAGTCTTTCCTGTTGCCACCAAATCAACTATTGCCTCTGCTATACCTGTAATAGGACCAAGCTCCACTGATCCTGTCAAATGAACAATTTCTACAGGAATATTTAATTCTTCAAAATAAGATCTTGCTGTTTTTATAAATTTACTTGCTACTTTACAATTCGCTGGAAGATCTGTTGGTTTTGAATAATTGCTATTTTTCTTAACAGCCAACGACATGTGACAGCCCCCAAATCCTAAATCTAATAACTTTGCAACTTTTAATTCAGATTCTCTTAAAACATCATACCCAACAATACCCAAATCAGCCTGACCATAACTTACATAAACAGGAACATCTCCATTCCTTACTAATAAAGCTTTGGCCCGTTTGCAATTTGATTCAAAAGTTAATGATCTATTATTTTTCTCCAATGCATCAGAAAAATCTAACCCAGCTCTTTTAAAAGTTGAAATTGAATCTTTTAACAGAGCTCCTTTTGGTAAAGCTATAGTAAACATAGATCAATTTTTTCCAACGACTCTTCATTCTAATTTAACAATGGAATTTAATAAAGCTCGAAATATCATCGGACTCAGAGTTTTAAATGATAACGTCATTTGGTTATGGGTAAAAGATAAATCCGTTGTAGTTATAGATCCATCTGTACATGAACCAGTAATTAGATATATAAATGAAAACAATTTACACTTAAAAGCTATTTTGCAAACTCATCATCATTCAGACCATATTGGAGGGACGAAGTCACTTATTGAAAGATGGCCAAATGTAAAGGTGATTGCTTCCTTCAAAGAAAAAAAGCGAATACCTTTTCAAAATATATCTGTAAAGGATGGACAAACTTTAAATATCTTAGGTGAAGAAGTAAAAATAATTGAAGTATTAGGGCATACAAGCTCACATATTGCCTTCTTTTTAAATGGCAGAAATCCTGTTCTTTTTATTGGTGATACATTATTTTCTGGAGGCTGTGGAAGAATTTTTGAAGGAACTTATCAACAAATGTATTTATCACTAGAAAGAATCAAGTCATTGCCAAAAAATACTCTCATATATTGTGCACATGAATATACTAAGTCAAATATATTGTGGGCATTAAATCTCAAGCCTAAAGATCAAGATATAAAAAATAAACTTTCGGAAGTTGAAAAAAAACTTTCTCTTAATGAATTGACAATTCCATTTTTACTTGATGAAGAGATGAAAATAAACCTTTTCTTAAGAGCAAAAGATTTTGAAGAATTTTCTTTTTTAAGAGCAAATAAAGATTTATGGGTTTAAATAGAAAGGTATCTTCCCAAACAAATGTCCACCAAACAAGTAATCAAAACATCAAATGCTCCAGATCCAGTAGGACCATATAATCAAGCAATAAAAGCTGGGGATTTTATCTATTGTTCTGGTCAAATTGCTATAGACCCAGCTTTTAATGAGATAACATGTTTAGGTGATATAGAGAAGGAAACTATTCAAGTATTAAAAAATCTCGCAGCAGTTCTTAATGCTGGTGGAGCCAAAATAGAGGATGTAATAAAAACAACTATTTACTTAACCGACTTAAATAATTTTCAAATTGTCAATAAAATATATAGTGATTTTTTTAACATAGAGAATCCTCCAGCAAGGGCCTGTGTGGAAGTTTCATCTCTACCAAAAGGAGTTTTAGTTGAGATAGATTGCGTCGCATTTCTAGATTAATTTCTAATTATTGAGATATTTGAAATTTGAACCAATTGTGCACCATAGTTGTATAGATTATTAGTTGATAATTCATCTTTGATCTATGTCAGCAGCAAAGCTTAATATAGATGAACTAGAAGCAGGTTATCCTTTATTTTGCAAAGCTCTTAGACTATTAATTTTAAAAGGTAACTCAGTTAAAGAGATAGAAAAGACAGTGTGTTGGAGTCATCTTGAAACTTTAAATAGATGTTTGCCTGGTAGATATAAAGCTCCCACATATTTAATGGCTTTAATCAAAAGAGATATTGCAAAGCCAAATAATTATTAAAAAGAACTAATCTTCTAAATAAAATTTATCAATATCTTTTGAAAAGTCTTTTTCCTTTTTTGATATTTCTTGATTATCTAAAAATATTGAAAGACTTACAAAATTCTTACCAAAGCTGATATTTGGATAAATATCCCTTTCTTTACATAATTCCTCAATTTTCCCCATGAATTTACTAATTTTTGAGTACTGCTCAAATTCAAATCTTTTTTCAATCCTTAAAGGTGATTCTCTTTCATTCCACATTAAATTCTTTATTCAAGACTAATTACACTATACCTTCAACAAAGTTTCTCAATAAAATTTTGAAGTTAAAATTTTTAATCACTCTCCCAAAAATCAATAATCCCGCCAATTGTTAAATCGGTTTGAACTTCTGGATTAGGGCATGCAAATCTAGCGGCAGAGCCACTAGATGTAAAAACCCAGTTACCTTCTCTAGCTCCAACAGGATCAACAGCAACTAATTTCTTTCCTTTATTATTTTCTAAAATTCGTAAATTCATATGACCTAAGCCAGCGACTCTTTGAGTGCATACCATCCTTCCTAATACCTTCATAATTTCCACAATTTATATCCTCCTTTTTTATGACTTATCAGGATCCCAATGATCAATTATTCCAACAATCGTTAAATCGCTTGGATAAGATTTGCTTCCTGCGGCTTCCCTAGCAGCAGAACTTCCAACACAAATAACCCAATCTCCTGGCTTACAGCCAACAGCATCAACTGCAACTTTATTAGAAGAACCATCTAATACAACCTGCAGATGTTTATGTTCAAAACCGGGTATCCTATTGGTAGAAACAAGTGGTTTTAAAACCTTACAAATTAACATAATTAGTGAGCCTCCTCTGTTTTTTTATCTAAAGACATTCCAATAATTTGGGCGGAATGAATGTTGTCCCTATCTCTAATAGTAGAGCAAGTATGTAACAAACCTTGATCAACTAAATTTTTATATCTAATTGATATCGCATTATTAACTCTTTCACAATCATTTATTGCCCTCTCTTTTGCACCGGGAACTTTGCCAGAGTAATCAAATCTTATTACTAATGGGATTGGTAGATCTTGAGAAACATTTAATCCAGTAAAAATCTTCACTCCTACATCCAAATCTGGAGCTCCTTCTTCGACTGTATCTAAATGAGCAAAATAAGTTAAATTTCTGAGATGTACTTCTTTAAAACCTATACCTACTCCAATAAACCTCTCTGCATGTCCAATATCTTCATAAGAACCATTATGAAAACTCTTAACGTAATCAATTTGAGAAATATTATTGACAATTAATTTATACATAAATCTTTCCAGTCCGCTGAGTTTATCTTTTAAAGATTGCTTAGAAATTACCTGACAAATTTCTCTTTCCGCATCCTCTTTTGAAAAATTTATTGTTGAATTATAAATTTCTAATGTAGAAATAGTTTTTTCTAAATCTATACCGCCATCGCTAGTTGATAAATGTATTTTTAATGCATCAGTGTCTGTATCAAGTCCAATTAACATTAAATCCACAGAAGCACCGCAGCAAAAGCTATTCTCTACAGCCTCTTTGAAAGCATATAATTTATTTCTACCTTCTGCTGCAGCTAACTCGTCATTACTCCCATGAGCTGCGCATCCCTGATGCAAAGGATCTACTGAACTAAAATGATAAGTTACAACTTTCAAGTACCTGGTATCTTTATGAGCTTCATTAGGAATATTCTCTCTATATCTTTTATGTTCAGTTTTTACCCATCGATTAACGGTATTTTCAATATCAAACAGTGCTCCAGCATGGGATCTTCTTCTTACTGAACTAAAAGGTATTCTCATTACATAAGCAACTGAATGAGCTAATCGCCCATCTGAACAAGGAGTTATATCAAGTAAATGTATTCCACAATCTAAAAGAAATTTTTGAAAATCTTCCGCACTTCTACTTTCTGAAGCACCCTCAAGTGGATCATTTTTAAAAAAATTATCACTAAGCTTCTCATGTTGTTTAAAAGCACACCATGCATATAGAGCTCTCATATCGAGAGGTTTAACCCAAGATTTATCTAATACATGATGGGGCAGATCTATTCCCAAATTTTTTCTTGATATTATCTGAGCTTTACTTATAAAATCTTCATGATGTTGTATTCGAGCAATTTCCTTTAGAGTTGGAACAATTTCGTCAAAATCACTTTTTATTTTGCTTTCATAATTATATAAATTCTCATTTTGGATATTATTTGTTAATTTATGAGATTTTCCAGAATTTGCGAAATTATTTGATTCTTTAGTTTGTATATGAATATTTTCCGTAAAAGTTTTCATTGGAGCCGTAGGCCCCAACGTAAAGTTCTTGGCTTTTGCCAGTCCTCTTAAAGGCATTAATTAACCTCGTGCACCACCTGAAAAGGTAACAAGTTGTCCTTCACGAGTATTACCACTTGATCCAGTTATCAAGAAATCTGGTTTTTCTGTCTCGTCATTTCTTTTTACTTCCATAGGGGGCATTGCACTCATGAATCCTGCTCTTGATGGATTTCTCTTTCTAGAAGAAGCTCCCTCTGTGCCCGTTACCTTATCACCGCGATCCCAATCGTCACCAGTTACGTTTCCCACTGATTGTCCTTCACCAGTAATCCTTGATGCGACTCTTTTTTCTGGTGTCTTTGCAGAACGGTCTACCTCTTCAATTTCCATTTTTTGTTTATAAGTAATATTTTTATTCGGTTCAAATCTAAATTTTTCAGTACCAGTGACCTTATCAACTGCCATATCAAAAGGTCCTGTCACCTTCGAACCATTTTCATATTCATTACCTGTAACACCTTGAGTATTTTTTTCAGAGTATTTATCTCTTGATGGTGATTTAACAGAGAATTCCTTCCAAGAGTTACCTGCTGACTTTTCTGGATTCGCATAAGCCGTATCTTGTGGAGGATTAGCACAAGCTTGTGAGAGCTGATCTCCACCAACATATGGAGTACCAGTAAGATTTTTACAAGCGCCTTTCTTAGCACCTGTCATTACTCCGCCAATTCCTGGTTGCTGTCCTGTAAGTCTGGCATTTGAATTATTTCCAGAATTAACTGTTGATCTGGATTTCATATCTTCAGAAATCTCATTACTACAATTTTCATTAATCTGATCTAAACCTGCGTATGGTGTTCCTGTTAACACTTTGCATGAACCTGGTTCGTCTCCAGTTACTATTTCTGATCTTCCTGTCATAGTGCCGCTTATTAAATTTGACTTTGAAGAAAGGCTTAAACCTACTTTTCTAGCTTCTGGTTTTGGTTTTGAACCGCAAAACTTCTCGTATTGTTGAGATCCTATATACTCATCGCCAGTTACATTCTTACAACTCCCATGTTCATTACCTGTCATATGGTCTGATCTTCCCACCCCTGTACCAGTTACATTATTCCCATTAAGGGTGTTGTAACTACCTACTTTTTCAAATGCTTTACCTTTTGGATTTGGCTCAGAGCCAAGATATTGATCTCCAGTTAACTGATGTCCAGAACCTGATTCATCTCCAGTAACTAGGGTTGATCTACCAGGAAGTGATCCAGATACTTTTAATCCATCGGTTGTAGCACTGTGTTTAACCTTTGAAGGATTTTTTGGAACATCACCACAATACTTCTGTGATTGATTAGAAGATACATATTCAGTACCTGTAAGGTTTATACAAGTCCCTGGCTCATCGCCTGTGACCCTATCAGATCTACCAACTTCATTCCCAGTCACTTTATTTCCTGATGTTGTTGCTGTAACGGTAGATCTAAGTGGTTGTTTATAACTTGGTCTATCTTGACAAAATTGATCAACAACTTCTGCTCCCATGTATTGGGTGCCAGTCACTATTCTGCATGTACTTGCTTCATTACCAGTAGTTTTTGAAGATCTATTAGCTTGTGTTCCAGTCACTATTTGACCTGAATCAGTTTCACTTTTACCAACTTTCCAGCTAGCATGTTCAATATTTTGTTTGGCGCCATTTTTATTTGGACCACATGGTCTACATTTACCATTACCTTTTTTGCCTGTAGCACCAGTTTTACTTCTTAGCTCTCTCACTCTCTGAGAAATTTCTCTACTACTTAAATCTGGGTCTCCCCTTCTAGCTAAAGAAGCGGCACTGGTATTTTGTTTAGTTGCTGATTTACCATGCTTAGATTGAGCTTCTCTTCTCGCTAAAACAATATCTCTGCTTGTATTAGTAATAGGCTTTCTCTTCTGAT
>CACLGU010000042.1 GCA_902606505.1 uncultured Prochlorococcus sp.
AGACCTAAATAAGTTAAATTTCAAATCAAATAAATCAAATTTTTTAATTGATTTTTTAAACTTAGACAAAGATGAATACCTTGAAAATTGTTTCAGACTTGAAATTTTTAATGACTAAGATTTATATTCATTTTCAACCCAATTTAAGTATTCTTGATTTACTGTTCCAGTTACATAAGAACCAGTAAAGCAACTCATCTCTAGATCTTTAATAGAAGAATCACTTATTATAGATTTACGTAAACTTTCAACACTTTGATAAACAAGGTTATCAATTGCAAGATGATCAGCAATTTCAGCTATTGTTCTGTCGTGAGCTATTAATTCATCTCTATTGGGCATATTAATTCCATAAACATGAGGATAACGAACAGGAGGAGCTGCTGATGTAAAAAAAACTTTATTTGCGCCTGCATCTTTAGCCATCTGGACAATTTCTTTTGAAGTAGTACCTCTTACTATCGAGTCATCAACAATTAATACATTTTTATTTTTAAACTCTGCACTCATTGCATTTAACTTTTGTCTTACAGATTTCTTACGTTTCTGTTGACCAGGCATTATGAATGTTCGGCCAACATATCTGTTTTTAAAAAAACCTTCCCTATATTCAATCCCTAACTGTCTTGCAACTTGCATTGCGGCAGGTCTAGAAGAGTCAGGAATAGGCATAACTACATCAACATCTCCAGAATTAATTGTCTGTTTTATTGTTTCTGCCAAATAATCTCCCATTTTTAAACGAGCTTTATACACTGAAATTCCATTCATAATTGAATCTGGCCTGGCTAAATAAACATATTCAAAAGCACAAGGAAATAACATTGGATTTTCAGAACATTGCTTAGAAAAAAACTCACCATTGAGATTTATAAAAACAGCTTCTCCAGGATCTACATCTCTCACTACTTGATAATCGTTATTCTCAAGCACTAGAGATTCGCTAGCAACCATCCACTCTTCTTTTTTTGTAGTTAATGAAAATCTTTTTCCTATGACTAAAGGCCTAATACCAAAAGGATCTCTGAATGCTAATAAACCATGTCCTGAAATTAATGCAATTGAAGCATATGATCCCTGAATTCTTTTATGTAAAGATTTGACCGCTCGAAAAATAATATCAGGTTCTAATTCTTGATTATGAATTTGTTCTTGTAATTCTGTCGCAAATACATTTAACAACATTTCAGTATCACTTGAAGAATTTGTATGTCGTTTATCAATATTAAATAATTGTTTTTCTAAATCTCTAGTGTTAGTTAAATTTCCATTATGTATCAAAACAATTCCATAAGGAGCATTAACGTAAAAAGGTTGTGCTTCTTCTACACTTTCTGCTGATCCCTTTGTTGCATACCTAACATGACCCAATCCAATTTTGCCAATTAAATTTCTCATATCTCTCGTTCTATAAGCAGTATTCACCTGACCTTTAGCCTTATGTATGTGAAAAACAGTATTTTCCATTGTGGCTATACCTGTTGAGTCTTGACCTCTATGCTGCAAAAGCAGAAGACTATCGTAAATTTGTTGATTTACATCATCTGAAGAAACGATTCCAACTATTCCGCACATAACTTAATATCTTAAAATGATTAGTAGTTGAGAAATGTTTTTCATGTTTAAAAGTAATCTGAAATACTATTATTAAATTTTTCGGTTAATTCCTCAACCCTAATATTGCAAATATTTTTTTTGTTGATTTTTATCTTCAGCATGTCACTAGATACATATCCTATTTTTTTTACATAAACACTTGATGGGAAATTTATTTGATTTTGTTTTAAATAATTAAACCATTCATTTTGTTTCATTTTACTAATTGAAAAAATAATTCTTGACCCCCCTTCGGCAAACAATAAATTATCAACTCTATTTAAATCTTTCTCTAACTCTATAGTTGCACCCCTTGCGGACAAAATACAAGACTCTGCTAAAGCTATAGCTAAACCTCCGTCGCTTATATCGTGAGAAGAAACTACAAGACTATTTAAAATCGCATTTCTTAAAAAACTCTGGCAAAACTTTTCATCCAACAAATCTATTTTTGGAGGCCGACCTGTAATTTCTCCATGAAAATATTCCAGATAAGAACTAGCTGCAATTTTTATTTCTGATTTGGAAGAACCAATTAACCAGATTTGATCTTCAATATTTTTCCATTCACTACTTATAGCTTTTTCGACATTATCTAGCCTTCCAACCATTCCAATAACAGGAGTAGGATTGATAGGAGTAATTAGATTATCTTTATTTTTAGATTCATTGTATAAAGAGACATTACCTCCTGTAACAGGAGTTTCTAAAGCTTTACAGGCTTCAGCAATTCCATTGCATGAAGATGAGAGTTGCCAATATCCTATTTCATTCTCAGGGGAAGAAAAATTTAAATTATTTGTAATTGCTACTGGTTCAGCACCAACACAACTAACGTTTCTAGCGGACTCTGCAACGGCAGCGATAGATCCTCTAAAAGGATCAAGAGCAACCCATCTACTGTTGCAATCAACTGAAGCAGCGACACCAGAAAATATTTTACTTTTATTTTTTTTATTTTGTTCCCTAAGTCTTACTACGGCTGCATCTGATTTTCCAGGTTTAAAAACTGTATTTGCCTGAACTTGAGAGTCATATTGTTTATAAATCCATCGTTTAGAAGCTATTGATGGATTAGAGAGTAGTTTTAAAATAATTTCTGAAAAAGAAAAATTCTTATTTTCCTTCAGTGAAAATATTTTTTGCTCATGAATTTCTGGTAAATCATTTTCTTTCCATTCCCATTTATTTAAAAGATCATCGGGTGGATTATTGATCACATTGTGAAAATTTACAGGGGTATCATCAGATAAGGCAGAAGTAGGTATTTGGGCCACAATTTTACCTTTATGAGAAATAATTACCTCATTAGTGCCTATCACTTCACCAATAACACTGGCATATAATCCCCATTTATTAAATTTTTCAATAAGATCATTAATTTTTTCTTCTTTAACGACAAACAACATTCTTTCTTGCGATTCAGATAATAAATATTGGTATGAGGACATATCATCTTCTCTAGAAGGGACCAAATCTAAATCAATAGATATCCCTAAATTCCCATTTGCGGCCATTTCTGCGCTACTGCATGTTAAACCTGCAGCACCCATATCTTGAGCTGCAATTACATCCCCTGTCTTGAAAGCATCCAAACAAGCTTCAATAAGACTTTTCTCAACAAATGGATCACCCACCTGAACCGCAGGTCTATCATCCAACGAAGTTGTAGTTAATTCTGAACTAGCAAAACTAGCACCACCAACACCATCTCTGCCAGTTGTATTACCAACATATAACACTGGTGATCCTACATTTTTAGCTCCAGAACAAACGATTTCTTCGGTCTCTAAAAGTCCTAAAGCCATAACATTCACTAGAGGATTTCCGGAGTAACTATCATCGAAGTCAATTTCACCTCCAACAGTCGGCACACCTACGCAATTTCCATAATGTGCAATACCGGATACAACTCCTCGTAATAAATCAATATTTGATGATTTATCAAGGTTACCAAATCTCAATGAATTCAAGACTGCGATTGGCCTTGCACCCATTGTAAATATATCTCTTAAAATTCCTCCTACACCTGTTGCTGCGCCTTGAAAAGGTTCAATAGCAGAAGGATGATTATGACTTTCTATTTTAAAAACAAGTTTTTGGTTATTTCCTACATCAATAACGCCAGCATTTTCTCCAGGTCCAACTAAAACATTTTTACCTTTAGTGGGAAACTTAGCTAGTAAAGGTTTTGAATTTCTATAACAACAATGTTCGGACCACATAACGCCAAACATGCCTAATTCGGTTCTGTTAGGTTTTCTCTTTAATCTTTTGCAAATTTCTTCGTAATCATTAAGTGTTAAATTTTCAACTTGTAATGCTTCATTAAGATCATATAGATCATTATTTTCTTGATTTATCATTATTTATATCCAAGGGTCATCTTCTTTTTTTTCACTAAACGGTATAGATGTTCTGTCATTATTATAAAAACTTTTTTGTTTAAAATCTAAGTTTTGGCTAATATCTTCATCTTCTTCAAGCCATTCCTCTAATCTATTAGAAGCTATATTTTTCATATCATCAAATCTATTAAAAATTTTTTTCCCTTTTTGCATAAATTCATTTTTAATACTTGATTTTATTAAAGCTAAATCATCTAAAGAAATAATTTCACAGAATACTAATCCCGGTTGTTGGTCATTAATATTATCAATAGTTAATTTCCATCTACTAGAACCTGGAATTTTAGGATTAGATCTAGAAACTAAGTAATATTTAATTTTTCCAGTTTTCATTTCAAATAAAAAATCTGCAATGACTCCTATTTTTGATCCATTTGTATTTATAAGATTAGCTTCTACTAAAGTTGGGAATCTATTTAAAGTTGCTAAATCTGAAATAGCTGGATCTCCTTTAACATAAATTTCATTATCTATTATTTGAGTAATTTGATTTAATCGCCAAACATTTCTTTTTAAGTCAAAATTTGAAGGACGAGAGTACCATCCTAGAATCCGGTGAACTGGCGGGTGCATCCAAACATTTTCACCATTTCCATAATTAAGGACCATATTGCCCTTAACACTATAATTTAGTAATTCACTTAATAAAATTTCTTTTGGTAATTTCAAATTAAGAACGAACCTGCACAGGCATAACTAAATAAGTAAAAGAATTAAGATTATCTTCTGGTACAAAAACAGCTGGAGTAGTTGCAATATTACACTTTAAAAGTACATTTTCAGAAGCAATAACTTTTAAACCTTCTAACAAATATCTTACGTTAAATGCAATATTAAAATTTTCTCCAGAATAAGAAACAGGTATTGATTCATTTGCATTTCCAATATCTTGAGCATCTGCGCTGATTGAAGCTAAATCTGTATCATCTAATTTTATCTTTACAACACTACTTTGCTGATCAGCTAAAACAGCAATTCTTTCTAATGCATTAATTAATTTTTTTGTATTAAAATTGAGAATTTTAGAAAAAGAATCAGGAATTAATTGTGAATAATTAGGATAAGTACCTTCTAAAGTTCTCGTAGTAATTATTTGATTAGAAGATATAAATACTACTTGACCTTTGTCATAGAAAAGCTTAATTGAATTTTCTGAGCTTCTCAAAGATACTAGTTTTTCAATTTCTCTTAATGATCTAGTTGGAATAGTTACCGATAAATTATCATTATTTGAAGATAAGTTTTCTTTATCTTCAATATGTTCTTCATTACCAATTAAAGCAACTGCCAATCTATGGCCATCTGTAGAAGCAGACTCTAAATAATTTGATTTGAAGGTAAAATTGACACCTGTAAGTAGTTGCTTTGAATCATCATTACTACTGGCAAAAATAGTGGATTTTAAAGCCTTTAAAAAAGAGCTAGGATCAATATTCAAAGAAGTACCGCTTTCAACAAATGGTAAATTAGGATATTCATCAGAGGCTATCCCTTTTAGATTAAAAGAACCTCTATCGCTTTTTATTAGGATATTATCTGAATTCTCGTCTACTTCTAGAGAAACAGGCGTTTCATTAGGTAGTTTGCTTACTATTTCGGATAAAAGTTTTGAAGGTATAGTAATAGCTCCACTATTTTTAACAGTTCCATCAAAAGAAGTTTGAATTCCTAAATTCAAGTCAAATCCTGTGACGCTAATTTTATTAGTTCCTTCGTCAGCTGTTAAAAGTATGTTTGCAAGAATTGGATGCGTTGGCCTTGAAGCAACTGCCTTGCCTACTAGTTGTATAGCATTATTTAATTCATTTTGATTACAAATAATTTCCATCAGAATTTGGAACTTTTTACAAATACAATATACTTTTTTCGTAAATTAAATTCAATAAATTAAATTTTTATTCTTTCTAATATAAAAATTAATAATAAAATAAATATTTTAGTAGTAGTAGTTCTTGTGGGAACTGTGGAATTCTTAAATTAAACAGCTTGTTTATCGAGTTTACGAAGAAAAGAATATGTGTAAAAAAATTTTTATTTGTTGAATAAATTTAAAATTTTCTAAAAAA
>CACLGU010000043.1 GCA_902606505.1 uncultured Prochlorococcus sp.
TCTTATAGGAAACTCATTATTGACAGGATAAATATCTATTATTTCCCCTCTCCTACTCCAGAATCCTTCTGCTGAAGTAACATTTTCCTTTGTATAACCAAGCAAAGTAAGTTTATTTGCTAATTCTTGAATCTCGATTTGAACACCTTTTTGCAAATGTAACTTGTTTTCAATTAACAAGTTTTTATTTATTAGATGAGGTTGTAGTGATCTCTCTGTTGATATAACAATATTAAATTCATTTTTCTCTTTTTTTATCAATTTGGATAAAACAGTAAGCTGACTAAATTCAATCTCTTTGGATTTATTAATTGATGCGTATGGTAGATGCTCTGTTGGAGGATAATATAAAACTTCTTTATCATTTATACTTTCAAAATAACCAATCCATTTGTAGGCAATTTCTACATTAGGACAAATTAATAATATATTTTTTTTCTCTTTTTTTGCGATGCTATCTAAGATTATTGATTTTGCATATCTACTTGAACCAACAATATTTAGTTCATTATTTTTTGAAATTCTTTTTATTAATTCATAAGTAATCTGTGAGTTCGAAATATAATCAACTAAAGTATTTAAACTCATTTATATTTATCAATCTTGATTACAAATATCCGATACATTATATTAGATTTTATACAGATTGTGAATAATATTTGATGGATTCAGCCGCAATAAATTCTTTTATACCCACACTAGATCAGGTAGACAGTTGGTACGAAATCTTTACACTTTTACCAATATTAATTGCTCTAGAATTATTATTATCGGCAGATAATGCGGTCGCACTAGCTTCTCTTACTAAATCCCTCGACAGCACAGAATTAAGGTCAAGAGCCTTAAATATTGGTATAACAATATCTTTATTATTTAGAATTATTCTCATCATATTATCTAATGTTCTTCTAAAGTTTATTTTTATTAGAGTTTTTGCTGGTTTTTATTTAATATACTTATTCTTCTCTAATGTTTTTTTAAATTCAGATATAGAAAACGCTGGAAATGGGACAGATAATAATAAAAATAATTTTAGGTTCTTAAGGGTTGTAGCGCTTCTTTCAATTACTGATTTTGCATTTTCCATAGACAGTATTACTACTGCAGTGGCTATCAGCGATCAATACATTTTAATTATATTTGGAGCTGTGATTGGAGTATTAGCCTTAAGATTTACATCTGGGATTTTTCTAAAACTTCTGGATATATTTTCTAGATTAGAAACAGCCGGTTATGTAGCAATTTTAATAGTTGGGATTAAGCTTTTACTAAATACTTTAATTAAAGAATCTATTCTTCCAGACTATTATTTTTATATTTTGATTCTTTTTGCTTTCCTTTGGGGATTCTCTAAAAAAGATTCTAAAACTTAATCTGAGAGATATTCACCTACTGATGGCTTTAACTGTTGTATCAATTGCTTTTTGCTAGAAATGTTTTTGCCTTCAAGTTTTGCTTCTAACAAAATAATTGGATCAGTTTTAGTTGAAATTATTATTCCTTCATTTTCTATTACAGCAAGAATAATACCTGGTCTTGAATAATTGCCTATGAAAAGGTATTTCTCATTTTTAATTTCATCACTAATCAAAACTTTGATTTTAAGTATTTTTAGGTTCTTACCTCTAAAAGTTGTATTTGCTCGTGGGTATAATGCTTTTATTTTTTGAGAAATTTTAATTGCATCATTACCCCAATCAACTTTAAAGTCTGATTTTTCAATCATTCTTGCGTAAGTAATTTCTCTCCCAAGGGTATCTTGTTTTGTTAATTGAAAATTAGTATTTTTATTAATACTTTCTTCGACTAGTGATGTAGCATTTAAAAATAATTTTGAAGATAAAATACTAAGTTTTTCCGATAGTGTATTTAAATTATCGGCATTATCGATTTTAATTTTTTCTTCTAATAATAAGTCGCCAGTATCTAGTCCCTCATTCATTTTCATAATTCCTACACCAGTAAATTCATCGCCTTTTATTAGGGACCATTGGATTGGAGCAGCGCCACGCCATCTTGGAAGTAATGAAGCATGTGCGTTCCAACAACCAAATTTTGGGATCTCCAATATCTCTTTGGGTAAAATTTTCCCGTAAGCTATAACAATAAATAAATCACTAGAAAGTGATTTAAGTTCATTTATAAAATGTGTATTGTCCTTAATTTTTGTTGGAGTATAAATTTTTATGGATTCTTGCTCGGCAAATCTTTTAACGGGAGAGGATATTAATTTATTACCCCTAGATCTTTTCTTATCCGGTTGGCTAACTACTGCAATTACCTCGTGCTTAGATTTAATAAAAATATTAAGGCTCTCAATTGAATATTCAGGTGTTCCCCAGAATATAATTCTCACGCGTCACCAGTTATTGATAATTCATCTACCCATATATGTGGAGAAATTCCACTTGTTGTTACCTCTTGGCTTGATTCAATATTTACTATATTTTTCAAAAGATATTTAATATCCCCTGCTACAGTGGCAGATTCAATTGAGATTTTTTTACCGTTCTTATAGAGCCATCCATCAAATGGAAGAGAGAATGAACCTTGACTTGCTCTGACACCTGCATGGATTGCATTTAATTCTTCAATATAAACAAATTCTCCCTCATAAGTAGAGTGATCTAATGATGTTTTTAGATCAGAGTTTTCCTCTGATTTCTCAACTACTATCCAATCAGGAGATACTGAGACTTTTGATCCTAGTCCAGCGTGGCCTGTAGGGACTGTCTTAAATATTCTTGCAGTTGACTCTGAATGTATAAAATTTTCTATTCTCCCTTTGTTAATTAAACATAGTCTTTTGGTAGGAGTTCCCTCTCCATCAAATGGTGATGAAGAAATATTCTTTTCATGAAGACCATCATCATAAATATTAAGTGCTTCAGTAGATAACTTCTCTCCAATAGAATTTTTATTAGATAAGCTGACTCCATCTAAAATGCTTCTAGCATTGAACATTGAACTAAAGGCATTAATGATCGTTAAAAAAGACTCTGGGGAAAAACATATTAAATATTTATTAGTTTTAATGGATGAATAATTTAAATGAGAAATTGTTTTATTACAAGCGTCTTTAATACACGACTCTATATCTATATCTTCAACTCCATATCCAAGTTTTACAGAACCTGAGCTACGAGGTTTCTTATTTTTCTCTTCTGCTCTTGCATATAAATAAAGTGCAGCTTGACTTTTTGTATAACTCCTAAAGGCACCATCACTATTTGCATAAACTCTTTCATAAAAACTCTCAGAAAGACCATTATACGGAATAGATTTTATGGATTCATGGCTTTTTAATAGTTTTACTTCTGCTTCTCTTAAGAGCGTAAGTAATTTTTTAATTCCAACAGGATTTCTTTTTTTTGCGTCCTTAACTTCAATATGATCCTTGGCTAGTGGTGAGAATTCTGTTCTTTCATTCTTGTTACCAAAATCAGATGCAATATTTGCTTGATTTAGAGCCTTTTTAATACCATATTCACTGATATCACTAGTTGTTGTAATACCAACTAAATTAGATTCGTTCCAAACTCTTAAAGTTAAAATTTGCTTTTGTGATGCCTTAAGTTGTTTAGCCTCACCTTTATCTACTTGCACTGAATAATCATTAGAAAAGCTTGCACCATAATCCCACTTTTTAAGATTTAGGAAATCTGCAGCTTTTGAGATTTGAGTTGTAATTTCTCTTGAATGCATATCCTATCTTCCGCCAACAGTGATTGAATCAACCTTAATATGAGGTTGGCCAACAGTTACGTTGACACTTCCACTAATGGATCCACAGAATCCAGGAGCCAATTCTAGGTCATTTCCGCACATTGATATTTTTGGCATAACTTCTTTAGCCTCACCAATCAAAGTTGCTCCCTTTACTGGACTAGTTAATTTTCCATTTTTAATAAGATATCCTTCTTCTACTGCAAAATTAAATTGTCCTGTAGCACCTACACTGCCACCACCCATTGATTTACAGTAAAGACCATCACTAATACTATTGATTAAATCCTCTTTCGAGTGCTCACCTTGAGCTATATAAGTATTTCTCATTCTTGAAGCTGCAGCAAAAGAATAATTTTGTCTTCTTCCACTTCCTGTTCTTTTATGGCCAGTTCTTAATTCACCAGCCCTGTCGGATATGAATTTTTTTAAAATTCCATCTTTTATAAGAACCGATTTTTCAGGTTCCATACCTTCATCATCTACTGATAATGAACCAAAGGATCCTTCTGATAACCCTTCATCTATTGCTGTTACAGATTCATGTGCAATTTTTTCATTCAATTTATTCTCAAATGGTGTTGTTCCTCTCTCTATTTGAGTAGTTTCAAGTAAATGACCGCAGGCTTCGTGGAAAATAACGCCACCAAATTTATTAGCTAATACAACAGGCATTTGTCCTGCATCAACATAATCGGCATACAACATGTTCATTGAGCTTTCAAACACATCATTAGCTGCTTGTTCGTGATTCCACAATCTAAATTCATTAGGCATTCCTGATGATCCAAATCTTCTGCTACCACTAGATCTATATTGGGCATCACTAGCAATTACATTGAGTCCAACTGTTTGATGCAACCTAATATCTGAGACATAGGTTCCATCGCTGGAGGCTATAATTACTTCTTGCAGATTTCTTGAGTAACTGCCTTTTCTAGTTATTATTTTATTATTTTTTTTAAGAGACTTAGTGCTAAGTAATAGTTTTTCACTAATCTCATGAATCGATGGTACTTCATTAATCCATTTTTTCTTGGATAAACTATAGTCCCTGAATTTATCTAAACCGTTAAAAACTTCTCTTTTTTTGTTGTCTGTTATGTCTAACATTTCAATAGCCTGAGATACCGATCTCATCAAGCCATGCTTTGTTAAGTCATTTGTACTTACAAATCCGTCCTTTTTGTCTTTGAATATTCTAATACCAGCACCCTTTCCAAATGATGGACTTACACTTGTAATAAAATCCTCTTCAGCTAGGACACTTGAGTTGTCGGTATT
>CACLGU010000044.1 GCA_902606505.1 uncultured Prochlorococcus sp.
AACCCTTTATCATCAGGTGAATAAGAGGGGAGATCTGAGTCCCAATTCTCAGGTAATTGACCCTCTAGCATTCTTTTTAACTCGGCTCCTTCAGAGGGATATTTTTTTTGATATTGTTCAAATTTAGAATCCCATTCTTTCTCTAAACTTTCACCTTTGTTTAACGATTTTCTAAAATGCGCATATACTTCATTGGGTATTTCAAATGGAGGATATTCCCAATTTAGAAATTCTCGAGTTAATGCAGCTTCTTCTTCTCCAACAGCTGCTCCATGAATTCCAGCAGTATCTGATTTATTGGGAGAACCATAACCTATGGTTGTAGAAATTTTTATAATTGAAGGCTTGTCTGTAATTAATTTTGCTTTTTCGATAGCTTCTGTGATTCCTTTAACATCATGATTCCCATCTTCAACATGTTGTACATGCCATCCATAAGCTTCGTATCTTTTTAAGACATCTTCGGTAAAAGAAACGTCAGTTCGCCCATCAATTGTAATTTGATTATCGTCATAGAGTGCAATTAATTTTCCAAGCTTAAGATGACCAGCTAATGAGCAGGCCTCTGATGCAATACCTTCTTGATTACAGCCATCACCCATTATTACGTAAGTAAAGTGATCAACGATATTGCAATCAGGTTTATTAAATTTTGCAGCTAAGTGTGTTTCAGCTATTGCTAAACCAACTGCATTTGAAATTCCTGCCCCAAGAGGCCCAGCTGTAACTTCAACACCTTCAGTTTCGAAGGTTTCTGGATGTCCAGGAGTTTTTGACCCCCATTGCCTAAATTCTTTAATATCTTCTATGGAAACTGATTTATATCCTGTTAAATGAAGTAAGGAATATAACAGCATACAGCCATGACCAGCTGATAATACAAAACGGTCTCTATTGAACCATTTTGGGTTATTGGGGTTGTGATTAAGTATGTTTTGCCATAATGCATAACCCATAGGAGCACATCCCATTGGTAATCCAGGATGTCCACTATTAGATTTATTTACTGCATCTACAGCAAGCATTCTTATACTATTTACACAAAGTGATTCTAATGAAACAGATGCAGCGACCATTGTTTTAAAATAAGTTAAGTTGGAAATACAGAATTGGTTGTCTTCAATTCATTTTGCTGAAAGCAAGGCAAACATTGTGACCACCAAAGCCGAAAGAATTAGAAAGAGCAACTCCTACTTGAGCGTCTCTTGCATTATTTGGTACATAATCAAGATCACATTCAGGATCTCGATTGACGTAGTTAATTGTAGGAGGGATAAAATTATGTGTCAAAGAAAGTATACAAGCTACAGCTTCTATACCTCCTGAGCCTCCTAGGAGATGACCTGTCATCGACTTAGTAGAGCTTACAGGAATAAGGTAAGATCTGTCTTTAAAAATAGATTTAATTGCAGAAGTTTCATTTTTATCATTAGCTGATGTACTTGTTCCATGAGCATTTATGTAATCAACTTTTTCAAGGTTAAGGCAAGCGTCTTCAATTGCTAATTTGATAGCTTCGGCGCCTCCAATCCCGCCTGGAGATGGAGCAGTTATATGATGAGCATCACATGTTGTTCCATAACCAACTATTTCTGCATAAATTCTAGCATTCCTTTTTTGGGCATTTTCTAAAGTTTCTAAAACAAGAATCCCAGATCCCTCTCCAATAACAAATCCATCTCTTTCTGCATCAAAAGGTCTGCTAGCAGTTTGAGGGCTTTCATTTCTGGAAGAAAGAGCTTTGGCACTGGCAAAACCAGCTACTCCGAGAGGCGTAATACTTGCTTCTGCTCCCCCGCAAATCATTGCATCTGCTTTTCCAAGTTGGAGTAATCTAAAAGAATCACCAATTGCATTTGAACCGGCAGCGCAAGCGGTGGAAACAGAAGAACTTGGTCCTTTTGCACCCAAAGCGATTGCAGCCAACCCAGTGGCCATGTTTGGAATCATCATTGGGACTGTAAATGGACTTACTCTTTTAGGCCCTTTATGACTCAATATTTGAGCTTGACTTTCCATAGTTAGTAAGCCTCCAACACCAGAACCAATAATCACTCCAATTCTTGATGCATTAGCTTCAGTAATTTCAAGACCTGAATCATTAAAGGCTTGCTTCGCAGCAATAACTCCAAACTGGGAAAAACGATCCCATCTTTTGGATTCTTTAGGTTCAATAAAATTTTCACATTGAAGATTTTTTACTTCTGCAGCAAATTTGCAGGGATGTTGTTCAGGATCAAAGAGAGTAATATCTGAAACCCCATTAGTACCTGTTTGAAGACCGACTAAATATTCATCAATGTTATTTCCAATTGGAGTTACTGCTCCGATACCAGTAATAACAACTCGATGGAAATTTGGCATTCTATACTAACCTTTTTTTTCTTCGATGAATTTTACTGCATCGCCCACAGTTGCTATTCCTTCAGCTGCTTCATCAGGAATTTCAATATCAAATGCTTCTTCAAGAGCCATTACTAACTCAACAGTATCTAGAGAATCTGCACCTAAATCATTTTGGAAGTTTGAATCTGACTTGACTTCTCCTGCTTCAACACTTAATTGTTCAGAAACAATAGAACAGACTTTTTCGAGGATTTCTTGTGACATAGTTTATGGAAATTACTAATTATCTATATGATTTTATGCCCTAGAGTTAACAAGAGTGAAGCATATCTTAATTTTTTTAATTTCTTTGTAAGACAATAGTATTATAAAACGAGGTTCAAAAGACAATTTTTACATGTCACACGCAGTTAAAATTTATGACACTTGCATTGGTTGTACCCAATGTGTAAGGGCTTGCCCACTTGATGTTTTAGAGATGGTTCCCTGGGACGGCTGTAAAGCTGGCCAAATAGCTTCATCTCCTAGAACAGAAGATTGTGTAGGTTGCAAAAGATGTGAAACGGCATGCCCAACAGACTTCTTAAGTATTCGTGTTTATTTAGGAGATGAGACTTCTAGGAGTATGGGTTTAGCATACTAATTTTTTATAGTGCAGTTTTAAGAGAGTCCATTTTTTAGTAAATACGCATTTTATTTCAATATAATTGAAAAAAAAATTCGTATGTGTGGAATAGTTGCTGTAACTGGATATAAAAAAGCTTTACCATTATTAATAAATGGTTTAGAAAAACTTGAATACAGAGGTTATGATTCTGCAGGTATTGCAATAATAAATTCCGAAACAAATTTTATTTCTTGTAATAAAGCAAAAGGAAAACTCAAGAATTTAATAAGTAATCTTAGTGACCATAATATCCCTGGAACTGTGGGAATAGGTCATACTAGATGGGCAACTCATGGAAAGCCTGAGGTTAAAAATGCACATCCTCATACAGATAGTTCAGGAAACATAGCAGTTGTTCAAAATGGTATTATTGAAAATTTTCAAGATTTAAAAAATAAATTAGAGGAAGAGGGCATTATTTTTAATTCTGATACAGATACCGAGGTAATTCCTCATCTAATTCAAAGAGAGTTAAATACATTAAGTAAACTAAATCTTGAGAATAATGGTTCAACATTATTAGTAGCTGTGAGAAATGTAATATCTGATTTAGAAGGATCTTATGCTTTAGCAGTTTTATGGTCTGGCGCTCCAACCTCTTTGGTAGTTGCAAGAAAACAAGCGCCTTTGATTATTGGTTTGGGTGAAGGAGAATTCATTTGTGCTAGTGATACGCCTGCCATTGCGAACTTTACGAATATTATTTTGCCTATGGAGGATGAAGAAATAGCTTTGTTGACTCCGCTTGGAATTGAAATATATGACTCAAGTAACGAGAGACAATATCGAAATCCAGTGTCTTTAAAGGTCTCAGAGCAAATAATGGATAAGATGAATTTCAAACACTATATGTTAAAAGAGATATATGATCAGCCACAGACTGCAAAAAACTGGTTGGAAAATTATTTATTTAAGAACTTAGATAATGGTCAATATCAAATCAACTATCCATTTGATACTGAGTTTTTTGAATCAATAGAAAGAATTGAAATTATTGCTTGTGGTACAAGTAAACATGCTGCAATGGTTGGCAGTTTTTTATTAGAACAATTCTCAGGTATCCCTACAAATGTTTTTTATGCAAGCGAATTTCGATATTCACCCCCTCCACTATTGCCAAATACATTAACTATTGGAGTCACTCAATCTGGAGAAACTGCTGATACAATCGCGGCTATCGATATGGAAATTAAAAGACGTTCTTCAATTGAAGATAAAAAATTCAAACCCAATCTTATTGCAATAACAAATAGAAAAGAGAGTTCTATAGGAAGGCAGGTTTCAAATATAATTGACATCTGTGCAGGAATAGAAGTTGGAGTTGCAGCAACAAAAACTTTTTTTGCTCAATTACTTTCTTTTTATGGATTAGCTATAAAATTTGCTCAAATAAAAGGTAATCAAAGTCCTGACGAAATAGGTAAATTAATAAATGAACTTATAAAACTTCCGCCATTACTGGAAGATCTCTTAGACAAACATAATAAATCGTCAGAAAAGCTAGCGCATGACTTTTTTAATATAAAAGATGTTATTTTTTTAGGAAGAGGAATAAATTATCCAATTGCTCTTGAAGGTGCTTTAAAACTTAAAGAAATTAGTTATATACATGCAGCTGGATATCCTGCTGGGGAAATGAAACATGGTCCAATAGCCTTATTAGATAAAAAAGTTCCTGTAATTTCTATTGCCTCCCCTGGTGAGGTTTTTGATAAAGTTATCAGTAATGCTCAAG
>CACLGU010000045.1 GCA_902606505.1 uncultured Prochlorococcus sp.
CTTATCATAGAAGAAAAATGTTCAAGAGATATAGAACTAACTGCATCAAAAATATCTAATTGTCTAAATAGTGGAGGAACAATTTTTTTCTGCGGCAATGGTGGTAGCGCTTCAGATAGCCAAAATTTTGCGTCTGAATTGGTTGGTAAGTTTCAAAATGAAAGAAAAGCCCTTAGAGCTATATCTTTAACGGCAGATAGTTCAATTTTAACTAATATCGCAAATGATTTTTCTTATAAGTTTATATTTTCTAGACAAATAGAAGCTTTAGGAAGAAAAGGTGATATTTTATTTTCAATATCTTCTTCTGGCCAAAGTCCCAATGTATTAGAAGCAATAAAAGTCGCAAATGATTTAAATCTTACTACTATCTCTTTATTAGGTAAAGGAGGAGGCAAAGCTTTTGATATCTCTCAAGAATCAATATTAATACCATCTGAATCCACCGCACGCGTTCAAGAAATGCACTTACTTGTAATCCATATTCTCTGCGAACTAATAGAAACTCAACTTGGTATTTTAAACAAATGAATTTACCAAAATGGCAAAATGTACATACAATAGCCTTTGACTTCGATGGAATTTTTACTGATAATAAAGTTTATTTTAGTCAAGAGGGTATTGAAATAATAAGGTGTGATAGGTCAGATAGTTTGGGATTAGATATATTAAAAAATTTTATTAAGAAAAATAAATGGGATCTTGATTATTTTATTCTCTCGAGAGAAAAAAATAATGTTGTTTCTGAAAGAGCGAAAAAACTAGGAATTAAGTGTTTTTCTAATATCAAAAATAAAAAAGATTTTCTTATGGAGTATTTATCAAAAAAGAACGAAAATATTGATAAAGTTTTTGATGGTTTTATTTTTCTAGGAAATGATCTAAATGATTTAGATGCTATTAATCTGAGCGGTTTTGCCATTGCACCTCTAGATTGCCATCCGATTATAAAAAATAATGTTGATTTAATTATTAATAAAGAGGGCGGCAATGGCTTTGTTAGAGAATTTATTGAGATTCTCATAAACATTAACGAGTTTGACAAGAAAGACTTGGCGGAATTAGTTTAGTCTCATAGGCTCTTTTATTGTATGTCAGTTTTCATAATTGCAGAGTTAGGAATAAACCATAATGGAGATTTGTCTTTAGCCAAAGAATTGATTGATGTCGCTAATGAAGCAGGTTGTAATGCAGTTAAATTTCAAAAAAGAGATATTGATTTGGTTTATACCAAAGATTATTTAGAAAGTTTAAGAGATAGTCCATGGGGAACAACTCAAAGAGAACAAAAGAATGGCCTTGAATTTGGATTTGAGCAATATTTAGAAATTGATGATTATTGTAAAAAAAAGGAGATTGATTGGTTTGCCTCCGCTTGGGATCTTAAAAGTCAAAAATTCTTGAGAAAATTTAATTGTAAATTTAACAAAATTGCATCTGCAATGATTGTATATGAGGACCTTTTAGAAGAAGTTGCAAAAGAGGGTAATCATACCTTTATTTCAACTGGCATGAGTACCTATAAGGATATAGATTTGGCTGTAAATATTTTTAGAAAAAATAATTGTTCTTTTGAGTTGATGCATACAGTTTCTACATATCCAATGAAAGTAGAGGACGCTAATTTAAATTTAATAAAAAGTTTACAAAACAACTATAAGTCTAATGTTGGTTATAGTGGCCATGAACAAAATCTTGAACTTTCTTTTGCTGCAGTTGCTCTTGGAATTACATCGCTAGAAAGACATTTGACCTTAGATAGAAAAATGTATGGATCTGATCAATCTGCATCACTTGAACCAAATGAAATAAAAGATTTGGTGAAAGGTGTAAGAAATATAGAAAAGTCTCTTGGAGATGGGTGTAAAAAAATTATAAATGAAGAGATTATCATAGCAAATAAGTTGAGACAGCATATACCTTGTTTAGTAAAAAAGAGTATATAATAATTTCATTTATATTTTGATAATAAAAAACAATGGTTAGTAAAGAAGGAAAAGATAAATACAAGTACGATAAAATTTATCAAAAGAACGGAGTTTTTAAAAAAAATTCTAAAAGTTTTTCATTTTCTGGAACTTATGAAGATTTTCGGAAAAATAATATTGAAAAAAAATGGGAAAAATATGGACATTCAAATGAGGGCAAAATCCATTATGAGAGAATTTTAGCACTCAAACCAAAGAGCATTATTGATATAGGTTGTGGAGGTAATGAATTTTGTTTAAATATGAAAAGAAGAAAAAGATTTTTACTTTCAAAAAGGAAATTTATAGGAGTTGATATTTCATCTCCGTATGCAGATGTAATTGCGCCTGCGCATAATATACCAACTGTAGGAAATAAGGAATTTGATTTGCTTACGAGTTTTGATTGTATAGAACATATTCCTAAAGAGGAAATTGAAGCTTCATTTGAAGAATTTAGAAGAATTAGTAAAAGAGTTTTTCTTCAAATTTGCCTTGAATTTTCACCTACCACTATTGATAATGAAGAACTTCATGTCTCAATCTTTCCAGAGGATTGGTGGTTGAATTTGGCAAATAAGTTTTTTGATATAGCTTATGCAGAAGTTGAGGGTAGTGCGAAATTTAATAAGGAATTAAATCGAGTTGACTACCAAAAAGATAGTAGAGTAAGAGAATTAATAATTATTGGAGACTGTAAATAAAAGTAAAAAAAGACTCAATCTTTCGCAATATTGTTGGAATAATTTTCAATAAATTAAGGTTTAATATTTTTATTTAGATGTAAATTTTGCCATTTTTTTTCTATATCTTTTGAAGCAAAATCACCATTAACTAGCCACTTTATTAATTTTATAAATAAATTTATTTTCCAGAAATATTTCGGAATTATAAGGAACTTTAGAAGTAGATTTTTATTGTGAGTAAATTTCTTGTAGTCATATAATTTTTCATAAAAAAATAGAGTTTTAGTATTTTCTAAATTATTCGCAACAAACTTTATAAACTTTAAAATTTCATCTTCATTTTTATTATTTAAAGGATCATTATTGCTCGTATATTTACTCCTTAAATTATGTGAAACATTCGCGCAATGAGCAAAAACTCTTTGCTCAATACCTTTGTCTATATATGAAATTCTTTTATCGTGATCTCTTATAAGAACCCCAATATAATTTATGCTTCCTATTTTACTTTGCTCCGATATCCTTAACCATAAATCATAGTCTTGAGACTTTTTCATTATTTTTCTATAGCCACCTAATCCCAAAACTAATTGTCTTTTGTACATCACAGAAGAATGACTAAATATTTTCTTTTGTTTTTTTAAGTTTCTACAAATTTGGCTATGTTTTTTTGGAGTTGATACTTTGTTTATTAACTTCCCATTTGAGTCAATAATATTTGATTGGCAACCAACTAAACCTAAATTATTTTTTATAGCATAATTTATTTGTAGAGAAATTCTGTCTGGGCAGGCAATGTCATCGCAATCAATTCTTGCAATCCAATCACCTTTTGCAATATTTAAACCTTTATTTAAAGTTGCTGTTAATCCAATATTTTTCTGAGATAAAAATCTAATTCTATTATCTAAATTTGAGAAATTTTTGATTATTTCTAGACTCCTGTCATTTGAACCATCGTCAATAATTAAGAACTCAAAATCTTTAAAACTTTGATTAAGGATACTTAATATACAATCCTTCAGCCATTCTTCACCATTAAATACAGAAAGTAATACAGTAACCATCAAAACTTTTTTTATTAATAAGAGTGCATTTAACTAAAAGTAATTAATTAAGAAGTTAAACGTCTATTATATATTCTTGAATATATGAAATATAGTTATCATATTTAAATTTTTTATCGTAAATCGCATTACTTTTTATTATTAATTTACTTAGATATTCTTTTTTATTATAAAAATCAAATACAATCTTATTCAAAATTTTTATGATACTTTGAGTATCATGAGTACAAATATAGGGGTAATTTTTAACTAATAAGTCTGAAATGGCTCCAACTTTTGTTGTTATGAAAGGTATACCCAAAGCTAAACATTCTATGATCGTCATAGGCAATCCCTCAGTTACACTTGCTGTAATTAAGAAGTCATAATTACTCATAATTTTTAATCTATTGTCTTTAGATAATCTTCCTTTGTAATTTATAAATTTATTATTTTTTGGAATTTCTTCAAATTTAATGCCATAAATATCTAAATTTAATTTAACTTGGTTTTGGTTTTTATTAAAATGCAATATAGAGTGAATAATATTATGTATACCCTTTTCTTTTTGAATATTACCGCAAAAAATTAAACTAATTTGTTTTTTTCTCTTATTGATTATTTTATTTTTTTTTCTTTCAAAGATTTTTTTACTTACAAGACTATCTTCCTTACTTAATGAATTTGGTATTTTTTTATCAAATGCTTTTATTGAAAAGTCATCCTTAATTTTTTTTAGATAAAAAGATGATTTTAAATGAGTTTCTTAAAAGTAAATTTATAATAATTTTTTTATATGTGGATTTTTTGTAGTGATTGTTTAAATCACCTCTATGAATATATAAATATAGTCGCTTCGTTTTAATACTTAAAAAAAA
>CACLGU010000046.1 GCA_902606505.1 uncultured Prochlorococcus sp.
TCAATTTTAAAAGATTCATTTATATCCAAAATTGTTCCATTATTTGATTTGGGACTTGTTTCTTTCATTATTCCTATCAATATAGAAAAAAAGTGTTTTAGTTACCTTAAATTCAACACTTTATAATCCTATCTCAAAGTCTGCCAATTCAAAGAAATGAATGTTGCAATAGTAGGTGCTACTGGTTACGGCGGTATACAAGCGGTAAATCTTTTAAAAAACAATAAAAAATACAAAATTTCATTTTTAGGAGGTAATAAAACATCTGGATCAAAGTGGAATGATAATTTCCCTTTCATTTATCTAGATAATGATCCTTATATAGAAAAAATTTCAGTAGATACCATCTCAAAAAATGCTGATGTTGCTTTGCTTTGCTTACCAAATGGCCTATCTTCAACATTGACAAGGAAATTATTAGATAGAGGACTTAAAGTTATCGATTTATCTGCTGATTACAGATACAAGTCATTAGATGAGTGGAAAAAAGTATATTCTAAAGAAGCTGCTATTTATAAAAGGAATGATGATGATTTATGTAATGAGGCAGTCTACGGTCTTCCTGAATTAAATAAAGAATCCATATCAAAAGGAAGATTAATTGCATGTCCAGGATGTTATCCAACATCTGCTCTTATTCCATTAGTTCCTTACCTTTCGCAAGGAATTATTGAAAATGAAGGTATAGTCATTGATTCTAAAAGCGGCACATCTGGAGGAGGTCGAGAACCAAACCAAAAGCTACTCTTATCAGAATGTGGAGAAGGTCTTTCAGCATATGGATTAATAAACCATAGACATACCTCAGAGATCGAGCAAGTAGCATCTTTAATTTCTGGAAATAAAGTTGAACTGCTTTTTACACCTCATTTGGTTCCAATTTCGAGGGGTATGCATTCGACTATATATGGGAGATTAAGAGATCCAGGATTAACTTCTGATGATTGCAGAATTCTTTTGGATAATTATTATAGAAATTTCAAAAATATTAAAGTCTTACCTGTAGATACATACCCATCAACAAAATGGGTTAAAAACACAAACCAAATTCTACTTTCTGTTAAAGTTGATATTCGAAATGGAAGGATTATTATATTATCTGTAATTGATAATTTGTTAAAAGGACAGACTGGGCAAGCAATTCAAAATTTAAATATTATGAGTGGATTTGCAATGGATGAAGGTCTTGATTTAACTAATAATTTTCCATAAAATTACTTCTTATCAAAAAACCAGCATGTGAGATAGAGTGCGCCAAAATTTTATGCTCAAGCATATGTATTCTTTTGGAAAGAGATTCTACATCGTCATCATCTCTAATTGACAATGCAGCTTGCATTATCAATGCACCACTATCTACCTCCTCATCAACAAAATGTACTGAACAACCAGTAATCTTTGAACCATTTAATATAGAGTCCTCTATCGCAGAACCACCTTTATATGCGGGAAGTAATGATGGATGAATATTTATAATTTTATTCTTAAATTTATTAATAAAAAATGGAGTGACTATTTTCATCCAACCAGCCATTACTACAAGTTCAACATCGTAATTTATTAAGGTATTTACAATTTCTAATTCAAATCAATACAATGGCATAGAAAATACTATTGCTAAAATAAAAATTTCAGAGGAGGGAGTAAATAATGGATGGGCTGAAAATAAAATTCAATATCGTCTAAGAGATTGGTTAATATCTAGACAAAGATATTGGGGATGTCCGATACCCATAGTTAACTGCAAAAAATGTGGATCTGTTCCTTTAAAGCAATCGGAATTACCTGTTTCCTTACCAAAAGATATAGAAATCTCGGCTAACAAGATAAATGCTTTAGGTGATAATAATAATAATTGGATAAATACTATATGTCCAAAATGTGGAATAGCGGCAAGAAAAGAAACTGATACTATGGACACTTTCATGTGTTCATCTTGGTATTTTTTAAGATATCCATCTTCAAAATGTTCAAATAAGCCATTTGAAAAGATTGAAATTAATAAGTGGTTACCTGTAGATCAATATGTTGGAGGAGTAGAACATGCAATATTGCATTTGTTATATGCAAGATTTTTCACTAAGGCTTTACGAGATAATGAACTATTTGAAATTGATGAACCATTTAAAAAACTATTAACCCAAGGAATGGTTCAGGCTGCAGCTTATAAAAACAATAAAACTGGTAAATATGTTTCTCCTTCCGATATTACTGACTTATCAAATCCTACAGATCCAATTGACAATTCTAAACTTGAAGTTCTTTTCGAGAAGATGTCTAAGTCAAAATATAATGGTATAGATCCAGAATCAGTAATTAAAAAATATGGAGCAGATACAGCAAGAATGTTTATATTATTTAAAGCACCGCCAGAAAAAGATTTGGAATGGGGAGATACAGATGTTGAAGGACAATTTAGATTTTTAAGCAGGATTTGGAAGCTTTATATAAATTGTGCAAAAGATATTAATAGTAAAAATAAATCCAATCCAGAAAAAGAAAAATCATTAATAAAGTCAATGAACATTGCTATTAAAGAAATTTCAAATGACATATTAAATAACCAATTTAATACAGCGATTTCAGAACTAATGAAGTTTTATAATTCATTATCAAATTCAATTAATGACGTAAACCATAATTTAAAAATAGACGCATTAAAAACATTTTGTATTTTATTGGCTCCATTTGCACCGCATATTGCAGAAGAAATATGGCAACTTATAGGAATAAAAAAATCTGTGCATTTAGAACAATGGCCTTCCTTTAATGCCGAAGCACTAAAGGAAGATTCATATGAACTAGTAATACAAGTGAATGGAAAAGTTAGGGACAAAGTAAATATAAATAATGATATGAATGAAGATAATATTAAAAAATTGACTCTTAAAAGACCTAATATATTAAAATGGACTCAAGATAAGGAAATAAGAAAAATAATTATTGTTAAAGGAAAAATTATGAATATTGTTGTTTAAGAATTTGTTTTTTGAATAACTAATGAATTTGGATTTGACCAATCGCCCTTAACTAAATAATCATCATTCCCAAAACACATTTCACGGATTATGAAAAATATAGGTTCACTCTCTGAATTATTAAATAATGATGTAATGTCATTTATAGAATATTCTCCTCCTTCGTCTAATAAATTACTTACTTTTTGTTGATACTCAATAATATTTGCAGCTGCTTTCTTTCCAGCTTCAACTCCAGGTTGATCATATGCATTTATATTTACTAATTCTGCGTAGAAAGATACTGCCCTTTCAAATAGCGCAATTAAGGCACCTAGTGAAAAACAATTTAATTTTTCTAGTGTAATGGTAATACTTTGTCTGTTTTCACTTGAAAGAGCTGATCTGGTTCCTTGCAAAAAACCAGAAAGATATTCTTTAGGATTTTCTTTTTCATCAAAAATATTAGTAGATGGATAATCTAATAATTCAATAAAAATACAAAAGAAATTATCAATACCATCTCTCAATTGCTGAACATAAGCATGTTGATCTGTAGATCCTTTATTACCAAAAACGGAAATACCTTGATTAACTACTTCACCATTCCTATTAAATTTTTTACCTAATGATTCCATTACTAATTGCTGGAGATATTTACTAAATACCTGTAATCTATCTCTATAAGGTAATACGACCATATCTCTCTTCCCAACTCCATCCCCAGTTAAATACCATGCAGATGATAATAATGCTGCGGGATTATTTTTAAAATCACTTATACGCGTGGCCTCATCCATGAATGATGCACCTCTAATAAATTCAAATATATTTTCATTAATAAGAGCTAATGGAAGTAAACCCACAGAGCTTGTAATACTTGTTCTTCCTCCAACCCAATCTTGTAAATTAAATATTTTTAACCAATTCTCAGAAGTGGCTTTGTCAAATAACTTACTATTTTTCATAGTTATAGCTATAGCATTAAAATTCCATTCAAGAGATTTTTTTTCGCAATGACTTTTAATAATTTCCATAGCAATTCTTGGTTCAGGGGTACCACCAGATTTGCTTACTACTACAAATAATGTTGTGGATAATTTTTCAGATAACTCTTCTAACTTTTCGCTAATTAAAAAAGGATCAACATTATCGATATAAGAAAATTTTAAGCCTTTAGAGCACTTCTGCAGTGACTCTGTAATAAGTAATGGTCCTAAACCACTTCCACCAATACCTATCCATAGAACATCAGTATAGTTTTGATTATTCCTATTCTTTATATCTCCATTTAAAATTTGTTTTCCAAATTCAGAGATTGCATTAATATCTGCGCTAATTTCCTCACTTATTTTTGAAGAGGGTGAAATTGATGGATTTCTAAGCCAATAATGTCCAACTTGTCTATTTTCAT
>CACLGU010000047.1 GCA_902606505.1 uncultured Prochlorococcus sp.
AAAGATATTCATCTAATTTGCCAAGGATTAGAAAATAATGGTTGTAAAATAACAACCAAACCTAAAACAATGAAAAACAGTGCTACAGTCTTGGCTTTTGTTGAGGATCCTGATGGTTACAAAATTGAACTTATTGAAAGAGATTAAAAGCTCAGAAGTCTCTAATTAAATAAACAAATAACTAAAATTAAAAAAAAGATTGAATTATCTAATATATAGTTATCAATTAACGAAAAACAACTCCAAGATCATATTGGATAGATTCTGCAGTTTCAATTGCTTTAAAAGATTATTTCTAAGATGAGGAATTATTAAAGATAAAACTGGAAAATTATTTAATCTATATTAAATCTATTTAGAATACATGGACAATCTATTTAGATTTATATATATTAGAATTATCGTATAAAGCTTATGCCTAGTAATTGGTCTAAAATAAGAGATGAATGGCTTGATAGAACCGCTGTTGCGAAAGATGATGCTAAATGGGCATTAGAAGCTTTAATTAATTCTGAAGAAGACTTATTTGAAATAGAGCAGAAAATAAATAATAAAGAGGACGCTATAAGCCAAGTAAAATTTTTGAAGAAAAAGGTTAAAGAAACTATTTCCTCTAAAGAAATTAGTCTCGATGATATTGCATTAAATACTTCAAATTCAAACAAAGTACAGATCTCAGTACCATCAAACCTTACTTATCTTTTGAAAGTTTGGGCAGCAGCAGAAGGAAGAGATCTATCAAGTGTTGCTTTTCAATGTTTAGAAACTGGTATAAGGGAAATGAAAAGCAAAGGTTCAATACCTTCAGTAGCAGTAAATAGATATGACTCCGCCTGTCAAAAGAGGATTGCACTAGCAGAAGTAAACAATTTATTGGAGAAATACGAATTAGCTCAAGATGAAATCAAATAATTATGAATAACAGAAAAATCATTAAAGGATACAAAACATTAATATCATCAAGATTTAATGTAGATACTTCTTTAGATAAATACAAAGATGGAATAATTTATACTCTTTATTCTGATGAATTTAATGCACTTAAAGTTGGTTTTGCTGAAAATGATAGGGTTTTAGAAAAAAAATTATCAAGTGAAGCATTGATATTATTGGATATAAAAAAAGGCAAAAAGAAAGATCTATGTTTATTAATAGCCACTCTAAAAGAACTTGGCATCAAATATTCAGACAATTTTTATTTCAAATACTCAGGATCTTTAATGAAACATTTATCTACTTTAGGTTGGCCCATTGGAAAATCTCTTTATAAACAAAGAAAGATTAAAAAAGAACTTGTATTTGCATAAATTTAAATGTAATCGCACTCTAAAGTTTCTCTAGTTTCTCTATTTGTAATTGGATTAGTTCCAGTGGCACTCTCACAAAATTTCCTAATAATATCTTTTGGCAAAAAAACATTTGTAAAGTCTGCGCCTTGTATTTTTACATTTTCAAACTGAGTACTATAAGCAAAAGAATCCTCCAAGTTAGTATTTGATAAATCTGTTCCATCTAAAACGGCTGAGTCTAAAGTTACTTCTCTTAAGTTGGAGTTACTTAAATTAGTATCTTTCAATTTTGCTCCATAAAGAGTCGCATTTTGGAGCTCACAACCTGACAAATTTGCGTCTTGTAAATCAGTCAAATAAAAAGTTGCTCCTCTTAAATTAGATCCAGAAAAATCAGCCCCAACCAAAGATTGTTTACCATAATCCAACGCAGCGAAGCTTTTAGAAGGGAGGGTTAAAACAACTATTAAAAAAGTTAAAATTATAAATCTCATTTTTTTGAGTAGTATTTCAATAAATTCTAACTTCTTAAGCTGAAATCTAAAAATTAATTATTTACTGAATGCTATATTTATTAAAATAGCAAACCACGAACTAGGTTTTGGATATAAGTCCCTATGATGCGATTGTTGTTGGTTCTGGAGCTACAGGAGGAATAGCAGCACTTACATTGGCAGAACAAGGGATCAAAGTTTTAGTAATAGAAGCAGGGCCTCAAGTTAAAAGGCATGAAGCTAGTAATCATGAGCCAAAAAGTACATTAAAAAGATTATCGGGAGTTTTAACAAAAAAACATGCCAATCAATGCCAACATCCTGGTTATTGGAAAAATAATCCTGACTTATATTCAAATGAATTGAAGCATCCTTATGACTTCCCCAGAAAAAAGCCATTTCTTTGGACCCAAGGGAAACAATATGGGGGGAGATCATTAACTTGGGGAGGTATAACACTAAGACTTTCCTCAGGTGACTTTCATCCTGCTAAAAAAGACGGATTCGGACCAAACTGGCCTATTTCATATGATGAACTATCCCCACACTATGATTTCATTGAAAATTTCTGCGGCATCTATGGACGAAAAGATGACATTAAAGAAGTCCCAAACGGTAAATATATTGGTGAAATACCTCTTACAGAAAACGAAAATGTTTTTGGCAACAAAGTAAAATCAAAATTAAACTATCCATTTATCCAATCAAGAGGATTTGACCGTAATTCATCAGTAAAAGAAAAAAAATGGCCCAAGTCCTCTAGCTTAGGAAGCTCCTTAAAAAAAGCTTTAGATACTGGAAATGTACAAATAATCTCTAATTACCTAGTGGAGTCTTTTGAGATTAACAAGGCAACAGAGCTTGCCTCAAAACTAACGATCGTAAACCTAGAAAATGGACAAAAAGAAGTGTTGAATTGTGACTTAATTCTTCTCTGCGCATCAACAATTTCAACGCTGAGGATACTCCTAAACTCAGAATATAAATCAAATTCCTCAGGGTTTAAAGATAATTCCGGGAAATTAGGCAAATACCTCATGGATCATGTATCTATCTGTAGATTTTTTTCAGTCCCAAAAACAAAAAACTCAGATAAACTATTAGATATTCCTCCCGATCTTTCTGGAGCAGGGAGCTTCTTTATTCCATTTGGTTCAAATTTACCAGAAATTGACGACATGAATTTCCATAGAGGTTATGGAATCTGGGGGGCAATTGATAGATTAGGAATTCCTAAATTTTTGCAAAAAGACAAAAACAAATCCATTGGTTTTCTTATCGCTCATGGCGAGGTCCTTCCTAGAGAGGAAAACTCAGTTTCTCTCTCAAAAAAAACAGATGAATGGGGTATCCCAATTCCCTACATTGAATTCGAATGGAGCGAGAATGAGTTAAATATGGCAAAACATATGGAAAACACAATACGAAAATCAATAAAAGCTGCAAATGGAGAAATGAAAAATATTGATGAACTAATGAATATCCCATTAGGGAGTTTATTTACAAAAAATTTGATCGCACTTTCAGATAGTCCTCCTCCTCCTGGATATTACATTCATGAAGTAGGGGGAGCACCAATGGGGATAAATGAAAAAAATAGTGTAGTTGATAAATTTAATAGATTATGGAGATGCAAGAATGTGCTTGTACTAGATGGAGCATGCTGGCCCACATCATCTTGGCAAAGCCCCACACTTACAATGATGGCTTTAAGTAGAAGAGCTTGTTTAAATATTAAAAAGACTTAGAGGGTGTAAATAATTGATTTAAATAAATTTCTGAGACAGAATTATCTGTACATCCGTTTTGAACGAGAAAAGTAGCCAATGCTGAATTTATAAGCTTATATTGATCCCAAGTTGGATTACTTAATACGAAATCTTTCATAGTTTTATAAAGAGTTTCTGAAAGCTCTGTCTCTAAAGAAACTTTATTTGATGAACATTCGACAAGTTTTTTATCAGTTAAATTTGATTGGCTGATTTGATCCATAAATCTATATTTCTTACATGGATATAATGATATTTTTTTTTAAAAAAATCAAAAAAGATCTGTTTGTAAACTTTTCAAATTATCAAATAAGACTCATGTAATAAGTTGGTTTTTAAGAAATTTATTTTTTAAATAAGGAAATTGATTAGATCTTAAAGAAAAGTCAACAATAATGTTGAAGTCCTGTTTTTTTTAAAAACTACTGGGATTTCTAATCCTATGTGGATTTGGACGTGGAAAACAACCTGTAAATTGTGGAAAATCTAGCTCAAAATACTTTAAAGATTTTATATTAGGAATACTTATATACCCTGAGTCTATTAAGACTTAGTCGAGAAAGAGACAGATGATTCAGTTATTTTCAACGGATTTTCTTAAGATTTGATCTTCATTAGGCAAGCGAAGCGTGACAGGTCCCAAAGGGTGTTTTGAATTTGGATAAATATTATGGTGATGGTGATGGTGATTATGTTCATGATGATGAGCCTCAACATGTTCATGTTCTAGGTAATCTCCTTCTCCAAGGTTTGATTTTTCTTGATTATGAGTTGGGATTTGATTTTGTATTTC
>CACLGU010000048.1 GCA_902606505.1 uncultured Prochlorococcus sp.
AATTCTAGTTCTAAAATTTCTTCACTTGAATTTAAATCAGCTTCTTCTAAACTCTTCAACATATGTTTAATTGCCAAGTTTTTTTCTTCTTGATTCCTAGAAAATTCTATTTTTTCATCCATTAAGCCTTTTAAAACTTTAGTTTCTCCCCATATACTTTTAATCCTTTCGCTAGTACCTCTAAATTCTTGAGAACATAAGTCATCAATAATTAGTCTTCTTTTATCTAGAGAATCAAAGATAAAAGTGTCAGATTGACCTGTAAAATCTATTAAAACTTCTCCAAGTTTTTCTAATGATTGTCTATTAATTGGTAAATCATTAAGACTATATTTGGATAAGATTTTATTATTTTTTTTATAAGATTTTCTTTTAATTTGAAGTTCTGAAGAAGTTATTTCAAAACCATTGCTAATTAACCAATTATTAATTTGACAAGAAGAAGAGAATATCGCCTGAATAACGCAAAAATCTTTTCCTGGACGTATTAAATGTTTTAGAGGTATATTAGTTCCACCAAATAAAGCATTTAGAGAATCCAAAATTAATGATTTTCCTGAACCTGAATCCCCAGTTATGATATTCAAACCTTTTTCGAAATTAATTTCTATAATTTCTATTAATGCAATGTTTTCTATTTTTAGTTGTACTAACATGATAAATCTTACATATAAAAAAATTAACTTCTTTTTTAAAAAAATAAAGGTTTTAAATATATAAAGTTATGAAAGAAGATTTTACTGATTTTATTGAGGTATCTGGACTCTTAAATTATGATCCAGATACAATTTCTAAAATTTACAAAAAAAATCCTAAAAGACTTTTAAAAAGACTTTGGCAAACACTCATACCTATTTTTGCTTACATATTTTCCGTGGGATGGGATAAATTAACTGGTAGGTTGAAAAATGAACACCAAGCAAGATTTAGAGCACGAGAATTAACAAATTTGTTAGTAGAACTTGGGCCTGCATTTGTTAAGGCAGGCCAAGCTTTATCAACAAGACCAGATATAATTCCAGGAATTCTTCTAGAAGAATTATCTGAATTACAAGATCAACTCCCCGGGTTTGATAGCAATAAAGCTATGGAGTTAATAGAAGAAGATCTAGGATACAAAATAAATGAGATTTTTTTAGAAATTGAAAAAGAGCCAATTTCCGCTGCTTCTTTAGGACAAGTACATAAAGCCAAATTAAAAAACGAAGAGATCGTTGCAATAAAAGTTCAAAGGCCAGGATTGAGGGAACAAATAACCTTAGATCTATACATAGTTAGAAATATTGCTTATTGGCTAAAAAACAATATCGGATTAATAAGAAGTGATCTAGTTGCTTTGATTGATGAATTAGGCAAGAGAGTTTTTGAAGAGATGGATTATCTAAACGAAGCTGCAAATGCAGAAAAATTTAGAGATATGCATAAACATAACAAAATGATTGCCGTACCAAAAATTTATAAAGAAATAACATCAAGAAGAGTCTTAGCAATGGAATGGATAGACGGTACAAAATTAACAAATTTAGAAGACGTAAAAAAATTAGGAATTAATCCTGATGAAATGATTGATATAGGAGTGCAATGCAGTCTAGAACAGCTTTTAGAACATGGTTTTTTTCATGCAGACCCACATCCAGGTAATTTATTAGCCTTAGAAGATGGAAGATTATGTTATCTAGATTTTGGAATGATGAGTGAGGTTTCCAGAGAATCTAGATCAGGATTAATTCAAGCAGTTGTACATTTAGTAAATAAAAACTTCGATAAATTGTCTCAAGATTTCGTAAAATTGGGATTTTTATCAGAAGAAGTTAATCTAGAACCTATTGTTCCAGCATTTCAAGATGTTTTCATTAACGCTGTTGAACAAGGAGTTTCGAAAATGGATTTTAAAAGCGTTACAGACGATATGTCTGGTGTTATGTATAAATTCCCTTTCAGACTACCCCCATATTATGCGCTTATAATAAGGTCATTACTTACATTAGAAGGAATAGCTTTAAGCGTAGATCCAAACTTCAAGATATTAGGCGCAGCTTATCCATATTTTGCAAGAAGGTTAATGGAAGATCCTGATCCACAATTAAGGGAAAGCCTTAAAGAAATGCTTTTTGATAATAAAAAATTTAAATGGGACCGTTTAGAAGATCTGCTTTCTAACGCTGCAAAGCAAACAAATCTCGATTTAGAAAAACTTCTAGACGAAGTTATAAATCTTCTCTTTTCTTCAAATGGAGGATTTCTTAGAAATGAGATAGTTGAAGGTTTAACAAATCAGATAGATTTACTTAGTCTAAAAATATTGAAAAGTTTGAATAACTATCTTCCACAATCAATTAAATTAAATACTATTGACGAAAATAACAATTTGAATGACCTTGTAATGTATGTTGAACCATTGAGGAACTTTTTAGAGATTTTACAAAAAGTACCCGGGTATTCGATTGACATTTTTTTAAAAAGGGTTCCAAGACTTATAAATGAACCCTATACAAAAGAAATGGGTATAAAAATTGCAAGAAAAATAACTGAAAAAGGAGTAGTAAGACTTGTTAAGATTGCTGCTGGTGCAAATATCTAAATGAAGCTTAGTAAAATTTTAATATTTAAAATATTTTTTATTTTAGTAATTTCTCCATTATTTTTAAATGTTCCAAAAGCTAATGCTGCTGAAGAAATTAAGATCACATACAGCATATTTTCTAGAACAATTAAAGTGAATTCTTTAAAAACTTTTGCTAAACAAGGTAAATCCACAAGAAAATTAAAGAGAATTTTGAAAGCAACCGGTTCTCCCGATAAAGAAATTAGAACAGTTTTAAACAGAGATTTTGAAGTTCCTATTACCATTGCAAGCAAACTTGTATACTCTGAAATAGGGGATGTTTTTTTAACAAGACTTTCATCTATTATTCACCCACCTAGAGCAACTGATGAAAGAACAGGCATGCTAGCCCTTAGAGCAAGCGTGATTCAAGGTATTAACATAGGAAAGGGAAAAATAAATCTAATAAATTTTTTTGAAGGATATCCAACTAAAACTGTAATTTTAGATGTAAGCGCTTTGAGCAAAGTTATGAATAAAGTAGAATCGATTTCAGAATTATTAACCTTTTTCACCAATTCCCCTTTAGAAAAAATCAAAACAAATTAAACAACCATGGTGTTATTAAATAAAATCAAAAATAAACTAGGTTTAGATTATAGAAAAAAAAGATGGCCTGGCCTTATAGAAGCTTATAAACAATATCTCCCGGTTACAAAAAAAACTCCTATTATTTCCCTCAATGAAGGAAATACACCACTAATTTTAAGCGAATCAATTAGCACCTTAATTGGAAATGGGACAAAAGTTCTTTTAAAATATGATGGCCTTAATCCAACAGGATCTTTTAAAGATCGTGGTATGACTATGGCAATTAGCAAAGCAAAAGAAGAAGGCCGTGAAGCAGTTATTTGTGCAAGTACTGGAAACACCTCTGCTGCTGCTGCTGCATATGCTTCGAGAGGAGGATTAAAACCTTATGTTTTAATACCAGAAGGATTTGTTGCACAAGGCAAGCTTGCTCAAGCATTAATGTATGGCGCTGAGATAATATCTATTAATGGAAACTTTGATAAGGCTCTTGAAATTGTTAGAGATTTATCCTCAGAACATCCTATAGAACTTGTTAATTCAGTTAATCCATATCGAATACAAGGACAAAAAACGGCAGCTTTTGAAATAGTTGATGACTTAGGTCATGCTCCTGATTGGCTTTGTATTCCAATGGGCAATGCAGGAAATATAACTGCTTATTGGATGGGATTTAAAGAATATTCAAAAATTAAAAAAAATTTGAGATTGCCAATAATGATGGGGTTTCAATCCGAAGGCTCTGCTCCATTAGTAAAAAATATAATAGTTAAAGATCCAGAAACAATTGCAACTGCAATAAGAATTGGTAATCCTGTAAATAGAGAAAAAGCAAAAAAAGTAAGAAAGGAGAGTAAAGGAGATTTTCAGTCAGTTACAGATGAAGAAATAATCGATGCTTATAAAATCCTTGCCAAAGAAGGGGTTTTTTGTGAACCTGCCAGTGCAGCATCAGTTGCTGGACTGATTAAAAATAAAAATAGAATTCAGAAAGAATCGACTATTGTTTGTGTTCTGACTGGAAAT
>CACLGU010000049.1 GCA_902606505.1 uncultured Prochlorococcus sp.
GTTTAAATGTTGGTTATTACTATATGGCTAATGCAGCAGGAAGATTATTTGGAACCCTACTATCGGGCTTATTATTTATGCTCGGTAAAAATGCCACTATTGGTATGCAGTATTGTTTATATACTTCATCTATTTTGATTTTTATTGCTTGGCTTACTAGTTCTAAACTACCTTCCTATTCTTCCAACAGCTTCAATTGATTTTTTTAAAATTTCACCTTTCAAGGGAACGAAACCCAAGGCAGGAGCTTTATCTTGGTATTCATCGCTGAGCAATTTATAGAATGTATCTTGAATTGCCTTAGTATTCCTTCCATTGCCTGTTTCATAAGCAAGTATCCAAGTTAAGGTTGCTATTGGATAAGCTCCTTTAGCAATGGGGTTTGGATTTTTACCAGCCAAGTTCTTATCAAGAGTTATTCCATTTAAAGCTATCGCGCCTGATTCAGTATTAGGGGTAACGAATTCACCAGATAGGTTTTGAAGTGCAGCAGCTTTAACATTGCCTTTAATATATGACTGGTTTACATAACCGATTGCGCCAGGAGTGTTTTGAATAACACCTGCAACACCAGAATTCCCTTTTGCTCCAACTCCCGAAGGCCATTTAACAGATTTACCAGTACCTAGATTCCAGGTTTTAGAGAAAGCCTCCATAGAATTTGTAAAAGCTTTAGTCGTGCCTGAGCCATCAGAACGATGGGCCCAAGTTAATTTACCTGACTTACATCCTAATTCCTTCCAATTTTTAATCATTCCCATTGCTACTTGAACAGCTTGTTCTTGTGTTAGTTTCAAGTCGCAATCGTAGTTATATCCAAACGCAATTGTTCCACCTACCATCGGTATTTGAACAAGTCCTCTAGTAACTTTTTTTATATCAGAATCTTTCATTGGATCGTCAGAGGCTCCAAAATTAACAGTTTCATCTATGAAAGCTTTTCTTCCAGATCCAGAACCTACTGCTTGATAATTAACTCTAGGGCCTCCAGATTTAGCTAAGTCAAAAAACCACCTAGTATAAATCTTCGAAGGGAATGATGCACCAGCACCACTCAATCTTTTTGAAGCAATCGCAGATGGAGAAAGCATTAATGAAATTGCAGAAGATAAAATGAGAGTTTTTTTGAAAATACTCATTAGCCACTTAGATTGAAGACAATTTATTTATAGCATCAAACAAAAAGCGAAATACAAAGATTAAGAAATACATCAAAATATTTTGATATAATCAATAATTATTGATATATACGACCTGTTCGCTCTTTTTAAACGCTTATTACTTGCATAAAAAAGAGGGTTTTATCCCTCTATGTTCGATCGACTGTCAATCAATGATATTTTACAGCTCCTAAAGCACTAGGTCTTTGTTTAGCGATTATTTAGCGATTAATTGTATATCTAAGGATAATTTTGTATAACTTTGGCCTATTTTTAAGACTCGTAATTTTGTAGATATAGCAACTAACAAGCTATAGCCTGACTTGTTTATTTAACCCACTGTCTCAAATTGGAGGGCGGGTGCTTTGGGAGCACTAGGTCGCAGGTTCGAATCCTGTCGCCCCGACTCAATCAAAACCAAGTCATACTAGCGAGTTACCCAGACTCGCTTTTTTATTGCTTTTTCTTGTTGGCTCATAGCGGCTCACAAATAGCCAACAAATTAAATTAACTTTTAATTAATAAATAATTTAATGTTTTCAAATGAAATAAAATAATTGCAAAATTTTGTCGCATTTATAATGTACAAATTAATCTTGTAAGTAGATGAAAAATTTTTTAATTGTAATTTCATACCTTATTAATTTAGTTTTTATAAATCCAATATTTATATTTCCTGCATTATCAGCTGAAGTCAATTGTAATTCTCCTGTTTGGAAGAACAAACCAAAATGTATAAAAAAGCAAAAAAAAATTTTTGAGGCAAAAGAATGTTTACTAGTAGAAAATAATAATTTAAAAATAAAAACTTATAAAGGTACTAATCTTTTCAAATCACTTAAATGCTTACCTGTTGAAGAGAAGATAGTTTTTATAAACAAAAAAGGGCAGAAGAAATATCTCCTAATCTCTAGATATAAATCCTTATTTGGTTCGTCTTATCTAATTTTTGAAAATCAGGCCGCTTTTTTCATGCATTTCACAATGCCACATGCAGGATACGCATTTAGACTAATCTCCTTAGATGGAGAAGAGTATGAGCTTAACCCTAAAAGTATAAGCCCTTATACGAATAAGTATGTTTTAAATAAGAGTGTAATAAGAGCTTTTAAAAATCTAGAAAATTCTTTTGAATTAGCATTAGATCCCGGATACATAAAATGGGCTGTGGTTAGAGAAATACCCATTATTAATAAATATTTTCTTGCAAAGAAATCAGAATGGAAGACACGATCAGAAGCATTGCTAAATAGAGAGTTACCTAAAGTATTAATTTCTTCAGAACCTAAGGATGGCTCAAAAATTTTCAAAAATTCTATTGAGAGTCTCGTAACGATTGAACTCGGTGGAGGGTCTTCTGGCTCTGGTTTTTTTATCGATGATGATTTAGTTGCTACCAATAGTCATGTCGTAAGTGGAGCTAAGAGCATTTCAGTAATTGCATATGACAAAGCTAGTTATGAAGGCAAAGTTGTTTATGATGATGAATTATACGATTTCGCATTAGTAAAAATTAATCCCAAAAATAAATATAAATCCTTGCCAGTTTGCAGGAATAGTAGTCTGAAAACCGGAGACCCCGTTTATGTCTTAGGAAGTCCAGGAGCGGCCATTGTTGAGAAAGGATATTTAGAAAATTCAATTACTGGTGGTCTTGTTAGTAGTGTGAGATTTGTTGATGAACAATTATTTGTACAGACTGATGCAGCAATGAATCCAGGCAATAGTGGAGGACCATTGCTAAATAAATATGGAGCAGTTGTTGGTATATCTACATTTATTTTGAGTGACCAAAGAATACAAGGTATTTATTTTGCAGGAGAGATTTCTAATATTCTTGCAGAGAGCGGCTTGATAAAACTCAACAGCACTTCCAATGATGATTTTTGTGGTTTAGAGATAATAAAAACTAATTTCTTTCAAGATCTATTTAATTTCAAAAATTAATTTATAAAAAAATATTTTTAGGTATACACATAGCCAACAAATCGCCAACAAATAACTCTTAGTTTGTTATTTCAAGTTAAGTAATGCCCCGCAACTATTTAGTCATGAGTCTGTAGAAATAGTGCCCTACTAGGGTTGTTAAGTGCTTTGGGAGCACTAGGTCGCAGGTTCGAATCCTGTCGCCCCGATCAGTTATAGCAGTAAGTCTCAGCTAATAATAAATTACACCTAAAAAAGGTTGAACCCAAAATGCACCCAAAACAGTCATCTCTTTGTGATTTTCCATATTTTTGTAGAAAATTCGTTTAATAACGTGGTATCTTTAAAAAAATTTTTTATAAGTGAAATCACCTAAAGCTCTATCTCTCCTCCTCTTAGCTTTTGGTTCTATTCTGTCTGTTTCTGCTAACGAGTATAAATTTGATAACGTCAAATATGATCAATTCAAAGACGAACAGAACACATATAAACCAAAAGATAAATTAGATAAATACATTATTAATGCATCTATTTATGCCACTAAATTTGTACCTTTAATGAATAGTGGCGCAGAAGGAAGTGAATATACCGGCATAATGACTGATGATTTGCAAAGATTATTACTTGACACTGGATTAGATTTCGCAAATTCAACCGCAAATAGTGGGATACAAAAAATCCCATTTTTTGCTCAAACAACCTTAAATATTTCTGGTGGAACAGAATCAGATACAAGTTTCTCAATTAATAGCCTGATGAAACTTGGAGAACTTGCAAAAGATGATGAAGGCGATCTTAAAACTCTTGCCTTTTCTCAAGCAAGATTTGCAACTGCAACTAATGCAGATGGATCCACAACAAACTTAGGTTTAGGGATAAGGCATCGTCCGGATGATGTATCAATGGTTGGAGCCAATGCTTTCTGGGATTAC
>CACLGU010000050.1 GCA_902606505.1 uncultured Prochlorococcus sp.
ACGCAAATAACAATTACATCAACTAACGAGATTCGAGAAAATTCTAAAGTTGGATTGAATTTATTTGATTCAATTGATTTTTTTATCTTTTCCGATGGAATATGATTTATGTAGCTTTTTCCTGATTTAATCTTATTAATTTTCGATGTATCAATATCGAAGCCAATAACATCGAAACCGTTATCCAAAAATGATAGCGCTAAAGGCAATCCTACGTATCCAAGACCAATTATTCCAATTTTAGCATTTTTTTCATTTATTAAATTTATAAGCTGATTCTCGTAATCCATTTATTTAGTTGTTTTATAAATTTTACATTTAATTATGTCTAAAAAATGCTTTATAAAAATATTTTTGTCATTAATGAAACCCTATATAAAAGTTAAAAAAAAATCTATAGGATTTAATACTCTTTTGGTTTAGTTATAAAAGGTTTATTTAACCTTAAACCAAATTTTTTGCTTATAAACAAATTCCCTTAATTTTTTTGAAATTGCTCATTAAATAAAATGTTTTTCATCATTGATTTAATATGATTATCCTTCAAGAAATTATTAACTCTTGAAAAATCACTTATGGTATCAATTGTCAATAATTGATCATTTTTACGCTTAATCCAACCTTCATCTGGATCTAAAATTAAATTTTTAAAAAACTTAGAATTTCTGATTCCCCAAGTAACGTGTTCGTTACATTTATTTGTATATGAATTAGATAACCTTATTTTTTTCAATGTTAAACTTGAAACTATCTCAACAGCAGTTTTTCTAAGCCCTTCATAACATATGTAGTCTATATCTTGTGAACAATTACAAATTAACTTATCCATGGCATATTTACACTTAATAGGATTGTCTCCTGTCCATCTAACAATAAAATCATATTTAGAAATAACCGCAAGTTTTTCATAACGAGATAAAACATCTGATTCACTTCCTTTAATGCAAAAAATATTATTTTTATCGCAAATCTCTTCAAATATTTTTGAATAATTATCATTTGGAATAAGTAAAAAAATATCACTATTAGGGAAATATACTTTAGCCTGATTTATAGACCACTCGCATAATGATATACCTTGTAGATTAAAAAAATTTTTATTTGGTAAACGTTTTGATAATGCTCTAGCCTGAATTCCAACGCAAAATTTTATCATGATAAAATTTTAACTGGATCAGAGCCAAGCAATTCTATTTCTGTACTAAGTCTCTTAAGCTTTAAGAGTTCTTCAAAATCCATAGCTCCAATATGTGCTTTTTCCGTAGACTTTTGTAGATTTCTTGAGAGTGTAAAATGTTTTTCAATATATTTAAAACCTAAAGAGGCGGCAAATAGCCCAGCTGAAATCCCACTACTATGATCACTTATTCCATCAAACAATAATTTTTTAGAAGAATTCATTTTCCACTCTTCAAGCAGAGTTGGATATTTAGATACGCAATCCAATTTGATTGCATTTTTGTTACTTGAAAAATCTTTTACAATAGAATGATCTGCAATTGAGACAAAAAAAGGTTTTTTTGTTTCAACAATTCTCTCTACTAACTCTGGAGATTCTTTATGCATTCTTGATGCAATTTTTAAATATGGTAAATTTAGATCTAAAACCCAATCTAATCTTGTATTGTCGAATGCTGTAGCAAAAACTGGAATATTTATATTATTTCCAAAATCAACAAGCCGTTTTAAACCTTTTTTATCAAGTTCTATATAATTCCTGCAAAACCCATCATTTGAAAATTGATTACCTTTATATAATTGCAATTTTACCGCTGAAGCTCCGCCCATCTTAGATTGCAAAATAAGAGTTTCCGCCAAATTAAGATCACCAGAATGTTGAGGGAAAATTTCTGAAACTATAAACATTTTTTTTCTATAAATAATTCTATTTGGCTTACTATATCAGAAACAGCAAAATTTTCAGACTCATAACTAAGACCTGCACTATGGGGCGTAAGTTTTATTTTTTTATTTTTCTTAGATTCTCTCCAGATAATGTTTTTTTGACATCCTATTTGTTCTTCAGAAATTACGTCAGAATAATATCTTTCAACATTACCAAAATTTATTGCTTCCAATAAAGCAATTTCATCTATTATTTCTCCTCGAGCAATATTAATCAGAAAAAGTTTATTTGCTAAATGCAATAATTCTCTATCAACTAATTTATGAGTTGTATTATCGTATGTACATGAAATAAGAATAGCATCACATATTTTAAACATATTTTTCAATTCTAATTTGGTAAATTCTGAATTTATATTTCTAATATCATTTATAAATATTTCTGCTTTTAATGCTTTTAAACAATTTGCGACATTATTCCCAATCCTTCCATAGCCAATAATACCAATTTTCTTATTCGCAATTTGATTAGCTCTAAACTCATTTTCCCTTATTCTCCAACTCCCATCCTCTACTGCGTGCGAAATTCGCCTACTATTTCTAAATGCTGATAACATTAAAAAAACTGCATGTTCGCTTGAGGATGTAATCTCCTTAAGTATTTCTCTTCCTTTTAGTTTAAAAACTTGAATATTTCTCTTTATAAGGAACTCTTCATCAAAATGAGTATTACCTGTAGTAGGTGATGCAACAAATTGAAGATTTTCAAATTTATTAAAAAATTCTCTATCGTAAAATTCTATTGGACTTGTATGTGTTGATATTCCCAACACAAAACTTTTTTCCTTAGTTGTTAATTTGTCTCTATTAAATATAATTTTAAAAAACTTTTCTATACGTTTTAAATGCAAATCAGAAGTAGGATTAGAGCTTTCCCATAATAAAATTGGCAATTCCTCTGAATTCATTATAAATTACTTATATAATCAGCTACTTTAGAAGCCCCATCAAATTTATTAACTATATTAGTTAAACTATAAATATTTTTATTAGAATTTAAAGATTCTTCAATCTTATAGTATTGTTGCTCATAGTCATCAGGTAGTATATTGTTAATGCCTTTTTTAGCAATTTGATAAATAGTATCTACCATTTCTGGATTACCGTTCTCACAAAAAAACAAGCAGGGTTTATTTAAATAAATCAATTCTGATAACAAATTAAATCCAGGTCTAGCAATTACCAGCTCACTTTTTTTTAATTTGATTAAGAAATCTTTTCTTGCTAAATTTTTATAAAAATTAATCTCATTTCTATTATTGTTTATTTCATAATTTATCCCTGAAAAAACATTAAAAACAATTTTTTTAATCTTTCTAAATTTTGAAAAATATGGATTATTTAAAATTGATAAGATCTTTTTACTTGAAAGATTAGCGCCACTGTCAATTATACTTATGTTGTATATGTCATTATCTTGTAATTCATAATCTTTTAAATTTTTAATATCATTTCTTATTATTGGTTCAATAATAACAATATTTTTTAATTTATTTTTTATTTCTCCTGGTGTGAATTCAGAACAAAAATTTATTGTTGAGTTTTTCTCATAGAAATTTATTCTTTCTAAGACATAGTCTGGCACTAAAGAGAAATGACATTTATTTAGGAACCAACTCCATTGAAAATGAAAAATTGAGTAAGATTTTACTTTTAAATTTTTTGCAATCATGTTTGCATATGGCATCCCATCATTAACAATAATATCAACGCCTTTAATAGATTTTGATTCTTCTTCTATTAATTTTTCTATTTTTTCAAGAAAAGATTTGTCATAATAAGATTTTATTTTTTTTTGATTAGGACATCCGTCTTTACCAGGGAACCAACTAAAAACACTTTCTTTTATTAAATATTCAATTTCAAGATCATTAATAACTAATTTACTTATATTATTTTTTATGAAATTAAAATTACTTCCACAAATAATATATATTTTTTTCAATTT
>CACLGU010000051.1 GCA_902606505.1 uncultured Prochlorococcus sp.
TTACACCTTGAATACGAGAAATTTAAGTTCTTTTGAAAATCCTAATAGATTAATAATTGGAGGATGTGATAAAAAAACTAAACTCCAGATTATTAATAAACTTGCGCAAGATATGGATATTGGAGACATTATCGTTGTCCCAATAATTAATATTCAAAATATTAAAGAATTGAAAGAGGAATTAGAAGATAAAAATTTCAAAACAAATTTAAATTTAATTCAGACCTATAAAAGCTTAATTATTACGGAGGGAATGAGACTAGAACCAAATAATCCTGTTTTTCTATTAAAAGGGAAAAAATAAATTCAAATAATCGTTATTTATCAGGTTTAGCCACATGGGGTAAACCCCAACCAAGTTTATTTCTTAAAACTTGGAAAAATTCGTGATCTTCAAGTCTAATAAATTTTACTGAGTGTTTACTTTTTCTTATTAAAACCCTATCTTCAGGCCAAACATAACAACCAGCATTGCCATCAACAACCATTACTAATCTTTCAGGAGTTGCAGGAAAAACAGTTACTGGCTCTGAATCATTAAAAACCAATGCCCTAGATGCCAATGAATGTGGAGCAATTGGAGTTAATTGCACGACTGGACAATCAGGCGTGATAACTGGTCCTCCAGCACTTAGAGAATAGGCGGTAGAACCTGTTGGAGTAGATAAAATTACTCCATCAGCTGAAATATCCACAGGAGCATGTCTACCTATAGAAATTTCAAAGTGACACATACTTGTTAGAGGTTCTCTATGAAGAGCCATCTCATTAAGGCAAAGAGACTCCCATCTCCTCTGATCATTCCTCATTACGCTAATGACAAAGCAAGTTCTTTCTTCAATATCCCAATTTCCAGCAATTATTTTATCAATAGCCTCATCTAGGTTAGATAAGTAAGCTTCCGCAAGAAATCCTAAATGACCAGTATTTATTGTAAGAATTGGAATTTTAGCAGGTGCCGTTTGCCTTGCAGCAGAAAGTACAGTCCCATCTCCGCCAAGAACAATTGCAAATTCCATTGATGAATCAAACCCCTCAGGGACACAATTCGTATATCCCAAAGGACGTACATGTTGATCAGGATTTGCGAAACCAACCATCCCTCCAGAGCTACTAACTCTTACAACTTCAAAATTAGATTTTTCCAATTTTTTTTGAACAGAAGTTGCAGTTTGAACGGCTAATTCCTTTCCATCATTAACGATTAGTCCTGCTTTACGTACCAATCAAAAAATTAAATCTAGGACTATCTTAAACTAATTTGTTGGACAATCCTAATTTAAAAATTAAATACTATTAGAACTGTTCTAAGAATCTAATATCATTTGTATAAAATTTTCTGATGTCGTCGATCTGATGTCTCACCATACAAAATCTCTCAACTCCTAATCCTGCTGCAAAACCAGTCCATTTCTCAGAATCAATTCCTAATTTTTCTAAGACCTTTGGATCAACCATTCCGCAACCCATTACTTCTAACCATTTACCTTTCCACTGGACGTCTACTTCTGCTGAAGGTTCAGTAAATGGGAAATAACTAGCTCTAAATCTTACAGGAATATCTCCAAAAAAGGCCTTTAAAAATGTAAGAACTGTTCCTCTTAAATGACTAAAATTAATGTCTTGATCGATACATAAAACCTCAACCTGATTAAATACAGGGGAATGAGTAGCATCTACTGCATCTCTCCTATATACTCTCCCGGGAGCAATAATTCTTACTGGAGGAGGATTCTTCTCTAAGTACCTTATCTGAACAGGAGAAGTATGTGTCCTTAAAAGTCGATTTTCATCTAAGTAAAAAGTATCCTGCATATCTCTTGCGGGATGATTTTTGGGTATGTTGAGAGACTCAAAATTATAAAAATCAGTTTCTATTTCAGGCCCACTTTCAACTGAGTATCCTAAACCACAAAATATATCTATTATTTCGTCTTGAGTTGAAATCAAAGGATGTTTATTACCAGGGGGAGTTCCAATTGAAGGGATAGTTACATCAATTTTTTCTTTTTTAATCTTTTTTTCTAAGGCTTCGCTGTTTAGTTTATTTTTTCTTTCAGTTATTAGTTCTTGCAAATTTATCTTTATTAAATTTGCCTTCTGGCCAATAATTGGTCTATCAGTAGCAGATAATTGACCCATTGTTTTCAAAATAATTGATAAATCACCTTTTTTCCCTAGCAAGGAAACTCTCAGTTGATCCAGTTCTTCATGAGTATTAGAATTATCTATATTATTTTTTGCTGTTAGAGAAAGATTATTTAGTTTTTCCTCAATTTGACTTAATGATTCAATTTGACTCACTGATATAGTAAAAATAAGTATTGCTTTATCTTACTTAAATATCGTCCATAAATAAAATGTCTTGATTAATGAAACCGTTAAATATATTAATTAGCAATGATGATGGTGTTTTCGCAGCGGGGATAAGAGCTTTAGCAAAATCAGCCCAGAAAAGAGGACATAAGGTAAAAGTAGTATGTCCTGACCAAGAAAGATCAGCTACTGGTCATGGTCTTACTTTGCAATCCCCATTAAGAGTGGAAAAAGCTGACGAATTATTTGGAGAGGGTATAGAAGCTTGGGGATGCTCCGGCACACCTGCTGATTGTGTCAAATTAGCACTATCTGAACTCTTGGATCATAAACCTGATCTGGTACTATCCGGAATAAATCACGGACCCAATTTAGGGACAGATATTTTTTGTTCAGGTACAGTCGCTGCAGCTATGGAAGGCACTTTAGAAAATGTTCCTTCCATGGCAATAAGTGTTGCTAGTTTTAAATGGAAAAATTTTGAATTTGCTGGAGAAATTGCAATAAATATTGCCGAACAGGCAATTAAGGATAGTTGGCCAGCTTCACTTTTATTAAATTTGAACATACCCCCCTGCGAAAAAAACAAGATAAAAGAATTATCCTGGACAAGATTATCGGTAAGAAAATATAAAAATCAATTTTCAAAAAGGGAAGATCCGAGGGGTGATGATTATTATTGGTTAGCAGGAGAAGTTGTTTTAGATCTTAAATCAAAAGGTTATGGTCCTAAGAATTGGCCTAGCGATGTATCTCAAATACAAGAAAATAAAATATCTCTTACACCTGTAGAACCAGATTTATTTTGGAGAGGTAATTTAGATGACTTACCTAAAATTAATAATTCATTTATAAATCCTTCTTAAAAGCCATAAAGAAAAGCAAAGTCCAAAAAAATGAGCAGCGATAACTTGCGTGTTACTGAGAACTGATAATATTTCAAGACCAGTAATTGGGATATCAGATGTCGCTGTTATCAATTGTCCAGTTGTTTGAGAGGATGCTTGTATGAATAAGGCTCCCATAAGAGCTTGATATCCAATTAATCCAAACAAAATTCCAACTAAATCAACTATTAGTCCTCGTTTTATCAATTTACCGGTTTGTCCTCTTGAGGGTCTTGCGTTGCTTGCAATTGCTCTTCCTGTTCTAACTATTAACCAACCTTGCCAAAGACTAAAAAGTAGTAAAATCAGGGATATTGTTGTAAGTGATAGACCTGGCGCTAAGCCAAGCTGTCCTTCGCTGTTATTTACAACATTTGAAAAAAGCAAAACAGCTGAAACAACAACACCTAAAATGGA
>CACLGU010000052.1 GCA_902606505.1 uncultured Prochlorococcus sp.
ATTAAATAAAGACAGCTGATAAAGCCAGGCCTGAAAAAATCTGTTTTATTTTGTTTATTAAAGGTAATAATAAGGACGATGAAAATTAAAAGATTCCACAATGACTCATAGAGAAATGTAGGATGAAAAAATTCATAATTAATAAATTCTAAAGGCCTATTTTGAATAGGTATAAATAATTTCCAAGGCAAATTTGTAGGAACTCCAAAGGCTTCATTATTGAAAAAATTTCCCCACCTTCCTATTGATTGTCCAAGAATAATCGAGGGTATTAATATATCTATAAAAGTTTTTAAATTAATTTTTTTTGACTTACAGAAATAGATAATAGATATTAATCCTCCAATTAGACCTCCATGGATTGCTATGCCTCCTTCCCAAACTGCAAGAAAAGAAGGTATTTGAACGATGTTATTAAATAGTTCAAAAGAAGTAAAAAAGTTCTCTCCGCTATATTGCCTCCACTCAAAAATTACGTAATAAGCTCTAGCTCCAATTATTGAAGAGATTATTAATGATGGAAGTATTTCACTAATATACCCTGGGTTAATATTTCTTGCCTTTGCTAGTTTTTTAGAGACAAATAGGCCTATTAAGACTGAAACCGAAATAAGCAGTCCGTACCATCTAATAGTTATAAATCCTAAATTTAAAAAAGTTTCTCCTGGAGATTGTATAAAAGCTTCAAGTATAAGCATTTAAAGAAAGTTAGATACCCTCTGCTGCTTGAACTTTTTCTACTTGTTTTTTCTTTAATACTAACAGTATTTGAGTTAGGCCTACACCAATGAAGAATGCAATCAATCCAATTACTCTATAAGGGCTCTGAAGTACAACCTCAGCATCTAATTGCCCAAAACCGCCAACGTTGGGATCATTAGTGAGAGGGTCACCTGCATTAATTTTGTCTTGTGCTTTTACGATAAGTTGAGGACCAACAGGCACTGCTTCAGTAGTTATCTCACCATTCTCGTTTTCTATATTGACCTTATAGCTACCATCTTCAATTGTATCTATTGAATTTATAGTGCCTGAAGTGGAAGAAGTGAAAACTACATTATTGCTTTTGTCTCCAGTTGGGTATACCTGACCTCTACCTCTGTTGCCTCCAATATGTAACGAGTATTTTCCATAGTGATATTCTTTATTAGTGGATGGATCAGGGGAAAGTACAGGAAAAACGATTTCTTTATTAGTATCGCCAGGTAAAGGTCCGACAATGATGATATTATCTTTCTCTTCACTGTAATTAGTGAAATAAACCCCTTCAGTCTCCTCTTTTATTTCTTCAGTCCATCTTTCTTGTGGAGCAAGTTTAAAGCCATCAGGCAGCATTACAACAGCACCAACTTGTAATGGAACTTCAGAACCATCAGCACCAATCTCTTTTAAGTCATTTTTGTAAGGTATTTTGACTACAGCTTTGAAAACACTGTCTGCTCCAACAGATTGTGGAACCTCTGCAATTGTAGGCATCTGAGCTAGATGACAATTTGCACAGACTATCTTGCCTGTTGCTTCTCTTGGGGATTCATAGTTTTGCTGAGCCCAAAATGGATAAGCAAAGGTGATCTTTGGATAAAATACAATGCTCGAAATGAAAAGCAGAGTACAGATAAATAAACTTGTTTTTTTCATGATTTGATTTTTAAGACCTTTCATTTTTTTATGCCCACCATGGATTTTCATTATTTCTGAAATCAGTTTCTGACCATTGTTTGACGAGTACAGCATCATCTTCAATATCGACATGAGCTAGAGCTAAAGATAAAGGAGCAGGCCCTCTTACTACCTTCCCATTAGTATCGTACTGACTGCCATGACAAGGACATATAAATTTATTAGCACCACTATCCCATGGGACAACGCAACCTAAATGAGTACAAATTGCATTTAAACCAAATTCTCCTATTTCCCCACCTTCATTAACTATTAAATAAGTTGGATCTCCCTTTAGACCCTGCACTAGACTTCTGTCTCCTGCTTGATGGGTAGCTAACCAACCTGTCTTAGTTACTGGATTCCCTAATTCATCTTTAGCAGAAGTTCCACCTCCACCACCGCCTGCTCTTAAAGGCATGAAATAATTTGCTACAGGGTAAAGGGCTCCTAACGCTACACCAGTTGCAGTACCAAATGTAAGAAGATTCATAAATTGCCTTCGACCCATTGAAGGGACATCATTGGAACTTAATTGAGTCATTCGCTACTTGGTTCTGTTATTTATTAGTTATTATGGATCAAATTGTTCAATTTCTGTTGCAAATAGATAGGACTTTTAATAATTTAAAGTAAAAATTTAGGAAGTCTTAATTAATTGATTTAAATGAACCCATTATTAGTAGATGAAGTTATACATTATTTGATTCATCGCTGGGGGAAAAAATATGATTTTAGACTCTTTAGAAGAGGAAAATTTGTTTATTTTCAGATGATGTGGGGATTTCTAGGGCAGGAATCATTCCCTTTAAGTGAAGATGAATATAAAAAATCAATAGCTGATAAAATCGAGATTTTAAATAGATGTGGATATTCAGAAGAAGTAAGGGAATGGCTAAAGAAAGTCAATGCTAAGCCAAGATTAGGTAGAGCTATCAGCTTGCAATTAAATCTTAATGAGAAGATGAAAGAGTTTTTGACTTAAGATTTTCTGATAAGTAAGTTAGTCCAGTACCCACAAAAAATAAAAACACAATCGATATAGATAGCAATGACATAGTCAATGGGTCCGTTGAAGGGGTAATCACTGCAGATAATATTGCTGAGGAAATTACAACTATCTTCCAATTTGAAATCATTTTTTCTGTTGTGATTATTCCAAGAGAACCAAGAATAAATTGTAATACTGGCAATTGAAAAGCTATTGCAGTACTGGACATTAATAAGAGTACAAAATCGAAATATCTTTCTATAGACCAAGTTGGTTCAACAATATCAGCACCAAAACTAATGAAGAAATTTATTGCTGCAGGGACTAATATCCACCATGAAAAAATTAATCCTAAAAAAAACAGAAGACCTGAACCAAAAACTGCGGGCAAGATAAGGCTTTTTTCTTGTTTTGTTAAACCAGGAGAAATGAATAATATTATTTGATAAAAAATATAAGGAATAGAAACTATCAATCCGCTGTAACCTGCAACTTTAATAGCGACAAATAAAAACTCTCCTGGAGCAAGTTGTAGTAAATGAATATCCCCAGCTGGGATTTCTAAAAAAGATATTAATGGCTTTATGATGAGAAAACTAAAAAATATTGATATAAGTATTGAGTAAATTGAGTTTAATATTCTCTGACGAAGCTCCTCTAAATGATCACTAAAAGTC
>CACLGU010000053.1 GCA_902606505.1 uncultured Prochlorococcus sp.
TTACTAGATAAAGTTGTTGAAGAATTTCTGTTTACCTGAGTTTTTGAAATATGTTTTGTAACTTGTTTAGAAATATTATGATTATTAGGAGAAGACTGAGTCCCGGAAATGTGAATATCTTGAGAAGAACGAACTCTATCTTTGGTAGTTGAAGAATAAGCAGCAGCTTTTTTTCCGCTATCACTCATCGCCTTTCTTCTTTCAAGTGCAATCTCTCTACTGGTTTTTTTTGACATAATCTTCAAGTTTGAAATTCTTTAAAAACTTTTTTGAAAAACTTTCTCCAAAAAATTTTCTGGAGAAAGATATTAACTACGATAAGTAGCTTTAACGTCCTTGGAAAACTACAAAAGCTGTTCCTTGACTTTGAGTGTAAGCATCGTATCCGATGATTCTTACATGATGATCAGGGTATGCTCTATGGCATGCCTCTAATTCGCTCACGATCAAGTTAAGATCTTTTTCCCCAAAGAATGGGAGTTTCCAATAAGACCAATAAGTTTGCATACATCCACTTGGATGAACATGCTCAATAACTGGACTCCAACCTTGAGCAATTATGTACGCAATTTGGTCATATATTTCTTCCTGGGTCATCGGTGGTAAAAAACCGAATGTTTCCAGGGTTGCAACTGTTTGATAGTCGCTTACTGTGCTCTGGAAAGGCATAATTAATCAAAATGTGAATGTAATTACTCGTAAAAACGAGATTTTAATAAGTGTGAGGAGAATTAATCTCCTCAATTGCGAAACTTGAGTTAACCCTGAACATCAAGCTTGTCGACAGTGTCAAACTCGAACTTAATTTCCTTCCAAGTTTCTAGAGCAATAGCTAATTCAGGACTATGCTTTGCAGCTTCCATAAGAATGTCTCTACTCTCTTTTTCGATTTCGCGACCAGCATTACGGGCTTTTACACAAGCTTCTAAAGCAACTCTGTTAGCTGCAGCTCCAGCAGCTGAACCCCATGGATGACCATGTGTTCCTCCACCGAACTGAAGGCATGAATCATCCCCAAAGATCGCTAGAAGTGCAGGCATATGCCAAACGTGGATACCACCTGATGCGACTGCAAATACTCCAGGCATTGAACCCCAATCTTGATCAAAGAAGTTACCTCTAGATCTATCTTCAGGAACAAATGACTCTCTTAAGTTGTCAATATAACCAAGAGTTGTTTGACGATCACCTTCTAGTTTTCCAACCACTGTTCCAGTATGTAATTGGTCTCCTCCAGATAGTCTCAAGCATTTTGCAAGAACTCTGAAGTGAATACCATGCTTTGGATGTCTATCAATAACAGCATGCATAGCTCTGTGAATATGCAGAAGCATGCCATTTTTACGACACCAATTAGCTAATCCAGTATTTGCAGTAAAACCACCAGTTATATAATCATGCATGATGATTGGCATATCTAGCTCTTTTGCAAATTCAGCTCTTTCATAGAGTTCTTCAGGAGTGTTAGCAGTACAATTTAAATAGTGACCTTTAACTTCCCCAGTTTCTCGCTGAGCAAGCTTAACTGCTTCTGCAACAAACTCAAATCTTTCTCTCCAACGTTGGAATGGTTGAGAATTGATATTCTCATCGTCCTTCGTTAAATCAAGACCGCCTCTAAGACATTCATATACAACTCGACCATAGTTTTTACCAGATAATCCTAATTTAGGTTTGATGGTACAACCAAGTAGAGGTCTTCCATATTTGTTAAGTCGATCTCTTTCAACTACGATTCCGTTTGGCGGACCACCGCAAGTTTTAATGAAAGCAATTGGGAATCTTATATCTTCTAGACGTAGATGTCTTAGAGCTTTAAATCCAAAAACGTTTCCTACAAGAGATGTTAATACGTTTGTAATAGAGCCTTCTTCAAAAAGATCTAGAGGATATGCAATAAAAGCATAGAAAGCTTCAGGATCTCCAGGAACGTCTTCGATTCGATAACAACGTCCTTTATAAAATTCTAAGTCTGTAAGTAACTCGGACCAAACTGTTGACCAAGTACCTGTTGAAGATTCAGCGGCAACAGCTGCTGCAACTTCTTCTCTTGGAACACCTTCCTGACCTGTACATTTGAAACAGGCTAGTAAATCGGTGTCTAGGGGTACATATTCTGGAGTCCAGTAGGTATCTCTGTACTCCTTTACCCCTGCATCATACTTCTTACTCATAAGGATAAATTTAGGTCTGTATAGGGAAAATAATTATTGTGCAAAATTTATAAATTTTGCTTTAATAAATTAGTCCTTTTGACCAAGAAATTCGCCGTTACCTAAAGCAGGTTCAACTTCTCTATGAGGACGAGCAATAATGTGAGCTGCAACTAAACCGTCACCAACTCTTTCACAAGCATCAGCACCAGCTCTTACAGCTGCGTTAACTGCGCCTGTTTCGCCTCTAACTAATACTGTGACATAACCGCCACCAACGAATTCACGACCAATAAGGCGAACTTCTGCTGCCTTTGTCATTGCGTCTGCTGCTTCGATTGCAGGTACAAGTCCGCGTGTCTCGATCATGCCGAGAGCGATACCCATTGTTTCTGTAGCCATTGTCTACTAAATACTAAATGTGGAATGTTCAATTCGAAGAATGCTTCATTAAGTACTTATAAGTCAAGCGTTTTCGACAAAATCTCCATTAATGTTTTTTCTATGATTCATAAGTTAAACTTATCACCCTTGGTACTATTGATATGTCAATACTTATGCAAATTAGTTAGTGCATCAAAACATACTGTTGTGTTAAGAAAAAATTTACATTATGTTATTTCCGTACGAGACAGGCCCTGTCTACACAGGTGTGGAATGTTCAACCTTTCCTGTCTCCGTATCAAGCTTTGAAGTAAGATAATATGCACAATAAATCTTATATATTATTTTGAACCTTCCAGTTCTAACTATTGCAAGTGGCAACCAAAGAAAGGTATCTGAAATTTCAGAGATGCTGGATGTTTTGTCTTTAAGGGTTGAGAAGCAACCAGAATATTTAAATGTCGAAGAAACTGGGGAAACATATTTTGAGAATGCACTACTAAAAGCCAAGGCAGCTTCTCTAGAGACAAAAACTTGGGCAATAGCTGATGACTCGGGTCTTGAAGTAGATGTTTTAGATGGTCGACCAGGAATTTATTCCGCTCGATATGCCAAAAATAATGATGAGAAAATTAAAAAATTAATTAATGAACTTTCTGATAGTCCTTATAGGAGTGCAAGATTTATAAGTTGTATGGTTTTGTGCGATCCCTCAGGAA
>CACLGU010000054.1 GCA_902606505.1 uncultured Prochlorococcus sp.
AAATTTAATTTTGACTATTTGTTAATCGTTCAATTTTTGCAATTCTAGCGTCTAATTCATTAAGTTTATTTTCCAAAGAATTAGAGGTAGATGAAACATTAACATTTTCATGTGATTCTAAGATATTAACTATATATTCAGAAAGTGTTTTATCTTCAATAATTGATTTTAGTTTTAAAGACTTAAGCAATTTTGCATCAATATTGATGTTTAACTGAGCACGTTTTTCAATTTCCATTACTATATATTAAGATAATTTCTAACTAAAAAGGATCTAAAAGCTAAAGAAAATATACAATTATGAAACATACAAAAATATTTAACTAGAAAACTTATAAAATAGATTTCTATTTAAAATTATCATTAAATTGTTTGATCCATATGGACTCAGAAAACAAGGTAGAACATATAAGTTTAGAAATCTCTACAACTCTGAAAGTTAAGTTAATTGAAGGTGCAAAAAGGTCAGGAATTTCAATTGATAAGTATATTAAAAAAATTTTAATTGAAAAACTTAAAAAAATTTGATTTAAATACTAATCCTTCTTGTATAAATTACGTTGCTGTCTAGAACAATATAATTCTTAAATACAATAGTAAATTAAAAGTATAAATTTTCAGTTTTCTGGACAGCAACCAGACAGCAAGTTGGAAATAAAACTCTTAGGAAGCTAGTCATAGCTTACTTTAAAAAAGAATATCCCCTGTTCGAATCTGGGTGCCGCCTTATTTAATTTTTTAACGCATTTAATTATGAAATTTTCGAAGAACTTCAATTTCAAATAAAGGTTATAAAGTTTCAGTTACCTACTGATTTATAGAAAAATAATCTTTTCTTTATTATTGATAAATAATACCTTATATCCATTAATAAATAAAATTAAATGGATTTACGAATTAGTTTCATCAGACTATTTATGTATACTTCAGAATTATTTTAGTAATCATTATCTGCTACACACATTCCTAAACATCTAACACCATTTGATGCAGTCCTTTTGCAATGGTTACATAAGATAGGATCTTTATCTGATGAAAGATTAGTTTTTGAATTATTTTGATCCTGAAAACTTATTAACTCTTGTGTTGAATCAAATCGAGCCATTCTTGGAATCATTATTCGAGTCGATACTAACAACAAGTGAAGCATTTGTGTTGGAAGAGGGTATATCCATAATCTTTACAGTTTCTTTAGGCTCATCGATAACTTGATTTTCTTCAGTACTCTCATCAACTGCACAAGCTTCAAGGGCTTCTCGAAGTAGTGAATCAAAAGTTGCTCCAGGCAATCTATGCCTAGCAACCTCAAGAAAAGTTCTCGGTAAAGATTCAGACGCAGCATCTCGCAGAGCAGGATTATTCTTTCTATGTTCTTGTTCTTCTTCTATTGATTTAATAAATCTTAGTGTGACATCCCTTTTGGTAGAAGCTTTTATCAGCGTATCGTTTTCAGGATTACTAACGTTAGGCTCATTTTCAAGATCACTGAGCCTTTTTTCCAAACTATTTAAAACTTCATTAGCTTCTTTACTAATATGCGCTAATTGACCATCGGACAAATTAGGTAAATCAGCGACAAAAACTTTCCCATGATCCCTAAGTGTCAAAAAAGTAGGTCTTGGACCTTGAGCCTGTCTACCACTTGATTCGGAATTATTACTTATTGGTCTTTTTGGAGGTGTAGGTCCTGCTGAACTACGTCTACGAGTAATTCTTTGATTATTTGCAAAGGGCATTGAATAAAAGGTTAAATCTTAATACTTAAACTTCCGATATTATTCGGCGGTAATTTTATTATATTACACTCTACTTTTTCATTTGGGTATAAAAAATAATTTTTAAAAACTCATTTTTAAAAGATAAAACATTTTAAGTTAAAATTCCTGGCAAAAATTTATTAATTGTAAAATCATTTTTTCGAACTATCTTTCCAATTTCCCAACTATCAATACCAGTATCTTTACAGATACTTAATATCGCGTCTTTAAATTGTTTATCAATAATTAAACAATATCCCACTCCAAGATTGAAAGTATTCCAAAAATCTTTTTCAGGAATCGATCCTTTCTCTTTAAGGAATTTAAATAAAATTGGTATTTCCCAAGAATTGGTATTGATATAAGGAATAAAATCAGAAGGCATACATCTTGGTAAATTTTCTGGAATTCCTCCTCCAGTAATATGAGACATTGCTTTAATTTCTATATTTTCAGATAACATTTGGTTTATCACATTGTTGTAAATTTTTGTAGGTTTCAATAACTCATCATAAAAATTTAAGTGAGAAACTTTTTCAAATTCTTTATCTATTTGATTATTGTTTTGAATAATTTTTCTTACTAAACTAAAGCCATTACTATGAACTCCATTACTTTTTAAAGCAATTATTAGGTCATTCTCAGATACTTTTTTTCCATTAATAAGCTTATCCTCATCAACTATTCCAACACAAAACCCAGCAAGATCATACTTATTTTTTGAATAAAATCCAGGCATTTCAGCAGTCTCTCCACCTAGTAATGAACAGTTATTTTCTCCGCAGCCATGTGAAATTCCCTGAACAACCCTCAATAATTGCTTCTTATCAAGTTTACCAGTAGCAATATAATCCAGAAAAAATAAAGGTTTTGCACCACTTGTAATGATGTCGTTCATGCACATAGCAACTAAATCAATACCAACCTCAAAGTGAAAGTTTTTACTTTGGGCTAATTCTAATTTTGTTCCAACACCATCAGTTCCTGAAACAAGAACTGGTTTTTTAAAACTATCGATAGGAATTCTAAACAAACCTCCGAAACCGCCAATACCCTCAATCACATTAGATGTATGAGTTCCTTCAACTGCCTGTTTAATTTCGGAAACAAATTCTCGCCCAGCTTCTATATCAACACCCGATGTTTTGTAATCCATGAAATAAAAATGATAGACTTTCCCTATATAGATATTCCTCCTAAGATTGCTTTTGTCCAGTAATTATTTATCAAATAGATTTATTTTTTAAAAACAAAGTGAAAAAAGTAATCATTAGGAAAACTGAAGAAATAGTAAATTGGAGGAGAAATATAAATAGTGAAATTA
>CACLGU010000055.1 GCA_902606505.1 uncultured Prochlorococcus sp.
ATTGTAATTTTTTTTTGGCCTCCTCTAATCCAGAAATATCAGCCTTTAAACCAAGGGATATTCTCTGAATTTTAAAGTTATTTTTATCTTCTTTTGAGGGTAGTGAACCACGAATATTTAATTTTTCTCCCCTTTTTTCAATTTTAAGCTTGCTGCCTTGAGTAGCAAATTTATCATTGAAATTATTAATTTCCTGAATAACGTTCATTAACTTATATAATTGTCCATATAATGACGTTTTTAATGTTGATTTTCAATCTCCATAAATTTTAAATGGATAAAATAGGCGTCTTATTAATGAATTTAGGAGGGCCTGAACGCATTACTGATGTCGGTCCATTCTTATACAATCTTTTTTCTGATCCAGAAATAATCAGGACTCCTTTTCCTGTTTTTCAAAAGCCCCTAGCTTGGTTAATTAGTACTCTTAGGAGTACTACCTCACAACAGGCTTATCTTTCTATAGGTGGAGGTTCACCTATTAGAAGGATAACTGAACAACAAGCAAGAGAATTGCAATCAAAATTAAGGGACAAGGGATTCAATGCTACTACCTATATCGCTATGCGGTATTGGCATCCTTTTACCGAATCAGCTATTGCTGATATGAAAGCAGATGGGATAGATCAAGTTGTTGTAATACCTTTGTATCCACATTTTTCCATAAGTACTAGTGGCTCGAGCTTTAGGGAATTAAAAAAATTGCGAGATTCTGATGATGACTTTAGTAAGGTTCCAATGAGATGTGTAAGGAGTTGGTTCAGTCAATCAGGTTATTTAAAGTCAATGGTCGAATTAATTTCTGAACAAATATCACTTTGTGAATCACCTTCAAAAGCTCATATATTTTTTACTGCTCATGGAGTTCCTAAGAGTTACGTAGAGGAGGCTGGAGATCCTTACAAACAACAAATTGAAGATTGTTCTTTATTAATAATAAATGAACTTGAAAAATTTTTAGGGCATAGTAACCCTTATACACTCTCATATCAAAGTAGAGTTGGTCCTGTTGAATGGTTGAAGCCTTACACAGAGGAAGTTTTAGCTGATCTTGGAAGGTCAAATGTTAATGATCTGATAGTTGTGCCCATAAGTTTCGTTGGAGAGCATATCGAAACATTGCAAGAAATTGATATTGAATATAAAGAAATTGCTGAAAAGGCCGGTATTATAAACTTTCGTAGAGTTAAAGCTCTAAATACTCATCCTACTTTTATTGAAGGTCTTAGTGATCTAGTGATTTCCTGCTTAGAAGGGCCTATAGTCAATATAGAGGAGGCGTCTCAGTTGCCTGAAAAGGTTAAACTTTATCCCCAAGAGAAATGGCAATGGGGTTGGAATAATAGTTCGGAGGTGTGGAATGGAAGGGTTGCAATGATTATTTTTCTTGTCCTTTTTATTGAACTTATTTCAGGCTCTGGACCTCTACATAAACTAGGTATTTTATAAAGAATAACTTATATTTATTTGAAAATTTTAAATTTATTGAAAGATTTTTTGAATACATTTCTGACATTACATTTCCAAATGAGGCAAAATTATTTAATTAAGTTTAATATTTATATTAAATATTGAATTTCTTTAGTGACCCTTACTTCGAGATCCTTTTCAAAAAGTTGTTCAAAACTTCAAAAATCAGTTTGGATAACTGGTGCAGAAGCACTAATGGACTCTTTAAAAATTCATGCGGTAAAAGTTATATTTGGATATCCTGGTGGAGCTATACTACCAATATATGATGCTGTTCATAAGGCAGAACAAGATGGTTGGTTAAAACATTATATGGTAAGGCATGAACAAGGTGGTTCACATGCGGCTGATGGATATGCAAGATCTACTGGTGAAGTAGGAGTTTGTTTTGGGACCTCAGGTCCAGGTGCAACAAATTTGGTAACTGGAATTGCCACTGCTCAAATGGATTCAGTCCCCCTAGTTGTAGTTACGGGTCAAGTCCCAAGATCTGCTATCGGGACAGACGCTTTTCAAGAAACTGACATTTTTGGCATTACTCTTCCAATAGTTAAACATTCATGGGTAATAAGAAATCCTTCAGATATAGCGAAAGTAGTTTCTGAAGCTTTTTTTATAGCCTCTTCTGGAAGACCTGGCCCTGTTTTAATTGATATACCTAAAGATGTAGGTCAGGAGTTCTTTAATTACCAAAGAGTTTTGCCTGGTGAGATTATTCCTAAAGGATTTAAAAGGAACGGAGATATTAATGATTGCGATATTAGTAAAGCAATTAAATTAATAGAAGACTCTGAAAGACCTCTTCTATACGTAGGAGGTGGGGCAATATCTTCAGGAGCTCATGATGAAATAAAAACTTTGGCAAAGAATTATCAAATACCAGTTACCACAACCTTAATGGGAAAGGGCGCTTTTGATGAAAAAGACAATTTATCAGTAGGGATGTTAGGAATGCATGGAACTGCATATGCAAATTTTGCTGTAACAGAATGCGATCTTTTAATTGCTATTGGAGCTAGATTTGATGATAGGGTGACAGGAAAATTAGATACTTTTGCACCTAATGCAAAGGTAATTCATATAGATATCGACCCAGCAGAAGTTAATAAAAATAGATGTGTAGATGTTGCAATTGTTGCTGATGTTTCAAAAGCTGTTCTCAAAATTAATGAACAATCTCTAAAAAACAAATTTACTTTTCAGACGAAAAACTGGTTAGAAAAAATTGATTTTTGGAAACATAAACACCCTTTATATGACCCGCCTAAAGAAGGAGAAATTTATCCTCAGGAAGTTCTTTTAAAAGTGAGGGAACTTTCACCAGAAGCTTACATAACAACAGATGTAGGACAACATCAGATGTGGGCTGCTCAATATCTTAGAAATTCTCCAAGAAAATGGATTAGCAGTGCAGGCTTAGGAACTATGGGTTTTGGATTGCCAGCGGCAATTGGAGTAAAAGCAGCATTACCTAATTCAGATGTAATTTGTATTGCAGGAGATGCAAGTGTCTTAATGAATATTCAAGAATTAGGAACCTTATCTCAATATGGACTAAAGGTGAAATTGATTATTATCAATAATCGCTGGCAAGGGA
>CACLGU010000056.1 GCA_902606505.1 uncultured Prochlorococcus sp.
AAACAACCCATCAGATCAAGGCAGACCTGGATCTTTCAACAGGCAAGCTAATACAAATAGGCCTGGAGCCCCCAACAGACCTGGCATGCCCAATAGGGCGGGGTCTAAATTCAATGGTCAAAAGTCACCTGGGATTAGGAAGCCAGTATCACCTAATGAACTCTTACAACTTCAAAAAACTAACAAATCTGAAAATAACAAAAAAGTAAATAACGAAAAACAAAAGATTGAGGTAACTAAACAGAAGGCAAAAGCCCCAAATAATCGTCCAAATGCTGCCCCTAATTCAAAAAAACCACCCTATAGAACATTTTCAAATAACTCTAAAAAACCTGGAAAGACTGACTGGGACGATAGCGCAAAACTTGAAGCATTAAGAAGCAAAAATACCCAAAAACAAAGACAAAAAGTTCACATTATAGGTGAGAATGATGATTCACTAACATCTGAAACTAGTGGATATTCAGGCGAAAAAATTTCAATCTTATCAGCTAGTTTGGCGCGTCCGAAGAAAGAAAAATCTGATGAATCCAAATCTCAAAAAACTATAAAACAATTTAAAAAGAAGAAAAAAGAGACTACTAGGCAAAGGCAGAAAAGAAGAGCCATGGAGTTAAAGGCTGCCAAAGAAGCCAAACAAGTAAGGCCTGAAATGATAATAGTTCCCGAAGATAATTTAACGGTTCAAGAATTAGCTGATAAATTAAGTCTTGAAAGTTCTGAAATAATCAAATCTCTTTTTTTTAAAGGAATAACTGCAACCGTTACTCAATCACTCGACTTAGCAACTATTGAAGCAGTAGCAGAAGAATTTGGGGTACCTGTCTTGCAAGACGATATCCAAGAGGCTGCTGAGAAAACAGTAGATATGATCGAATCTGAAGATATTGATAATCTAATAAGAAGACCACCTGTTATTACTGTAATGGGACATGTAGATCATGGCAAAACAAGTCTTTTAGATTCAATAAGAGAATCAAGAGTAGCTTCTGGGGAAGCAGGGGGCATCACTCAACACATAGGAGCATATCAAGTTGAATTTGAACATGAATCTAAAAAGAAAAAGTTAACCTTTCTTGATACCCCTGGTCATGAAGCATTTACTGCAATGAGAGCAAGGGGTACAAAGGTTACAGATGTAGCTGTACTTGTAGTTGCTGCAGATGATGGTTGCAGACCTCAAACACTAGAGGCTATCAGTCATGCTAGAGCTGCAAAAGTGCCAATTGTTGTTGCAATAAATAAGATTGATAAAGAAGGGGCATCTCCAGACAGAGTAAAGCAGGAACTATCAGAAAAAGATTTAATTGCTGAAGATTGGGGAGGAGATACTGTGATGGTTCCAGTAAGTGCTATCAAAAAACAAAACATTGATAAATTGCTCGAAATGATTTTATTAGTATCCGAAGTGGAAGATCTACAAGCTAACCCTAATAGATTTGCAAAAGGTACTGTTATTGAAGCCCACCTAGACAAAGCCAAAGGGCCTGTAGCTACTTTGTTAGTGCAAAATGGGACCTTAAAATCTGGAGATGTTCTTGCTGCGGGTTCAGTTCTCGGAAAAATTAGAGCTATGGTTGATGAAAATGGCAACAGAATCAAAGAGGCAGGGCCATCATTCCCAGTGGAAGCTCTAGGATTCAGTGAAGTTCCTACAGCAGGAGATGAATTCGAAGTCTACCCTGATGAAAGAACTGCTCGAGCTATTGTCGGAGAAAGGGCAACAGATGCTAGAGCTACAAAATTAGCTCAGCAAATGGCCTCTAGAAGAGTCAGCTTATCATCCTTATCAACTCAAGCAAATGATGGAGAACTAAAAGAGTTAAACTTAATTCTCAAAGCTGATGTTCAAGGTAGTGTTGAAGCGATATTAGGATCGCTAGAACAATTACCAAAAAATGAAGTTCAAGTAAGAGTTCTTCTCTCTGCTCCTGGAGAAATAACTGAGACAGATATAGATCTAGCTGCTGCATCTGGGTCAGTAATCATTGGGTTTAACACCTCATTAGCATCTGGTGCAAAGAGAGCAGCTGATGCTAATGACGTTGACATAAGAGAATATGAAGTAATCTATAAACTCTTAGAAGATATTCAGTTAGCAATGGAAGGTCTACTTGAACCTGATCTAGTTGAAGAATCTTTAGGAAAAGCAGAAGTTCGAGCAACTTTCTCAGTTGGGAAAGGAGCTATAGCAGGCTGTTACATACAAACTGGTAAATTACAGCGGAATTGTTCTCTTAGAGTTGTTCGATCAAATAAAGTAATTTTTGAAGGTGATTTAGACTCACTAAAAAGATCTAAAGATGATGTTAAAGAAGTAAATACAGGATTTGAATGTGGAGTTGGGTGTGATAAATTTTCTTCTTGGATTGAAGGAGACATAATCGAAGCATTCAAATTTGTCACCAAAAAAAGAACATTAACTCAATAATAAAATATTTAGCTTATCAATCTTTATTCCTATCAAAGAACAATAAGGTCGGAAATAGTATACAGGCACCAAATTGTATCAAAAGATTTTTTTGATGTAATTCACCATCACTTATACTTTTGGAAAGCATTATTAGAAGACCTAAAAAAGCTGAACCACTAAAAGCTATCCACAATATTCTCCTCAACCCCTTGAAAGGAGTTTGGGACTCTTTCAATAATTTCTTTTTTAATTCAGGATCTATTTTTGACATGAAAAAACTAAATTATAAAATTAACTTTATATCAAAATATCAATATTTTAGCATTGCCGATATAGCTCAGCGGTAGAGCAACTGTCTCGTAAACAGTAGGTCATTGGTTCAATTCCAATTATCGGCACTTCAAAAGAAAATTAAATTCAAAAATGTTTAATAAAATTTCAAAATTTAAATATCTTTTTAAACTAATTGTTTTTATTCCTCTCATATTTTCTTTTGGCAAAAGAAGTTATATTGCTTTTGATGAAGGATTTTATGCACTACAAGCTAGATGGATACTGGATAAGGGCAACTGGACAATTCCTCTTTGGTGGGATGGATATGTATTAGATAGAACAATAGGAT
>CACLGU010000057.1 GCA_902606505.1 uncultured Prochlorococcus sp.
TAAAAGACCCATTGTTGCCATAGCTAAACCAAGATCTAAACCATTCTGGAAACCCAGTTTATTAAAACTTTCGCCGATTATCGATGCAGCGCCATGACCGCCCTCAAAACCGACCTCTATTAAACATCCCATTAGAGGATTTGTATTTATTGATGGAGGCAGAAAATATCTAACAACTAAACCGCCAACAAAAAACTGTCCGAAACCTAGGGAAAGAGCTAATAGAAATTGATTAAAAATTGGTTTAACTAATCCATTTATATTCGGAATAGGTCTTCCCATCATTAAAGTTGCAAAGACTAATGATAAAAGAGGAGTAGGAAAATTACTCCAAACATTGATTGTTTCTTTTGGCAAAAAGTGTATCGCTCCATATGGACCTATAGATATACCTAAAATTCCTGATATAACTGCTATCGGTAGGCCAAACCTCTCAAGTTGTACAGCTAGTTTAAATTTCCTACCAAAAATCAACAAAAAAAATATTATTAACAATCCAAAAAAACTTATTAAAAGAGAATTTGAAAAAATATCTTTATTCTGTAAAGAAAAAATATTCAATGATTTCAAAAATATATAATTCTAAATCTAAATTAATAAACAAAATTTTTCAAATAAAAAAGGCTCCTGTAAGAGGAGCCTTTTGATATGAGTAGTTAAATTTAAGAATTAATCTTTAAGAGTAACAGTTGCACTATCAATATTACTGATAGCATTTGTAACTCTCTTAAAGTCAAAGCCTAGTGCTCTTAAAGCGTGCCATAAATGACCTTGAATAAAGAAGAATCCGAAATAGTAATGAACATTAGCTAACCACGCCCTTGAAGTGTATTCACCATCAGGAAGATCAACAGTATCTACCCAATAAGGTGAAATACTAAATTTCAATTCAAGTGGTTCACCAAAGAATTCAGTTGGATAAACTGTTGTGTTAGCTGCACTCCAGAAGGCTGCGATAATAGCCATCCAGCCTATTCCGGCTAATGACCATGAGAGAACAGCTTCTGCGGAGAGAAGACCTTTACCTTTGAATTTGGTATATTCACCAACTTGCTTAGTAGCAATATGCCAAGCACCACCAGTAATCTCAACGAAAGCAAGGAAAGCATGACCACCCATTACTTCTTCAAGACTATCAATAGTCAAAAAGTCTGTCTGATGATTCCAAATTTTGGCCAAATTTAATTCATACTCAACCTGTCTTACAGAACCAATAGCTGGATCATAAATTCCATGCACTCTTGCCCATTCGACAAAAGCAATAACTGCGAAACCAAGAATAATTAGATGATGACCAAGAATAAATGTCAATTTGTCTGGATTATCCCATTCAATATTGAATTTTCTGGCTCTTGCTACTTCAGAATCTTCAAGATTTCCAGGAAGAAGTAAAGAATGTAAAAGTCCTCCGGCTGCTAAAACCATAGAAGAAACTAAATGAACTATTGCTATCGCTAGAACAGGTTTAGTATCTCCCATAGCAACACCATTAGCATCGAACCCTATTCCAAGAGTTGCTAAATGAGGAAGAACGATTAGAGGTTGATGACCCATTGGGACGCTTGGGTCAAATCGTGAAAGTTCAAAAAGGGTGAATGCACCCGCCCAGAAAACAATTAATCCTGCATGAGCTACATGAGCAGCAATGAATTTTCCTGAGCGATTCGCTACACCTGAATTACCAGCCCACCATCCATAGGTAGTATCTGGATTTCCATATGTTTGCATTTAGGAATTGATTAGCTTAAACGTTTTGAGAATACTTTATATTTCACCAAACAGTTGGATTAATAACAAAATTGTAAAGGTTAGTAATCCTAGTAATTACTAAACAAAAAATCTTCATAAGGCAATCCAAGAGCAAAGAAGGTAGATTTAATGAAGAAAAATTATTCTCAGAGATATAAGTTTTATAAAATAAACCATTATTTTCCAATTCAAATAATTTTAATAAATTTCATTTTGCTGACATAAAACGATGTTTTGTTTCATTAAACCATCATATTAATTGCCTCATTCTCGAACAATTATTAAATATTAGATAAGACATCTAATATTATGACTACTTCTCAAGAGTCTTCTAGAAAAGTTTCACTAGAAATGAAATCTGAAGTTCATTACAAAAAAGCTGCAAAATCTTATAGAAAATCGAAACAATATATAGATATGATTAACTTATATCCAACTTTGCAAAATACTCTAATTGATTGTAAGGATGAGAACCTAATAGAATGAAAATCTGAAATATTTTTCCAAATTAATCAAAAAAAATATTAGTTTTTAGGCTGCGATATTATAGTTTTCTTCAGAATAAAATTTATTAATTATTTGTCTGCACATTTTTATATTGTATAACGCTTTGGGTTTCCAAGGTTTTTTCTGACCGAGTGGGGAGCTTTTCCAATGAATTCCAGGCTTTAGTATTCCATTTTCACGTAAAAAAGAAAGTTTAATTTCAGTTATCCCCAGTTTTTCCGCGGTCAAATCAGATGAGGTCCACATATCCCCTAACATTGGATTCAGTAAATATTATTAATCCTTGATAACGTTAATTTTATTTTTTTGAAAGGGGTAAAACTTTTAAATAATTATTAAGTAACAAAAAACCTAGATATTAACAAAGAAAAGAGATTTGAAAGATTTTTATCAAATTAAGAAATATTAAATAGAGAATCTTCATAAATGAATATCTCATCTATACCCACTCCTTTATTGATGGATTTATAGTTAACGTATTCTTCTGTAATCGATTGATGCTTTGAAAGATTGATCCAACCCTTGTGCCAATTTCCACTATTTATTAATTCTTCGTAAGTAGTTTTCAAGTTAATTTCAGAATCAAGGACAGAAACCATTAAAAAACTAATATTTCCTTTTTCTTTACTCTCATTTACTAAAACAAAATGTCTCAAACCATTTATGGTTTTTTTAGAAGTCCAGTAATTTTCCATAATTATTTTTTCTTAATTTTCCCTTCAGAATTTTTTCTAGATATTTTCTTATATTCATTTCTAATTT
>CACLGU010000058.1 GCA_902606505.1 uncultured Prochlorococcus sp.
TTCCCATGGCATCTGATATGAGAATAACTTCAAATCCTGTTTGTAAACAATCTAAGACTGTTTGTTGAATACAAATATGCGTTTCGATCCCGCAAACTATCAAATTACTAATTTTCTTATCTTTAAGTTCTTTTAAGAATTCTTCTAATTTAGCCAGGCTGAATTCCATTTTTTCAAATTTTATAAATCCATTTTTGGGCAATAATTCAGGTATCGTTGCACCCAATTTGAATGGGTTCTGTTCAGATAAAAAAATGTTTTCTTCTAAAATTTGGTAGGCATCTATTAGCTTTTTGATGTTTTTGGTTATTGAATCCTTTTTAAATATTGCTCTTATAATTTTTTCCTGAACATCTATTATTAGTAAAGCATTCACTTTTGGCGATAGTTTGTCGGAAGATTTTTCATGCCCCTTCATCATTTGTATTTAAAGATATATTCAACATAGTATTTTGAACAACTTTAGTAAACATTTTAAATCAAAAAGTTGTTTTACTCTCATCTAGAGTTATTATTGAGAATAGACGTGGGTTAATTGTTGTCATTATCCTCTCAATACAATGTCATCACATCTCCTCTTGGAGACGGTTTACATAAAGATGGTAAGAGGTTAACTCCTCAAAGGCTTAAGGTTCTTAATTTATTTGAGAATATTGGTTCTGGAAATCATCTTAGTGCTGAAGAGGTACATGAAAAGTTAGTTAAATCAAGCTCCAAAGTTTCACTTGCAACAATTTATAGAACTTTAAGACTTTTAGTACAAATGGGTTTGCTTCATGAATTAGAACTCAGTGAGGGCGGACACAGATATGAGTTGCTTAGTAATGACACTCCTGATCATCATCATTTAATTTGTATTAGGTGTGGTAGAACAGAAGAATTCGAAAATGAAGAAGTTTTAGAAGCTGGCAAAGTTGCAGCAAAAATTAATGGGTTTAAACTAATTGAATCCTCTTTAAACGTAAGAGCTATATGTCCTAATTGCATTTAGCAGATTTTAACTTAAAGTCCCTCCGCAACTAGATCCTGCACCTGCAGTACAAGCAAAACAATGTTCTTTTACAGCTACCCTGTAGTCAAAAGTAAATGACTCATCCAATAGATCAAAAAGTGTCTTTGGTCCTTTATTATCTCGGAAATTTATCTGTTGATTAAAGTCACAATCATAGATTTCTCCAAGCCAATTTACACTAATAGTTTTTTTGCACATAAGATTTTCTAAATTATTTTCATTGAAATTTTCTTTTAGTAATTTGTAATAAATATTTAGTTTCCCCTCTCTTCTTAGAGATTCTTCATATCTATTTATTGGCATATTAGTTATTGTGTATAAGTTATTAAAAACGATATTATATTTTTCGAATAGTATTTTTTTATAATCTTGTTCCAATATTTTCTGAGATGGTGGAAGAATTGGGCTTACAGGATTGTAAACAAGATTTAATTGCAATCCATTTTCTTTCCCTCCATAGCCTAGATCATTAAGAATTTTTAAAGCATTAATACTTTTTTCAAAAACCCCAAGACCCCTTTGAAACTCAACATTATTTTTTTCGTAACAGGGTAGCGAAGCAGTAACTATTACTTTATTCTTTGCAAGAAATTGAGGAATATTTTCATAACCTTCTTCAAAGAAAATTGTTAAATTGCATCTATCAATAATATCAACTTGTTTTGTGCTCAAACTAGTTATTAGGTTTTTAAATTCTGGGTGAAGTTCTGGCGCGCCACCTGTTATATCTAAAGTCTTGATTTTGTACTTATCAATTATTTTTGGAATTAGAGATATTATTTCATTGGACATCTTTTCAGTCCTTATGGGACTTGAATTAACATGACAATGCTTACAAGCCTGATTGCATTTATAACCTATATTGATTTGCAATGTTTCTATAGGTTCTTTATATATTGAGGGGAATTTTTCTTTCATAAATCTATTATTTATAGATTGTCATTCGAAAATTCAAAAGTCAACTATTTTTTTTAAAGTTTGATCTCTTATTAGCAAGTTCAACAAACCAACTTATATATTCTTTGGGACCATTTTGAAAAACCAAGTCAAATTTTAAGTTGTCATAAAGATCACTGATCCCTGTAAAACCAGTTTTTTTTGTAGAAGGTCTTTCAACTTCACCAGAACTACTATCTACAAAAATTATTTTATTATTAATACCAAATTCATTACCTAATATTTGTATAAATTCTAAAAAAGATCTGTCACTTCCTCCCCTTAAATAACTCTTTTCACCATTATTTTTTTTTGATGTAATTGTGTCACCAACTCCCACAATCAAAGGCATATCTTCTGTTTGAATAGTTCTTTTGCATAAATCGATTTTTCCCGTAATAGAATTTGGAGAATTTCTAAAATTAAAATTACTTCCAAAAGGAGCTTTACCAGTTTTATCCGCAATGAATTTATTTAAAAGAAATAAAACTCCAGAATCTTTAACTGCTCCTTTAATAAGTAATTGTATGTCTGTTGATCCAATATCATCTTTAGAAGAAAGTTTAATTGTTTCTTTACTATTTTTATTTCCTAAATTTGGTGAAATATGCAGGAAAAATGAGTTTTTAAGGCCTTTGGATTCAGCTTTTAAGATGATTTCATTCATCATTTTTTCAAAACTAATTTGAATTAGCTTTCTTTTATCAGAATCATTGTTAACTAAATCAAATAGACTATTGAAATTAATCGTTGGCGAGAAGCGTGTTTCGCATATTGATTTTACTGCGTGAAAATTTATATCTTCCTGGCTAAGTTCAGGAAAAATATTCTTAACTATAAAATTAAACTTTGGTCTTATTAGACTAGGTACTTTAGATAAAAAATTTAGTTCTTTTTCTGAGACTCCTTCAAAACTTATTTCACCATTGTTGTCTTGATACTCTACTCCACAGGCTGCTAAACCTCTCAAATATAGTTCTTTGTTTTTTGGCTCAGTAGTGCTTCTTAAACTCCTTTCTATTATTCGGTTAACCCCTCTTGGAC
>CACLGU010000059.1 GCA_902606505.1 uncultured Prochlorococcus sp.
ATAAAGTAAAAATAAGATCTCCATTAACATGTGAAGCTAATAGATCAGTTTGTAGGAGGTGTTACGGATGGGCGTTGGCTCATAATCATTTGGTTGATTTAGGTGAGGCAGTTGGAATTATTGCTGCTCAGTCTATTGGTGAGCCAGGAACTCAATTGACAATGAGAACTTTCCATACTGGAGGTGTATCTACTGCTGAGAGTGGAGTAGTAAGATCAAAAATTACTGGTAAAGTTGAATTTAGTTCAAAAGCAAAGGTCAGAGGTTATAGAACCCCACATGGCGTAGAAGCTAAACAAGCCGAAGTCGATTTCATACTAAAGATAGTTCCTCAAGGAAATAATTCTGGCAAGGCTCAAAAAATCGAGGTTTCTAGCGGATCGCTTTTATTTGTAGAAGACGGTGAAGAAATTAATTCTGATATAACTGTTGCTCAAATTACCGCTGGAACTGTGAAAAAGAGTGTTGAAAAAGCAACTAAAGATGTCATCTGTGATTTGGCTGGGCAAGTTAGGTACGACAAGGTTATTCAACCAAAAGAGGTAACAGATAGGCAGGGTAATATTACATTAAAAGCTCAAAGATTAGGCAGATTGTGGGTTTTAGCTGGAGATGTTTATAACTTGCCACCTAATGCAAGACCGGTTATCTCATCTGGAAAATCTGTAGATGAAGGAACTGTTTTGGCAGAAGCAAGTCAATCAAGTGAGTTTGGCGGACAAATTCGATTAAGAGAATCAATAGGAGATTCAAGAGAAGTTCAGATTGTTACTACTTCAATGTCTTTAACTAATTTTAAATTAATTGAAGAGTCTACCCACTCAGGTCAAATATATAATTTGGAATCTAGTGATGGTATATCTTATCGTTTAAATATTTCTCCAGGAAGCAAAATCAGTAATGGTGAAATAATAGCAGACTTAACGGATGAAAGGTTCCGTACAAAAACTGGTGGTCTAGTAAAGTATGCACCAGGATTAAGTGTCAAAAAAGCAAGATCATCTAAAAATGGTTTTGAAGTAAGTCAAGGAGGGACATTGCTTTGGATTCCTCAAGAAACACATGAAATCAATAAGGACATATCTCTTCTAATGATCGAAGATATGAAATGGATTGAAGCTGGAACAGAAGTTGTAAAAGATATCTTTAGTCAAACATCAGGTATTGTTACTGTTACGCAAAAAAATGATATCCTTCGTGAAATAACTGTAAGAAATGGAACTTTTCATGAGTGTGATGAAGAAGAAGTTTTGAATAGATTTACAGAAGAAGGAAATCTTGTAAATCCAGGCGAGAAGATTTTAGATGGTGTTGATAATAAAGAAATTCTATTTGTTCAAAAATTAGAAACACCTAAATGTCGAGGCTTATTATTAAGAACTGTTGAAGAATTTACTATTCCTGACCAAGCGGAATTACCCCAACTTTCGCATGTTAAGCAGGAAAAAGGACCACATTTAGGCTTAAAAGCCATCCAAAGGCTCACCTACAAAGATGGTGAATTGATAAAATCAGTTGAAGGAGTTGAATTACTTAGAACACACTTAAGTATTGAAAGCTTTGATGCTACTCCTCAAATGACTATTGACGTCGAGTCGATCGAAGATAAAAATGATGCATCAATAAATAGACTAAATTTAGTAATCTTGGAGTCTATTCTTGTAAGAAGAGATACTTTATCTGACTCCAGTCATGGCTCAACACATACAGAACTGCAAGTCAAGAATAACCAATTAGTTAAAGCAGGAGATGTAATAGCTACTACTCAAATTCTTTGTAAAGAGAAGGGATTGGTTCAATTACCAAATGTTGTTGAAGATGAGCCCATAAGAAGGTTAATTGTTGAAAGAGAAGAAGATAAAATTAAAATTAAAATAAGTGATAAAGCAGTAGTTAAAATTGGTGATCGTATAGTTGATGGCGATCCTATTAGTAAGTCTGTAAAATCGACTTCTTGTGGAGAAATAGAAGAAATTTCTAATAGTTCAATAACATTAAGACTTGGCAGGCCTTATATGGTTTCTCCTGATTCGGTTTTACATGTTAAAGACGGAGATTTAGTTCTTAGGGGAGATGGTTTAGCTTTACTTGTTTTTGAGAGGCAGAAAACTGGAGATATCGTACAGGGATTACCTCGTATTGAAGAGTTGTTAGAAGCTAGAAGACCCAGAGACTCTGCAATTCTAAGTAAAAAATCTGGAATTGTTCAGATTAAAAAAGGTAATGATGAAGAATCAGTTTCCTTGTCAGTTATTGAAAAGGATGATTTTGTTAATGAATATCAACTATTAATCGGTAAAAATATAATGGTTAGTGATGGACAAGAAGTTACAGGAGGTGAATCTTTAACTGATGGTCCAATTAATCCGCATGAACTATTAGATTGCTATTTCAATGATTTAAAAGATCAAAAACCACTGATAGACGCCGCTCGAGAATCTATATCTAAACTTCAAAGAAGTATGGTAAGTGAGGTTCAAAATGTTTATAAGTCACAGGGTGTAGCAATTGATGATAAGCATATTGAAGTTATTGTTAGACAAATGACAAGTAAAGTCCGTATAGAAGATGCTGGGGACACTACTCTTTTGCCTGGTGAACTCATAGAGTTGAGGCAAGTGGAGGATACAAATCAAGCAATGGCAATTACTGGGGGAGCTCCGGCAGAATTTA
>CACLGU010000060.1 GCA_902606505.1 uncultured Prochlorococcus sp.
ATTAGGAGCATTGATAATATTTTCTTTTTGAGTCTTTAGAGATTTTGAGAGTAATTGAGAGTCTCCTCCACAGATTATTAAAATATCCTTTTCGGGATTAAATAAACTATTAATCACGCCAGTAAGAGAGTTGATTACTCCTTTTAAAATTGCTTCTTCTGTATTAATTAAAAAATCTTTGATCGGAATATCATATTTTTTGGGAACTTTAAGATTTTTTGTATTTTGTTCCATTGATTTTAATTGAGTTAGAAAACCTGGAAGAAGTTGACCTCCAATAATAGATCCATTTGAATTCAATTTTGTTATTGATAGTATTGTTCCAAAATCTGCAATTAGCAGATTTTTTTTGAAAGGATTTTCAATAATTTTTAAAGCGGCAATACAGGCAAGAGCTCTATCAACTCCAAAATAATCAGGAAGATTTGATAATTGGATATCTTTAGTTTTTATTTCATTTTCTTTTTTCAGAAAAAAATTTGGTAGTTTTCCTACTGAAGCCCAAATTAATTGATCGAGATCTATATTTTCGGGAACTTTTTGCTCTTTTTTGGTATGGAAGAATTTAGATTGATGTTTAGAATATTTTGCCCAATGAAGCCTACTATTGCCTATTAATAAAAAATTTATATCTGAGACCATTGTTCTATGATCAATTTAATTATTAGTGTGTATTCCACATTCTTGCTTAATCCCTCCAAATCTTGTATCTCTGCCCTTTGTTTCAATACCATCGGGACTGCTTGAATGCCAATCTCCTACAGAAGAATAACCTTTGATAAAAAGTGGATGGAAGGGTAAATTATTCTCTTCCATATAATAAAAAATATCTTTATTTGTCCAATTTAATAAAGGTCTTAAAGAGAGTCTTTGACGAATTAAGTCTATGAATTTCATTTTGTTTCTATTTTCTGTTTGACTTGATCTAACACCGCTTGCCCAGCAGAAAATATCATATTTTTTTAGACCATTTTCTAAAGGTTTTATCTTTCTCAATTCATGATACTTATCTAAATCACTTTCTTTTTTTGTTTCCCAAAGTTTTCCGTATTTGGCCTCCATTCTTGCTGGAGATAATTCACTTTGCAGAACTTCAACTTCTAAGGATAAATTATCAATAAGCTTTTCAGCGTAATGGTATGTTTCTGGAGGAAGGTAACCTGTATCTATCCAAAATATTTTGATTTTTTTTTGTAGAGATAATTTACTGACCATATCTAAAAGGACTGATGACTGTATACCAAAACTTGTTGTAATAGCAAATTGATTATCAAACTTTTCATAACCCCATGTAAGCATTCGTTGAGGCTTCATATCTACAAGCTCTTGATTATATTTCCTCAAGTTAGTATGAATATCTTTGTGGATTTTTTCAATCATTCTTCAGTTTGATCATGAGTTTAATTTTATTTCGCTCAATTTAAAAATTATTCGTATAGTTTAATAATACATTTACGCATAACAATATTTCTCTAATGAAATCAATACAAAAACCAATAGTAATAGTTGGAGCAGGTTTTGCAGGTATGACATTTGCTTTGAATTTAAAGAATCTTAATCCTTCTTTGCCGATTCTTGTAGTTGATTCTGAAACTAACTTTATATTTAAACCTTTAATGTACGAAGTTTTAAGTAAAGAAATAAGAAGTTGGGAAGCTACCCCAAAATTTGCAAATATTTTTTCTGATGCGGGTATAACTTTTTTAAGAAATTGTTTAACCAAGATTTCCTTCAAAGAAAATATTCTTGAATTTAGCGACGAATTAAAATTAAGTTATCAGTATCTCGTTATTTGTACAGGATCTATTCCAAATAGTTTTTTTATAAAAGGTGTAGATGAAAATTGTTATTTTTTTAATGATGTTCACGATTTAAATAAATTAAATTCTTTTTTAAAAAAATCACAAGATACTGCGTTGCATAAAAATTTATTCATAGTTGGAGGTGGTCCCTCTGGAATCGAGTTGGCATGCAAAATTAAAGATATATTTACAGACCAATTTGAAATTAATGTAATAGAAAAATCAAACGAAATCCTCAATAAAAACAAAATTTTTAATAGAGAACAAGCAGAGAAGGCATTAGAAAAAAGAAAAATCAACGTTCTTTTGAATTCCACAGTTAAAGAAGTCTCAGAAACTAAGATTAGTATTTCTAGTGAGGTTGGAATAACTTCTTTAGATAAAGATATTGTTATTTGGACAGCAGGTGTTAAACCTAATTTGTCTTACTTAGAAACTGATCAAATAACAAAAAAATTTGGACGAATTTTAGTTAATAATAATTTGCAAATAGAAAACCATAAAAACTGTTTTGCTATTGGTGATATTTCAGTTATTGAAGGAATGGAGGATTTACCCATAACTGCTCAGGTAGCTATGCAGGAAGGAAATCATCTTGCTAATAATTTAGAACTTTTAATTCAAGGAAAAGATCCTTTACCATTTGAATTTCAAGACAACGGTGAAATGATTAGCTTAGGAATAGGCGAAGCTTCAATGTCTGGGCTTGGAGTTACTTTATCTGGGAAATTGGCTTTTGAGGCAAGAAGACTTATATATGCTTCCAAG
>CACLGU010000061.1 GCA_902606505.1 uncultured Prochlorococcus sp.
TTTCTCTTATTTTGATGCAATTTACTTTCTAATTTTTTTATATCTCCAATGATTTTATTGTCATTACATTTTTGTATCGCATGAGTTGCTTCATGCCTTAATGCTTTTCTTACTGCCAATTCTGTTTTGAAGTTATCTTTATTTGGTTGTTGTTTTTTATTTCTATAATTTGTTTTCTTTTTTGCATTTTCAGTGCAAATTATTATTTTATTTTCTATAAAATTATGCAGTCCTTTTATTTCTTTGTTTAAGTGACATTCAATTTTATTTTCTTCAACTATGTAGTTTGCTTTTATTAATAAGTCAAGAATCTCTTTATCTAGTTTGCTTAAAAATATTATAAATTCCATTCTACTTTGTTTACTTCACTATAGTTGGGATTTGTTCTATATCAGTTGTAGATGAGCGACTTAAGAAATTCTTATTAATTGCCCAACTTTGTGGATTTTTTGTAATGGCCCATGTAATTGCATTGTTATTAAATCTTTTATTTAATAAATCAATTGTTCTCATAAGATTTATTGATTTTTTTAGGTCTTTCTGAGATTTGTAATTGACAACTGATTGCTGTAAATATTCGCTATTTGTTAAATCCTGCATTAAAACTCCAGCTTTTGAGAATTTATATTCGGGATTATAAATTTCTTTAGATAATTCAACTACTATTTTTAAAATATTGTTTGTGTCATCTGTTGCATTTGTAAGTTTTCTATGAGCACTTCTTTGATAATTTTGACTTGAATATTTACTGGTTCTGGCAAATACTCTAATATTAGATGATTGCAAATTCTGACTTCTCATTTTTTCAGACGCTTTTATTGCGTGAGTTGCCAGTGCTTGAGTTAAGTCTTCTAATTTTGTGATAGGCGTGCCGAAACTCCTGCTCACCTGAATTTCTTTTTTTGATTTCTTGTTTTTTTCTATGGGCAGGCATCTATGGCCTTTCAGTTCTAATTGCAGTCTTTTCCCTACGATGCCTAATTTCTTAATGATTTCATTTTCTTCCATATCTTTTAATTCTCTCGCATTTTTAATACCTTTACTTTGTAACCAATTAGAGGTTTGTTTCCCGACTCCCCATATCTTATCTACACTAATTCTTTTCAAATAATTATTCTCATTTTCGGTTCTAGCTAAATCAAATATTCCAGCTGAATAATCAATATTTTTAGCTAGTTTATTAGCAATTTTTGCTCTTACTTTATTTTCTCCTATTCCTACTGTTATGGTAATCCCTAGATTCTGATATATTAATGATCTTATACTTCTTGCCCAAGGATATAGATTTTCATCATTAGGTCTAGAAATAGAGACAAATGCTTCGTCAATAGAATAAATTTCTATCTGTTCACAGTAGTTTTTCAGTAAATTCATTAGTCTTCTGCTCATATCGCCGTAAAGCGAGTAGTTTGAGCTTAAGACTGCTACATCTAATTTATTTAATCTTTCTTTGACCTTAAAATACGGAGTTCCCATTTTAATTTTTAAAGCTCGCGCTTCAGGACTTCTCGCAATGATACATCCGTCATTATTAGATAAAATTACTACTGGTTTATTTCTCAAATGAGGATTAATATTTTGTTCACATGACGCGTAAAAATTATTAGCATCTATAAGAGCTATTGCATCAATATTTGAAATTATCATAAATAGCTATGTATTGAATAAATAACAACTCCCCATATCTGTACATCAATATGGTTTTTAAATCTAAAATCAGGATAATTATGATTTTCTGCTTTTAAATATAATTCATTATTTTTTATAGATAATCTTTTTATTGTAAATTCTCCGTCTATCATTGCAATGATGATATTTCCTGGCCTGGCTGTTAAGCTCTTGTCTACTATTATTAAATCTTTATCTTTAATTCCTGCATTTATCATTGAGTCACCTTTAACTCTAAGAAAAAAAGTGCTAAACGGATTAGATATTAAATGTTCGTTTAAATCAATATTTTCTTCTGTATAGTCATCTGCAGGAGAAGGAAATCCTGCAGATACTGAATCAGTTAATAAGGGGATTTTAAATTTTTTAGTAGTTGAATCAAAAGAATCCAAGATTTAAATTAATAGTATATATGTACTATATAGCAAAAAATCAAAAAATAGTTAGTTATTAAACTTTTATAGATTAATTTTAGATTGAATCTAATCTTTTTAAGAACGATGGTATGGTGAGTTGTTAGATATAGAGATAGCTCTATAGATTTGCTCGATTAGGATTAATCTAGCTAATTCATGAGGAAAAGTTAAAGGAGACAGGCTTAGTAAAAGATCAGATTTTTCTTTTATATCTGAACTAACTCCATCAGTATCACCGATTAAGAAATTAATTTTTTTATTTTTAAAATTCAAGAGTAAGGAACATAGTTCAACTGAATTAAACTGTTTCCCTTCTTCACTTAAGCAGATAATAATATTGTTATTGGATCTAAGATTATTTAAATTAAAAGTCTTTAACTCATTAATGAT
>CACLGU010000062.1 GCA_902606505.1 uncultured Prochlorococcus sp.
TATTAAAGAATCAAAAGAATTAGTTGAACAAACTTTAAGTCAATATCCAGTTAACTCTCAGATTCCAGTAGTTTGGATCCTAGTAATCCTAGGATTAGTAATTATCTATGGGCTTCCAAAAATCACAAAAGTAATCCCATCTCAACTTATCGCAATAGTAGCAATAACTCTTATAAGCATATTCTTTAATTTAGATGTCCCAACAGTTAGCGATTTGGGTAAATTACCTGATGGATTACCAATTATTTCTCTTCCTTTTGGATCAATAGAAAATGGAAAAGTACCTTTTAGTCTTGAAACATTAGGGATAATTTTGCCGACCTCACTTGCAATATCTCTTGTGGGTTTAATGGAAACCTTTTTAACTCAAGACATTTTAGACGATGTAACTGATACAAACTCTAATAAAAATAAAGAAGCAAGAGGACAGGGAATCGCAAATATTGTGGCATCTTTATTTGGTGGAATGGCTGGATGTGCCTTAGTTGGGCAATCCGTAATGAATACTGAGAATGGTGGTAAATCAAGATTATCAACCCTCTCCTCAGGTATATCACTCTTAATTATGATCATCCTCTTGAAGTCTTGGATTGGAGCAATACCTATGGCTGCTTTAGTGGCAATAATGATAACGATTGCAATAAGTACGGCAGATATAAATGGATTAAAAAATATTAGAAAGATACCTAAAAGCGATACTGCAGTCATGCTTATGACTTTTGCAGTTACTATGCTTACAAAACCTCATAATCTTGCACTAGGGGTTATTGCAGGAGTTGCATTAGCTGCAATTCTTTTCAGCAGAAAAGTTGCAAAAGTTATAACTGTCTCAAGAGCAAAAGAAAATAATTTAACTACCTACAAAGTAAAAGGACAATTATTTTTTGTAAGTAAAATTTATTTTTTACAAGGATTTGATATTCATGAACATCCAGAAAATATAGCAATTGACATGTCTTTAGCTCATATTTGGGATCAAAGTGGCGTTGTTGCTCTTGAGCAAATTATTAGAAAATTCCAGAATGGTGGTTCTAAAGTTGAAATTGTAGGATTAAATAAAGAAAGTCTTAACTTATTTGAAAGACTTGGTGGCGTAAATAGCTCTCATTAAAAAAGTTAATTCAGACTAACTTGTTGATAACAAAACCAAAGCCATTGCTGAAAAAGCAAATTCCTATGAGATCTCCAAGCGGTTTTTGAGCTATTTAGATCAAAATTTTCAGGAGGAGGAACATCTCCCTTTTCTTTGTCTCTTTCAATTTCACTAATAATTCTATGCACCGTATATTCAGGATGACCTAAATGCATAAGTTGTTTTTGATCATTAGATTCAAATATTGTGTATCCAACGTTTTCTCCATAAGCCAACAAATTCAATTTCCCTTCTTTTTGGGCCTTCTCCATTGCCAAATCTGGTAATCCAGCAAATCTACTTTGAGGACAAATAAATTCATCATCTTGTGTACCCATCAAAGGGTGTCCAGGAACAAGACTTTTTAAAGGGAATACCCCAAATAATTTCCTATCAAAAACTTTCTTATCAACCCCTGCCAAATAAGCCAGCGCAAAGCCAGCCCAACATAATCCAAGAGTACTCGCACAAGAACTTCTGGCTTCATTTACAATTTTCACAAATTCCTCCCAATACTTGACCTGCTCAAAGGCTAGGTGCTCAATAGGTGCTCCAGTAATAATGATTCCATCTAACGGTTCTGGATTATTTGCTTCTTCCCAAGTAATGTATAGATTATTCAGATGATTAAGATCCCATGTTTTATAAGAGTGAGTTTTAAGCTTTATCCAAACTGGTTCAATTTGAAGAGGAGATAAACCAAGTGGGTGTAGTAAGTTAAATTCATACTGCTTGCCAAGAGGCATGATATTTAAAATACCAATCCTAAGAGGACGTATATCCTGTCTTTTTGCCAATTCTGGTTCGATCCATGATATATGATTTTTCTCAACATCACTAATCTTGTGATAGTTACTAGGAATTATTAAAGCCAATAAATCTCCTTATCCTATGTGATTTGTGAAAGTGCTTGTTCGAAATCTGCTTTTATATCATCAATATGCTCAATTCCTACAGATACTCTTACCATAGTGGGAGTAACACCTGCAGATAATTGTTCTTCTTCAGATAATTGCTGATGAGTTGTTGAAGCAGGATGAATTACTAATGTTTTTGAATCACCCACGTTAGCAAGGTGGCTCGCTAATTTTAAGGAATCAATAAATTTTACTGCATTTTCATAACCCCCATTGAGAGAGAACATAAGCATGCAACCCATTCCCCTTCCGGTAGTATATTTTTTAGCACTTGAGTAATATGGATCAGATTCTAGACCGGGATAATTAACACTACTTACATTAGAATTAGAATCCAGCCACTTTGCTAATTCAAGAGCATTA
>CACLGU010000063.1 GCA_902606505.1 uncultured Prochlorococcus sp.
CCAGTTCCATTACATGAAGGACATTCAGCTACTTGTGTGAAATTTCCAAAAGGTGTTCTCGTGGCTTTTCTAACTTGTCCACTTCCTCCACAAGTTGTACAAGTTGTTGGTCCGGTTCCTGGTTTGGCACCTGTTCCCCTACAAACTTCGCATGTCTCAAGATGAGGAATTGTAATTTCTCTTTGTTGGCCAAATATTGCATCTTTAAAATCAACATTAAGATCATATCTTAAATCATCTCCTTGTTGAGGACCTCTTCTTTGAGTTCTTCCTCCCTGTGGATTTTGTCCCCCAAAGCCACCATTAAAAAAGGTTTCAAATAAATCTGCAAACCCACCCATATCGCCCATATCAGGCATTCCAGCTGCACCTCCAAGACCAGCCTCTCCAAACTGATCATATCTAGCTCTAGTTTCAGGATCAGCTAATGCTTCATAAGCCTTGCCAATTTCTTTAAATTTATCTTCAGCACCAGGTTCTTTATTAACGTCAGGATGATATTGTCTTGCTAATTTTCTATAAGCCCTTTTTAAGGTATCAGCGTCAGCATCTCGTGAAACTCCAAGTATTTGGTAAAAATCAGCCATTAAACAATGCTCAAGTAAAAATTTGGAATTTATACATCTTCAGAAGTATTTTCCTCTGAATCAATACTCTCTTCAACTTTATCCTTTTCTACTTCCTCTTGTGAATTTTGTTTACCAGGTCCCATAGAAACCTTAACCAATGCATGTCTCAAAACCTTACCTTCTAAATGATATCCTCGCTGCAATTCTTCAATAATAAAATCCTCTTCAAACTCATCACTAGGTTCTCTTAATACGGCTTCATGCAAGCTTGGATCAAATTGCTGACCGACAACTCTCATGGGTGACACTCCCTGTTGTTTTAAAACTTCTACCAATTGTTTATATAATCCTTGATAACTTCTATGAAGAGCTTGAGCTTCTTCACTTTCTGGTTTAAGTTGTTGTCTTGCTCTCTCAAAATTATCAACAATAGGAAGTATTGCAGTTAAAGTTTTTGAAACGAGTTGAATTTTTAAATCATCCTGATCCCTAGACTGCCTTTTTCTGAAATTATCAAAATCTGCTGAAATCCTTACATATTGATTTTTTAATGTTTCATGCTCTTTTTCTAATTGTTCTAATCTTGCATCATTATTTGAAATAGTATTTTTTAATTCTTCAGTATTTATTTCTTCTGTTTTTTGAGAAGGTAATTCATCATTTTCGGTAGTTGAATTTTTGGTAGATGATATATCTCCAGGGGCATTATCCTGGTTAGAATCATCAATTTCTTTATTATCAATATTGTCTGATTGATTTTCAATCATTTTTTTAAAATTTAATAAAACTATTTTCCAATAAAGTGATGCACAAAACAAGTTGCGGAAGGCCGCACAAATATTTAGTCAGAAACAAACCTTAATGCTAATCCGTTATTACAGTATCTTTTACCTGTAGGAAGCGGCCCATCATTAAAAACATGTCCTTGATGACCTCCGCATCTAGAGCAGTGATATTCGGTTCTTGGGACAATGAGTTTAAAATCAACCTTTGTTGCAACTGATCCTTGAATTGGATCCCAAAAACTTGGCCATCCAGTGCCGCTATCAAACTTTTTATCTGAGAGAAAAAGTGGTAAATCACATCCTGCACAGTGAAAAACCCCTTTTCTTTTTTCATTATTTAATTGGCTGCTGAAAGCTCTTTCAGTACCTTCCTCCCTTAAAATATAATAGGATTCTGGACTTAGTCTGGATTTCCATTCTTCTTTTGATAAATTCCACTCCTCTTTAGAAGCAAGCGAAGAAGCTAAAACTTTCATAGGCTTAAAAAATGTTTTTAGTATTGACATAGTAGGAATTAGAATAAAAGTTCTTCTTGATAAAAATTGATTCATATATTTACTCACATAAAAAGTAATGAGTTCCATACATCCTGATTCTATTAAAAATATTCATAAATTAAGTATTGCTCCAATGATGGATTGTACTGATAAACATTTCAGAATGATAATGAGAAAAATAAGTTCTGCAGCTCTTTTGTATACGGAAATGATTGTGGCCCAAAGTTTAGTTTATACGAGTAAAAAAGAAAATTTTCTAGATTTTAATGATGAAGAACACCCTATATCGATTCAGTTTGGTGGGGACGATCCTAAAATCCTTAAAGAAGCAGCACAAATGGCACAGGACTGGGGTTATGACGAAATAAACTTTAATGTTGGTTGTCCCAGTCCAAGGGTATGTTCTGGAAATTTTGGCGCTTCACTCATGAAAGACCCTGCGAAAGTAGCAAAATGTATAGAATCTTTAAAAAATAATTGCAATTTACCGG
>CACLGU010000064.1 GCA_902606505.1 uncultured Prochlorococcus sp.
CAGATGTTCTTGTTTTGGGTGCAGGACCTGCGGGTATGGCAATTGCATCAGCTTTGGGAAAGGAAAAATTAGATGTTGAAGTTCTTTCTCCAAATGGACCAGATGAACCTTGGCCAAACACTTATGGTATCTGGGGGGAAGAAGTTGATCAACTTGGGCTTCAGGATTTACTTGAATATAGATGGAAGAATACTGTAAGTTTTTTTGGGCATGGCGCTTTAGAAGAAAAGGACGACGAGAATAAAGCCACGGAACATTCACTAGATTATGGGCTTTTTGATAAAAAGAAACTTCACAATTATTGGTTTAATGAATGCAATAAGTCTCTTATTAAATGGCATCAAGGCTTTGCAAACAAAATACATTTTGAAAAATACAAAAGTACAGTATCTACAAAAGATGGCAAGACTTACTCTGCAAGATTAGTAGTAGATGCAACAGGATATGATCCTGTTTTTCTTAAATTAAAATCGTTTGGTCCCTTAGCAGTCCAAACTTGTTATGGGATAGTAGGTAATTTTAGTAAACCTCCACTTAAGAAAGGGCAGTTTGTATTAATGGACTATAGAAATGACCATCTTAACGACGAGCAAAAAAAAGAACCTCCTACTTTTCTTTATGCCATGGATATGGGGGGTGGGAAATATTTTCTTGAAGAGACATCTCTTGGTTTAGTAAATCCTCTAACAATGGAAAATTTAAAAGAGAGACTAGAGAAGAGGCTTTCTTATCGAAATATATCAATCACAAGCATGCAACATGAAGAGCTTGGCTTATTTCTTCCTATGAATATGCCAATCCCAGATTTCAAACAACAAATCCTTGGATATGGTGGTGCTGCTTCAATGGTACATCCTGCATCTGGGTATTTAATAGGAAATGTTTTAAGAAGAGCTCCACTTGTCGCTAAGGCAGTATCAGAAGCAATTAAAAACAAAAATCTAAGTACCTATCATATTGCTAGAAAAGGTTGGGAAACCTTATGGTCAAAAGAATTAATTAGGAAGAAATCACTTTACCAATTTGGGTTAGAAAAACTCATGAGGTTTGACGAGAAACTATTGAGAGAATTTTTTGGAAGTTTTTTCCAACTACCTAAAAATCAATGGTATGGTTTTTTAACTGATACTCTTTCCTTAAGAGAGATTGTATATGCAATGTGCGTAATGTTTATAAAGGCTCCATGGAGTGTAAAGAAAGGTCTTATGGTTATGCATGGCAGAGAATTTAAAATGTTACTTAGGATAATATTTCCAAATATATAGTTAAAAAATGAGAACAATACTAATAAGTGGAGCTAATAGAGGTATTGGACTAAATATTGCACATAAAGAATTAAAAGAAGGCAATAGAATTAGTGTTGGCATAAGAGATTTAGAATCATTAAAAGGAAGTGCTATTGATCCAAATAAATGGCCAGAAGGGAGAATTTTAATCAACCACTATGATGCATTAAAAAAAATTACAGCCGAAAATTGGATAAAAAATACCATAGATGAATTTGGAGGATTTGATTCAGTAATAAATTGTTCAGGAGTATTGTCGAAAGTTCCTTTCTTATTCAAAGATGGTGATGAAGAAGATATTTTAAATACACTTAATATTAACTTTTTGGCAATTTGGAATTTATGTAGGCTTTCTTGGGATCATTTATGTAACTCAGGAAGAGGAAGAATTATTGTTTTAGTTTCAATGAGTGGGAAAAGATCCAAAGGGGATTTAGCCGCTTATTCTTCCTCAAAATTTGCTTTGATGGGATTATGCCAAACAATGAAAAATAAAGGCTGGGATAAAAATATAAGGATTTCAGCAATTTGCCCAAGTTGGGTTAATACAGAAATGGCTCAAAATATCTCCTCTCTAGACAAATCAAACATGACACAGCCTGAAGATATTGCTGAGATATGCTCAACAATTCTGAAGTTACCTACCCAATCAGTTCCATTTGAAATTGCTTTAAATTGCAATTATGAAATTTAACCTAAATTAAAAATCAAGTAAGCCATTGAGAGCATTGCAATTGCTATAAATAAACCTTTTATTCGATTAGTCAACAATGAAAAAAGAGATAAATCTTCAGAAAAGTATCCACCAAAACTACCTGTAATAAATAATATAACCATTGGTAGGGATGCTATTCCAAAAGAATAAGATATCGCTTTTAAAAATCCAAATTTTAAATAATTAAAAATAAATGAACTTAATGAAAACAATAAAAAAGATGCAAATAGAGTAATGGAAACTTCAGCATCTAAAGTGTGGGGTAAGCTTCCCTTTAATTCAAAATGTTTTCTGCATTCTCTAATTTGTCTTTTAGAAAGCTTTAAATAACCAGT
>CACLGU010000065.1 GCA_902606505.1 uncultured Prochlorococcus sp.
TTTCAATATCATCTGGACTAGCACCTAATGGAGCAACTACGTTTGTATCTATTCCTTGCTCTGAAAGTATCCGTTGGATTTCGATCACATCATCTCTGCATCTAAATCCTAGTAATGAAGGGCCAAGTATATTGACTTTTGGTCTACGCCCAAATTCCTTCCACCTTAGAGGACTTATTTTCTCTGAATTGCTTACTTTTTCTTTTAAAAGGGTTCTTGTTAATTGATAAAAGGTTTCTGAGGCCCCCCAATTTTCTTTCTTGCTATAAGCAGGTAATTCAAGATTCACAATCGGCATTTCAAACCCCATCCCTTTCGCAAGAGCTCCAGGTTGGTCTTGGATAAGTTCTGCCGTACAACTTTCTCCGACTAAAAGAGTTTTGGGTTTGAATCGTTCAACCGCTTCTTTAATATTTTTCTTCACTAATTCAGCTGTATCGCCTCCAAGGTCTCTGGCCTGGAAAGTTGTATAAGTGACTGGAGGCCTTTGCCCCCTCCTCTCAATCATTGTAAATAGAAGATCTGCATATGTATCTCCTTGAGGGGCATGAAGCACATAATGAATGTCTTTCATTGAAGAGGCAATTCTCATGGCACCAACATGTGGTGGTCCTTCATACGTCCAAAGAGTTAATTCCATAGTTTTTAATGAGTTACTAAAGTTTTTGAAGTTAGTATTTGATTTCTTTTTAAAGGCTTGGAGAAGAGACCAGCCAAATCTGCGGCTTGATCAATTCCATGAATTGGACTGAATACCATTTCTATTGACCACTTAGTACTAATCCCCTCCGCCTCAAGAGGGTTAGCTAAACCCATCCCACATACTACTAAGTCTGGATTAGATTCTCTCACTCGATCTAATTGTTTTTCTACATGTTGCCCTTCGACAATTTTTGTATTATCAGGTAATAAATTAATCTCCTCTTTCATTAAATCTTTATTTAGGTAAGGAGTGCCTACCTCTATAAGATCCATTTCGCATTCATTATGCAAAAATCTTGCCAAAGATATCTCCAGTTGTGATTCAGGAAGAAGAAATAATCTTTTCCCCTTAAGTATTTCTTTGTGAGATTCAAGAGCAAGTTTTGCTCTATTGATTAAAGGCGAAATGATTTCATGAACTTTAAGTTCACTAATTTTGAAAGCCCTGGCAGCAGCAAAAAACCATTTAGTACTTCCTTCAATACCTAGAGGAAATGGAGCCGAAATTATTTCACAACCGCGATGTTTAAGGTCTCGAACCGTGTCACTTAAATAGGGCTGAGTTAATAATACTTTGGTATTTTTGCCAATTTTTGGTAATTCTGTAGATTGCCGTGGTGGAAAGCTCTCAATATTTGAAATTCCTAAATTTCTAAAAATCTTTTTAAACCTATCCTCTACATTATTTGCAAGAGTCCCAACTAATAATAATTTCTCATCATTTGAGGACTCCATTAATGGAATTAAAGCTTTTAAGGCGCCATCCTCTCCTTGGGTAAAAGTTGTTTCTATCCCACTGCCAGAGTAATTAACGAATCTTACTTGACCTAAAAATCTTTTATTTAATTTCTCTGCGACTGTTGCAAGATCTAGTTTGATTACTTCACTTGGACAAGATCCAACTAGAAAAAGAGTTTTTATTTCTGGTCTTCTCGCAATAAGATCATTAATCACTCGATCTAATTCTTCATGAGCGTCAGCAAGACCAGCAAGATCTTTTTCTTCAAGAATAGCCGTCCCAAATCTTGGTTCAGCAAAAATCATAACTCCGGCAGCACTTTGAATTAAATGAGCACATGTCCTCGAGCCTACTACCAGAAAAAACGCATCAGGCATTCTTCTATGGAGCCAAACTATTGAAGTTAAGCCACAAAACACTTCCCTGGGCCCAGTTTCCTTATTAAATTCAACTTTACTCATTAATAATTTTCAAGAGCTTATATTTCAAGCTTGCATAAACTTTTAAATTTAAGAAAGTAATTAATAAGTTCTCTTACAAAACGTACACATTTAAAAAACTTATATGATTGTTTAAATACTTAAATGGGAATTAAAAAAAAAACTTTTGGGGCGTATTTTAATTTCTGTAGAAGGAATTTCCTTGACTTGTTTTTGAAATCTTCCATACATTTCTAGCTATTTTGGTAGCTAATAATCCTGCTCTTTCTAACTTAGATTTCCCGGGTTTTGCTCCAATTAAAGCTGTCACTTCTGAAGTAGTTAAAG
>CACLGU010000066.1 GCA_902606505.1 uncultured Prochlorococcus sp.
TGAAAATTAATGGAAACAATTCAAAATTTTCCTGAAATAACCAAGAAAGACTTTCCTCTTTTAAATAAGAAATTAAAAAGTAGTGAGCAAATTATTTATTTAGACCATGCTGCAACCACTCAAAAACCAATACAAGTCTTAGAAAAAATTAATGAATATTATAGAAACTTTAATGCCAATGTACACAGAGGCGCACATCAATTAAGTGCTAAAGCGACAGAAGAATTTGAAAATGCAAGATATTTAATTAGCAAATATATAAAAGCGAATTCAACAAAAGAAATTATTTTCACAAGAAATGCAACTGAGGCAATCAATCTAGCAGCTAGATCATGGGGCGAATCTTCATTAAGAGAAAACGATGAAATTATCTTGTCAATAATGGAACATCATAGCAATATTGTTCCATGGCAAATGGTTGCAGCAAAAAATAAATGCAAATTAAAATTTATAGGTATAGATAAAAATGGGAAATTAGACATAGACGATTTTAAATCAAAACTAACATCTAGAACTAAGCTCGTTAGCCTAGTGCATGTTAGTAATACTTTAGGTTGCTGTAATCCAATCAAAGAGATTACTAAATTAGCTAAACAAAAGGGTTCTTTAGTTTTAATAGATGCATGTCAAAGTTTGGCCCATCAAAAAATAGATGTTATTGATCTTAATATAGATTTTTTAGCGGGATCAGGACATAAACTTTGCGGTCCTACAGGCATTGGTTTCCTCTGGTCAAGAAAAGAAATCCTAGAAAAAATTCCTCCTCTCTTTGGAGGTGGCGAAATGATTCAAGATGTTTTTGAAGAGACAAGCACTTGGGCAGAGCTACCACATAAATTTGAAGCTGGAACTCCAGCCATTGCAGAAGCAATTGGTCTTGCTGAAGCAATTAATTATATAAACACTATTGGATTGAATGAAATTCATGAATATGAAAAGAATATTACAAAATATTTATTTGAAAAATTAAATTCAATAGAAAATGTTGAAATTATAGGTCCATCACCAGAGATAGATCCAGAAAGAGCATCACTTGCCACCTTTTACGTAAAAAATATACATTCAAACGATATTGCTGAAATTCTTGATTCGAAAGGAATTTGCATCAGAAGTGGGCATCATTGCTGTCAACCTCTTCATAGATACATTGGAATTAAATCTACGGCTAGAATTAGTATGAATTTCACAACCAATAAGGAGGAAATTGATATATTTATAGAAAAATTAAAAGATACTATTAATTTTCTAAAAATCAATTCTTAAATATTCAAAGCATTTTTTAGAAATTCCTGAGATTTTTGCATTACTACTTTTTTATTTTCAATATTTTTAAACCCATGCCCTTCATTTTCAAAAAATATGACTTCTGAATATTTATTATTACGGATCAAAATTTCTTGAATTTTTAAAGTTTGTTCATAAGAAATAACTTTATCTTTTTTTCCATGAAACAATAAGATGGGTTTTTTTATTTTATTAATAAAATTTATCGGTGATCTATTTATGTAATCATCATAATTTTTTACATAATTTCCCACCAAAGAATTTAAATAATCTTTTTCAAACCTATGAGTATTATAGTGCATATCCTTCAAATCAATAACAGGATATCTACAAATTGCTGCTTTAAAAATAGACCCATACAATAAACTATTCATGGCAGTTAACCCACCAGCACTATTACCAAGAATTACTACTTTATCACTATCAACTAAATTTAATTTAATTAATTCAAGAGCAAGTGCTTTGCAGTCATAAGAATCAACAATACCCCACTTATAATTCAATCTCTCTCTATATGCTTTGCCAAATCCTGATGAACCTCCATAATTAACTTCAGCGACAAAAAATCCCTTCGTGGTCCAATATTGAACTTCGGAATTATACGATCCATCAAAATATGAAGTTGGTCCGCTATGAGCTCTAACAAGGAGCGGTGGCTTTCTATAATTTTCAACAAGCGGCCTATAAAGAAAAGAATGAGTAGATTGATCTTCAAAACCTTTAAACCAAAATGTTTCAGGTTTTGAACAGTCTTTTATATGATCAACAAATATCTGCTCAGAAAAATTTGATAAAATTTTTTTTTCAAAATCAATTTCAAATACAATTCCCAAAAAATCAGA
>CACLGU010000067.1 GCA_902606505.1 uncultured Prochlorococcus sp.
TGAAGGTAAAGAAGTACTTATGAAAGCAAAAGGGAGACACGATCCATGTGTTTTACCAAGAGCAGTTCCCATGGTTGATGCTATGGTAGCTTTAGTACTTGCTGATCATTTGCTTCTAAATCATGCTCAATGTGACTTAATAAATAAGTAGTAGTTTTGTTGAATAAATTATATTTATCCTTAACTTAATTATTTTTGAGCCATTCAAATATTTTTGGATCAAATTTTTTATTTTTGATAGCTTTATCTCCAATTACGATTGCTTTATACCCTAAAGATTTATAAGTTTTTAAATCATTGATTGATAGTCCTCCAGCAGCAATGAAATCAATATTTTTATAGTTGAGTATATCTATCCAACTATCTATACTTTTTATTGGGTAAATTTTGATAATGTTGCAATTTAAATCTATCGCTTCCTTAAGATCTTTTAAATTATTAATTCCAGGAATTAATAAATAATTTTTTGACTGCGCATAATTGAAAAGATCTTTATCCCAAAATTTCATCATCGAAAAATTTAATCCAATTTTTAAAGAATCTTCTATTGATTGCTTATTAACTATGGAGGCAGAGCCTAAATTAATTCTTGGATATTTAATTTTGATATCGGATACAAAATCGAACCAATTTTCGTTGTTAGACCAACTTATTTCAATATTATTTAATCCTAATTTTACTAAGTTTTCTAATTCTTCAAAAAGTGAATTTCTTATAGAGGTATTTGAGTAAATATTATCTTCAGGTTTTATAAGTAAAAAAAAAGAATCAATTTTCAGTAACTCCGAAAAAGATTCTTCTTTATTATTCATTAAAAATTTATATTTTCGCTCTTAAATATAGTTTGCGACTTTTACTTCTGAGCGGTTAAGCAAATCTTGAATATCTTCAGTATCTATAGTTTCCCTTTCAATTAGCATTTGAGCCATTTCGTCCAGAACAGTTCTATTATCTGATAAAACTTTTGTAGCTCTTTTATATGCAACATCAACAAGTTCTGAAACCTCTACATCAATTGTTGCAGCCGTGTCTTCAGAAAAGTCTCTTGTAGAGCTCATATCTCTTCCAAGAAACATTCCACCTTGGGATTGACCTAGAGCAACTGGCCCTATTTTGTCACTCATGCCAAATTTAGTGATCATTTGTCTTGCTACATTTGCTACTTGTTGTAAATCATTTGAAGCTCCAGTTGTTACTTCTTCTTCTCCATAGACTATTTCTTCAGCAACTCTTCCACCAAGAGCTACAGCCATTTGATTTTGAAGGTAAGAACGAGAGTATAGGCCTGATTCCATTCTTTCTTCACTTGGAGTAAAGAAGGTTAAACCTCCAGCTTGACCTCTTGGAATTATGGAAACTTTTGCTACAGGATCATAATCAGGCATTAATGCTCCTACGAGAGCATGACCAGCTTCGTGATAAGCAACTAATTCTTTTTTCTTATCACTAATGACTCTATCTTTCTTTTCCGGACCAGCCATAACTCTTTCGATGGCATCACCGACTTCATCATTACTTACCTTATCTAAATCTTTTCTAGCTGCTAGTATTGCTGCTTCATTTAAAAGATTAGCTAAATCAGCACCAGTAAATCCTGGAGTTCTTCTAGCAACTTTGTCTAAATCAACATCTTTTGAAAGAGTTTTATCTTTCGCATGAACATTTAATATTTGCAATCTACCTGCATAATCTGGTCTATCAACTGTTACCTGTCTATCGAATCTTCCAGGACGCATTAAAGCTGAATCTAAAACATCCGGTCTGTTGGTAGCAGCAACGATTATTATTCCTGAATTACCTTCAAAACCGTCCATTTCTGTTAGGAGTTGGTTTAATGTTTGTTCTCTTTCATCATTACCTCCCCCCATACCAGCGCCTCTTTGTCTTCCCACTGCATCTATTTCGTCAATGAAAACAATACAAGGAGCATTCTTTTTAGCTTGTTCAAAAAGATCTCTAACTCTGCTAGCTCCAACTCCTACAAACATCTCTACAAATTCTGAGCCTGATATTGAGAAAAAAGGTACACCTGCTTCTCCAGCTACAGCTTTTGCGAGTAATGTTTTACCAGTACCTGGGGGACCAACAAGAAGAACTCCT
>CACLGU010000068.1 GCA_902606505.1 uncultured Prochlorococcus sp.
TAAAGGTAAAATTGAAGAATATAAGAAATTGCTTGCTGGAGTTAATTGTAAATTGTTACTCCAGCCAGAATCATTAGAAGTTGAAGAAGATGGACTGACATTTAGAGATAATGCAATTAAAAAAGCGAGTGAAGTTTCGAGAAAAACGAATAATTTTTCAATAGCAGATGATTCAGGAATTTGTATTGAAGCACTAGGTGGTAAGCCTGGCATTTACTCATCTAGATATGCAGAAAATGATCAGAAGAGAATTGAACGAGTTTTAAGAGAACTTGATGGAGTTCAAAATAGAAGTGCTTTTTTTATTGCTAATATTTGTGTTTGTTCCCCAAATGGTGAAGTGATTATTGAATCTGAGGCTAAATGTCATGGCAATATCATTTTAAACCCCAGAGGAAAAAGTGGTTTTGGGTATGACCCAATTTTTGAGGAGAGTTCTACCAGATTAACTTTCGCAGAAATGAATAATGATATTAAAGACTCTTGTAGCCATAGAGGTAAAGCATTAAAAAAAATTATTCCAGATTTAATTGAAATTTTTTCTTAAATTCAATTAACCCAAGATCCATGAAGGCCATGAGGAATTGAAATGGGTAATTCATAAACAGCTAATTCTTTTAAGTCTTTTGCGTCTAATATCACTAAATCGCTTCCTCTTCTTTCTCCGTTCCATAGAAGCATAAATAAAAATCCCTCATCTTCTTTTGAAGAGTTTTCTGATGGAACCATAATTGGTTCACTAACAAATCCACTTGGACCTGCTGACCAAAAAATTTCTTCCTTAGTTGTTAAATTTATTTTTTTTATTGCTTGAAGTGGCGCGTTCCCCAGCTTTTGAAATGTGCTTGCCATCCAACTAAAAGTTGCTTTTAATCCTAAGTTTTTAGGATTAACAACAGCAAATTCACAACATTGTTCACTGAAAGTTTCAAGTTCACAAGTTTTTGTCTTTAGATCGATAATTGATCTTTTCAGTTTTCCTTCTGGATATTTATCAAAGTCAATATCCCTAAAATTTTCATCAGGACCAACTGATGGGAAATCATCATAAAAAATACTATCTAAAACGATTTTGGAATCTTTTTCAAATGCGTTTACATGATGAAAAACGAATCCTTCTGGAGCATCTATTGTTAAAGGAGGCTGTCCTCTAAATAATCCACTTTCTCTGGGGATGATAAAAAACTTTGCCTTTTTATTTGGGTTTGACTTTAGACATTGTGCTGCTCCTCTTTGACCCATTACAAATGGGAGAGGATTGAAATCAATAGCATTCTGTAAAAAAATTGCCCAATTAGTTGTAATTGCGAAATCATGAAGGAATGCAAAGCCATTAAAGGTATCTTTTCTGTCAAAAATGAGCTTTCCAGAATCTGTACCAGCATTATCAAATTCCATTAATCTAATGGTACTTTTTGGCCCGGTTTGTACTCCAAAAGTGACTAAAAGTTCTGAAGATGCATTTGAGTTTAGGTCTGATTTGGGATGAGCGCTGAATGCTTCGTTAGGCTTGAGTACTCCTTTTAATGTTGTTAAACCAATAGTTTCAAGACTCTCAGGATCCATTGCATGTGGACCTGCTGCTTCCCACAATGCGAGAATTTCATCTCCTAATTTAATGACATGTGTATTAGCGATATTCTTGAATTTTAGATCTAATGCATTATTTAAAATTCCTCCATTTTTTTGTGTTCCAAAAACACCTCTATAAATAAATTTATCTATTTTTTCTTCTTCCAAATAGCCTTTAGTTTTAACAAATCTATTTGTTAAAAATGGCTGACCATTTTCGAATTTTATGGATGTTATCATCCCATCCCCATCAAATGGATGATGAACCCATTGTCCACTTCTCTCTAATATTCCTGGTCCATTTCTTAATAATGTTCCATTTAAATTTTTAATATTGCTACCTTTGCTAATTTTTAGAGGCTCTTTAGTTAGCTCCTTTTCTACATTTTGATAAGCACTTGACCAATCTTCTTTTTTAAAAATATTAGGTTTATCAATTTTTTTATCTTGTAAATTAGTC
>CACLGU010000069.1 GCA_902606505.1 uncultured Prochlorococcus sp.
CATCTATCTCTTTATTAGTCTCTGATAAACCTGAAGAGGGATTATCAATCAAGATAGATATGCAATTTTCTAACGTTTTCATTCTTTGAGATCCCCAAGATTCAATCAAGTGTCTACATCTTTTTAAAGAATTGTATTTCTCAAGAAGTGATAAAGTTCCAAGTAAATTATCTTTAGGATTATTAAGCAATGTTAAAAACAGTTCATTTGGGTTAACAAAATTATTAATTTTATTTGATGCATCAGGAATATTAATAGCAAAGTAGTCAGATAGAAGTGAAATTAAGTTAATAGCAGAAAACTCTTTTTGTAGAGTTTGACTATTTGATTGTTTTAATTCGTTTAAATAATTTAAACCCAAATTAGTTTGTTCAATTTTTAAAATGATTTCCCACAAATTTTGAATAAATTTAGTGCTAAAACCATTAATTTCTCTTTTAAGAAATTCATCGCGAATGAAAAGACGAAGATCCGGACAATGCAAATAATAAAAAATTATTTCAGATTCATTTTTCTCACGGCGAGATGTTTCATTTGGTTGTTCAAATTTTTTTGATCTACCGTGCCAACGAAATCCCTTGACTTGATTTCGTAAATCTTGTTCAAACTGTATCGCTAACCTTGCTTGTCCCTTACTCAATCGTTCAGAAACTTTTTGCAAGTAATGAGTTCTAGTTGATGATTGTGGTAATTTACTCAACAATTTTACTATTAAAGAAATTACACTCTGGAAATTTTCAGACTTAGTTAAATCTTTGTCTTTAAAAATCTGATCAATCTCCCAATCAATCCAAAAGGATGAATTATCAATTAAGTTATAGTACTCCCTTGGAGTATGGTTATTCAAAAACTCATCAGGATCTTTAAAGTCATTAAGTTGAAGAATCTTTAGATTAATTTGATCATGGAGAGATAAGCTTTCGACTTCTTTTATTACTCTTTTTGTAGCTAATATTCCTGCATTATCAGAATCAAAATTCAAAATTATATTTTTGTTATCTGTACATCTACATAATTGAGAAATTTGATATTTATTTAATGCGGTACCTAAGGAAGCTACAGAATTATTAATACCTTTTGCATGAAGAGAAATTACATCAAAGTATCCTTCAACAATAATAGCTTTATCGTTTTTCCTTATATTGCTAGATGCTTTTTCAAATGCAAACAACATTTTCCCTTTTTCAAATATCTCTGATTCAGGAGAATTAAGATATTTGGGTTCCTGTCCATCAAGAGATCTACCACCAAAGGCAACAACTCGTCCTTGCATATCATGTATTGGAACGATTAATCGATTTCTAAAACGATCATATATCTTGTCGGAATTATCTTTTGAAATTGCTAGACCTGAGGCCAATATTAAATTAATTGGAAATTTCTCTACCTTAGATAAATAGTTAAATAAATCATTCCATGAATTTGGGGCAAAACCTAATTCAAAGTCATCAATAATTTTATTACTCAATTTTCTCTTGGATGTTAAATATTCCATAGCTTCCACACCAAGAGAATTATTTAATTGAGACTTAAACCAATTTTTAGTGACTCTTAATATTTTATAAAGCTCTTCCTTTCTAGATAATTGTTTTTTATATGCTTCTAATTGGGGACCTTCAAGATTTTCAACATTAATATTATTTTTCTTAGCAAGAGAAAGTACAACATCAGAAAAATTTGCACGAGTAAATTCCATTAAAAATTTAATAGAGTTGCCTCCAGCACCACAAGAAAAACAATAATAGAATTGTTTACTTGGTGATACTGTCATAGATGGCTTAGTATCATCATGAAAAGGACATATCCCTACAAATTCCTTGCCTTTCTTCTTAAGAACAATATGTTCAGATATAACGTCAACAATATCTGCCTTTTCCTTAACCTCTTGAACAGTTCTTGGGTGTATAGAATGAACCATTGAGATTTTTATAGAAAAACAAATAATGATCTATTTGTTATAGGTCAAAATGAAATAAGAATCTACTTAATTTCACAATAAAACTATTTTT